>NZ_JBFAKX010000006.1:0-302028 GCF_040655935.1 Promicromonospora sp. NPDC050262 | reverse complement strand
CCACCTGATCGGCTGACCGCCCCGTCCCCGCACGTGTCGGACGTACAGGTCACCCGGGTGACCTGTACGTCCGACACGTGCGGGGGCGGTCCGGCGCCTGAACCCAGCGCGGTAGCGTGTCAGTCGCCTCTCCCCCTCACGAACCACCCCCTGGAGCACCGATGCCCCTCGTCGCCGGTGTGGACACGTCCACGCAGTCCTGCAAGATCGTCGTGCGCGACGCCGAGACCGGTGCGCTGGTGCGGACCGGTTCCGCCAAGCACCCGGACGGCACGGAGGTGGACCCGCGGCACTGGTGGGACGCCTTCCAGGAGGCGGCGGCCGCCGCGGGGGGCCTGGCCGACGTCGCGGCCCTGTCCGTGGGCGGCCAGCAGCACGGCATGGTCACGCTCGACGCCGACGGCAACGTCGTCCGGCCGGCGCTGCTGTGGAACGACAACCGCTCCGCGCCGTCGGCCGAGGCCCTGATCACCGAGCTGGGCGACGGCGACCGCGCGGCGGGCGCGCAGGCCTGGGCCGACGCCGTCGGCTCGGTGCTCGTCGCCTCCCTCACCGTCACCAAGCTGCGCTGGCTGCACGACAACGAGCCGGAGAACGCGGCGCGCGTCGCCGCCGTCGCGCTCCCCCACGACTGGCTGTCCTGGCGCATCGCGGGGTACGGGCCCGCGGGCGACCCGACGGCGCCGCTGGGGCCGCAGCTCGACAAGCTGTTCACGGACCGCTCGGACGCCTCGGGCACCGGGTACTACGACGCCGCCGTCGGCGAGTACCGCGCCGACCTGCTGGAACGTGCCCTGGGCCGCACCGATGTGGTGCTGCCGCGCGTGGTCGGCGCGGCCGAGGCCGGCGCTGTGGCGCACCCGTCCGTCGCGGGCTCCGACGTCGACGGCGGCGCCCTGATCGGGCCCGGCGCGGGCGACAACGCCGGCGCGTCCCTCGGGCTCGGCATGACGCCGGGCGACATCGCCATCTCGATCGGCACGTCGGGCGTCGTCTCCGCCGTCGCCCCCAAGCGCACCGCCGACGGTTCCGGCGCGATCAACGGCTTCGCCGACGCGACCGGCAACGCGCTCATGCTCGCCGTCACGCTCAACGCGGCGCGCGTGCTCGACGCGGCCCGCGAGGTGCTCGGCGTCGACTTCGACGAGCTGGCCGGGCTCGCGCTCCAGGCCCCGCCCGGCTCCGACGGCCTCGTGCTCGTGCCGTACCTGGAGGGCGAGCGCACGCCCAACCGGCCCGACGCGACCGGCACGCTGCACGGCATCCGCCTGGCGACGTCGACCCGCTCCCACCTGGCCCGCGCCTACATCGAGGGCATGCTGTGCGGGCTCGCGGACGGCCTCGACGCGCTGCGGGCGCAGGGTGTCTCGGTGGAGCGCGTGATGCTGATCGGTGGGGCGGCCCAGTCCCCCGCCGTGCAGCAGATCGCCCCGCAGGTCTTCGGGCTCCCCATCGGTATCCCCGAGCCGGGCGAGTACGTGGCCGACGGCGCCGCGCGTCAGGCGGCCTGGACGCTCGCGGCATCCTCCGCCGCGGACGGCTCGGCCGACGTCGCGCCCCCCGCCTGGTCGACGACGATCGCGACGACCCTCGCGGCCGACCCGAAGCCGGTCGTGCGCGAGCAGTACGCGGCGGTCCGCGACCTGGTCTGACCTGCTCATCCGCCGCGCGGGGCTACTCCGCGCGGCGGTAGGTCAGGTGCCGGAACCGCAGCCCGGAGGACGACGTCGTCCAGTCCGTCGCGGAGGCGACCGACCACTCCGGGCCGATCTCCGGGGCGTAGACGTCGCCCTCGACCTCCGTGTTGATCTCGCTGACCTCCAGGACGTCGGCGACAGGCATCGCCTCGTGGTAGACCTGCGACCCGCCGATCACCCAGATCTCGTCCCCGCCGGGTGCGTCGGCGGCCACCGTGAGCGCCTCGCCGAGAGTCCCTGCCGCCATGACGCCGTCGGCGGCGTCCGGCACCCCGTGGGCACCGCGCGACGAGACCACGATGTTGGTCCGGCCGGGCAGGGGCCGCTTGGGCAGCGACTCCCACGTGAGCCGGCCCATCACCACGGGGTGTCCCGCCGTCGTCCGCTTGAAGTGCGCGAAGTCCTCCGGCACGTGCCACGGGATGTCGCCGCCCGCGCCGATGACGGACCGGCCTGCGGCGTCGCGCGCCTGTCCCCAGATGAGCCCGATCATCAGACGGCGATCGGGGCCTTGATGGTGGGGTGCGACACGTAGCCCAGCACCTCGACGTCCTCGAACTCGTAGTCGAAGATCGAGTCGCGCGGGGCCAGCCGCAGCGACGGGTACGGGTACGGGTCGCGCGCGAGCTGCGTCTCGACCTGCTCCACGTGGTTGTCGTAGATGTGCACGTCGCCGCCGGTCCACACGAACTCGCCGACGTCGAGGCCGGTCTGCGCCGCCACCATGTGCGTGAGCAGCGCGTACGAGGCGATGTTGAACGGCACCCCGAGGAACAGGTCCGCCGAGCGCTGGTAGAGCTGGCAGCTCAGCTTGCCGTCGGCCACGTAGAACTGGAACAGGGCGTGGCACGGCGGCAGGGCCATGTCGTCCACCTCGGCCGGGTTCCAGGCCGTGACGACGTGCCGCCGCGAGTCCGGGTTGGTGCGGATCTGCTCGACGACCTTCGCGATCTGGTCCACGTGCCCGCCGCCGGGCGTGGGCCAGGAGCGCCACTGGACGCCGTACACCGGGCCCAGCTCGCCGGACTCGTCGGCCCAGTCGTCCCAGATCTTCACGCCGCGCTCCTGCAGCCAGCGCACGTTGGAGTCGCCGCGCAGGAACCACAGCAGCTCGTACACGACCGACTTGAGGTGCACGCGCTTGGTGGTGATCAGCGGGAACCCCTGCGCCAGGTCGTACCGGATCTGCCGCCCGAACACGCTGCGCGTGCCCGTGCCGGTCCGGTCGCCCTTGCGGGTCCCGGTGGCGAGCACGTCGCGGAGCAGGTTCTCGTACGGGGTGTCGATCTCGGTCATGGGGGCAAGCCTACGTCCGCCCCTCGCGCGAGCCCCGGAGACCTGCCGCCGTCAGCCCTGCTGCGCCCGCAGCTCCTTGATGTGGGCCCCGCGCCGTCGGTAGAGCACGGTCATCGTCACGATCACGAGCGCCACCACGCCACCTGCCACCGCGCCCCACGCCGACCCCCCGCGGAACGCGGGACCGTCCACGTCGAGGATCCGCTCGCCGGCGTGCGCCGGCTTGGAGGTGCCCAGCACGATGCCCAGGGTCAGCAGGTTCGGCACGGCGAACACGACCGCCGCCGCGAGGTACCCGCCGCGCACCTGCCACGACCGCCTGGTGAGCACCGCCTGCGCGAGGAACAGCACCGGGACCAGCGTGAACACGGCGCCGATCAGCAGCCCCCACCAGGCGCCCGCGGCGAACGACCCGTCCACGGCGTTGCCGATCACCTGCGCCCACCAGCGCGGCAGGAACGCGTCGAGGAACAGGTAGATCAGCCACACGGCCAGGACCACACCCGCCACACCGAGCAGCCGCTTCACGACGTCCCGCCAGTCCGGCGTCCACAGGACCTTCCCGCCCTCCGGCGTCGTGCTCCCGCTGTCCGACGCCGGGCCGGGCGCAGCCGGCGTCCCGCTCACGTTCTCCCCCATCGCAGAATCGTCGCAGCGCAGGGGTGGATCTGCGCGGCGAGCGGGCCGGTCCGCGCGGCGAGCGGGAACGTCGCGGACGCCGTTCGCGTTGACCACGAGGCGACCGACCGGGACGCGCTGCGCCCAGCTCCGTGACCGTGTCGGTGACCAGTGGAAGGATTACCCCCATGACGGAGCAGACCACGACCCCGGACGCCGCGCGCACCGAGGACGCCGTGACCCCCTCGCCCACCGACCCGCTGTGGGTGGAGCGCAACGGCACACGGACGTACACGGGCTTCTCCGCCCGCGGTGCCCGCGTCGAGATCGGGCCGGCGAGCGCCGGCGCGGTGTTCACGCCGGGCGAGCTGCTGAAGATCGCGCTCGCGGCGTGCGCCGGGATGAGCAGCGACCGTGCGTTCTCGCGGCGTCTGGGTGACGACTACAAGACCACCATCCGGGTCGAGGACCCGAAGGACATGGCGGAGGACCGGTACCCGGTGCTCACCGAGAAGTTCGAGATCGACCTGTCCGCCCTCGACGACGAGGACCGGGCGAAGCTCCTGACGATCGCCCAGCGATCGATCGACAAGGCATGCACGGTGGGCCGCACGCTCAAGGCGGGCGCCCAGATCCCGGACGCGCAGTTCAACCAGCCGGAGGGCTGACATGACCGACGACAAGAAGCTGACCGCGGCCGAGTCCAACGGCCGGGCGACGCCGGGCGACGCCCTGGTCAAGCCGGACGACTCGCTGCAGGTCACCAAGGCGGACTGGCTCAACTACAAGCCGGACGGGCCGCTGGACCACCTGGTCGACCGGGCGGTGACCATCCCGTCGGCGACCATCCACAAGCATGTGGACAAGGTGCGCGCCAGGAACCCCGACGCCTCACCGGCGGAGATCATCCGGCTGCTGGAGAAGGAGTACCTGCGGGTCATCCAGACCACGGGCAGCGCGGTGGGCGCGGCCGCCGCGATCCCGGCGGTCGGCACGGCCGCGAGCGTCGCGCTGTCGACGAGCGACGTGGCGACGTTCTTCGCGTCGTCCGCGGCGTTCTCGCTCGCGGTGGCCGACGTGCACGGGATCGACGTGCAGGACGTCCCACGCCGGCGGGCGCTGCTGCTCGCCACGGTGCTCGGTGACAAGGGCGCGAAGGACGTCGAGGACGCGATCGGCGGGTCGGGCGTCGCGTGGGGCAAGGTGCTGCTCACGAGCATGCCGCGCGGCACGCTGCAGCGCGTGAACAAGGCGCTGACGCACCAGTTCATCAAGAAGCAGATCGCCAAGCAGGGCAGCCTGCTGCTCGGCCGCATCCTGCCGTTCGGCATCGGCGCCGTGGTCGGCCTGATCGGAGCACGCGCGCTCGGCCACACCGTGATCGCGCAGTCCCGCGCCGCGTTCGGTCCCCCGCCGGAGCGGTTCCCCCGCGTCATCGAGCAGAGATAGGCCGCCGCCGGGGCGCTGCGCGGTCCAGGTTGTCAATATCCGCGAGCGGACCGGCAGGATCCCGGGACCCGACCTAGGCTGCGGGTCATGGCGGACACGACGCACGGCGCACTCGCCCCGACGTACCACCCCCTGCCGGTCACGATCGCGCGGGCGCACGGTACACACGTATGGGACACCGACGGCAACGAGTTCCTCGACTTCCTGTCGGGATACTCGGCCCTGAACTTCGGGCACCTGCACCAAGGACTGGTGGCGGCTGCGATGACGCAGCTGCGCCAGGTCACGCTCACGTCCCGTGCGTTCGACCACGACCGGCTCGAGGAGTTCGCCCAGCGGCTCGTCGAGGTCGTGGGGCCGCTGACGACCGGCGGCGAGGACAGCCTCGTGGTGCCGATGAACACCGGCGCCGAGGCCGTGGAGACCGCGATCAAGGCGGTCCGCAAGTGGGGCTACGACGTGCGCGGCGTGCCCGCGGACCAGGCGACGATCGTGGTCGCCGGCGGCAACTTCCACGGCCGCACCACCACGCTGGTCGGCCTGTCGGACGACCCGGTCGCCCGCGACGGGTTCGGCCCGTTCGCCCCAGGCTTCGTCCGGGTGCCGTTCGGCGACCTGGCCGCGGTGGCCGACGCCGTGGACGACACGACGGTAGCCGTGCTGATGGAGCCGGTGCAGGGCGAGGCCGGTGTGGTGGTGCCGCCGGACGACTTCTGGCCGGGCCTGCGCGCCCTCACCGCGGAGAAGAACATCGCCCTGGTCGCCGACGAGATCCAGTCGGGCCTCGGCCGCACCGGCACCACCCTGGCCTGTGAGCTCTGGGACGTACAGCCGGACCTGGTCTGTCTGGGCAAGGCGCTGGGCGGCGGAATCGTCCCGGTCTCGGCGGTGGTCGGCAAGCCGGAGATCCTGGGCGTCCTGACGCCCGGCACGCACGGGTCGACGTTCGGCGGCAACCCGCTGGCGTGCGCGGTCGGCGTCGCGGCCCTCGACCTGCTCTCGACGGGGCAGTACCAGGCGCGCGCGGCGGCGTCGGGCCGGGTGCTCGAGGAGCGGCTCGACGCGCTCGTGGACCAGGGCCTGCTGACCGGGGCGCGCTGCGTGGGGCTCTGGGCGGGGATCGACGTGGACCCGTCGCTCGGCACGGGCCGCGAGCTGTGCGAGGCCCTGCTGGAGCGCGGCGTCCTCGCGAAGGACACGCACGACGCGACGATCCGCCTGTCGCCGCCGCTGTCGATCGTGCAGCCCGAGCTGGAGATGGCGCTGGACATCCTGGAGGAGTCCCTGGTGGCGCTGCGGGACGGTGGCCCCGGCGGCGGCTCGGGCGAGGGTTCCGACGACGACGGCTCGGACGGCGAGGCCCACGCGGAGGAGCCTGTCCAGGACGCGGAGGAGCCGGCGGCCCAGGACGGGGACGAGCGGGCCCAGGACGCCGAGGAGCCGGTCCAGGACGCCGAGAAGCCGACGGCCGCAGAGCGACAGAAGGACGAGGGTCCGGCGGAACCCGAGGAGCCGGCGACGGCCGATGCCGCCGTCGAAACCACCCCGTCCACAGACACGGCGGACATCCCGGACGAGAAGCCGGCCCCGCCGCGCAAGCGACGCCGGTCCAGGCTGTCACCGGCCGCCGGCTGAGCGTAGGCTCCCGGGGGTGACCACTACGACGTCGTCCCACAACACCGCAACACTGCCCGCACTCGCGGAGCTCCAGCAGGCGTACGCCGAGCTTCAGGCCAAGGGCCTGAAGCTGGATCTCACGCGCGGCAAGCCGTCGGCCGAGCAGCTCGATCTCGCCGAGCCCATGCTGGCCCTGCCCGGCGTCGGCGTGCACGCCGACGAGTCCGGCACGGACACGCGCAACTACGGCGGGCTGGACGGCGGCATCACGATCCGCCGCATCTTCGCCGAGCTCCTCGACGTACCCGTCGAGCAGCTCCTCGCGGGCGGGAACGCCTCGCTCACGTCCATGCACGACGTCGTCGCCTTCGCGGAGCTGTTCGGCTTCCCCGACTCGCCGAAGCCCTGGTCACGCGAGGAGAAGGTGCGCTGGATCTGTCCGGTGCCGGGCTACGACCGGCACTTCACGATCTGCGAGGCGTTCGGCATCGAGATGATCCCCGTCCCGATGACGGCGGACGGCCCGGACGCCGAGGCCGTGGCCGCGCTCGTCGCCGCGGACCCCACCATCAAGGGCATGTGGGTGGTCCCCACCTACTCCAACCCGGACGGCGCGGTCATCAGCGCCGAGGTCGCCCGCGCGCTGGTCTCCATGCCCGCGGCCGCGCCGGACTTCCGGATCCTGTGGGACAACGCGTACGCGGTGCACCACCTGACCGACGACGAGGTGACCAGCCCGAACGCCATCGCGCTGGCCGCCGAGGCCGGCCACCCGGACCGCGTGCTCCTGTTCGCGTCCACCTCCAAGATCACGTTCGCGGGCGCGGGTGTCGCATTCCTGGGCAGCTCGCCGGCCAACATCGCCTGGTTCAAGAAGCACCTGTCGGTCGCCTCGATCGGCCCCGACAAGATCAACCACCTGCGGCACGCGATGTTCTTCGGCTCGGCCGACGGCGTGCGCGAGCACATGCGCAAGCACCGCGCGATCCTGGCGCCCAAGTTCGAGGCCGTGGTCGAGATCCTGACCGAGCGGCTGGGCGGCTACGGCATCGCGTCGTGGACCGAGCCCAAGGGCGGCTACTTCGTGTCGCTCGACGTCGCGGCGGGCACGGCGGCCCGCGTGGTCCAGCTCGCCAAGGAGGCCGGGATCGCCCTGACCCCCGCCGGCGCCACCCACCCGTACGGCAAGGACCCGCAGGACAAGAACGTGCGCCTGGCGCCGTCGATGCCCCCGCTGGACGAGGTCCGCACGGCGATGGACGGCGTCGCGACCTGCGTGCTCCTCGCGGCCGCCGAGGCCGCGCACCAGGCCTGACCGACCGGCCCGCCAACGTGTCAGACCCTCAGGTCACCCCGGTGACCTGAGGGTCTGACACGTTCCGGGACACCGCGCGGGTCAGTCCGGGCAGTGCTTGTTCACCACGAGCACCGGGCACGCCGCGTGGTGCAGCACGGCCTGGCTCGTCGAGCCCAGCAGCAGCCCGCGGAAGCCGCCGCGGCCGCGCGAGCCGACGACCACGAGGTCCGACGCCGTCGAGAACTCCGTCAGTAGCTCGGCGCCCGTGCCGTCGAGCACGATCCGCCGGATCCGCAGCCCGGGGTTCTGCGCCTCGTACCGGTCGATCAGCACGTCCATGCCGGCCCCGATGTCGGCCAGCACCTGCTCCCGGTCGATCGAGGACGGCAGCCACGCCAGCATCCCGGCGTTGCCCACGGGCACGCCCGTGACGGCGGTCAGCTCCGCACCCCACGCGTTGGCCTGCACGATCGCGTGCTGCAGCGCCCGCTCGGCCTGCGGCGACCCGTCCACGCCGACGACGATGCGGCGCACCTCCCGGATCTCGGCGACCCCGCCCGCCTCGGCGTCCAGGGCGGCCGGCGCACCGGCCGGCTCGTCCGCCGCGAGGTCCGGCGGCGTCCAGGAGACGCCGCGGTTGGTCTCGGCGCGCAGCGGCACCACCACCACCGGGCACTTCGCGTGCGCGGGGAGCGCGGACGACACCGTGCCCAGCAACCGCTCCGTGAACCCGCCCCGGCCCCGGGTCCCGACCACGGCGAGCCCGTAGTCGGCGGACAGCTCCACGAGCACGCCCGCGGCGTCACCGGTCGCGACCTCCGTGGTGGCGCGGACCCCCGCGTCGGCCACGCGGTTCTCCGCCTCGACCAGGACCGCCTTCGCGCCCTCCTGGATCGTGGTGTCGTCCAGGGCGGCGTATCCGCCGTCGAGCGACGCGGCGGTGAACGACGGCAGTGAGTAGCTGCACACGATGTGCAGCGCCCAGCCCACGCGGTGCGCGTAGGCGGTAGCCCAGTCCAGCGCGTGCAGACTCGCGGCCGATCCGTCCACCCCGACCAGTACGACCTCGGATCGTGTCATCGCCAGTCCTTTCCTCAGCAGTGCATCTTTGCCCTCCAACGCTACCGGCGGGGCGCGGTCCACGGGTATCCGGAGGCAAAAAGACGGCAGAAAGATGGCAAAGCAGAGCGCCCGCCCGGATCTCCCCGGACAGGCGCTCTGCTGCGGTACTGCGTGGCTGCGATCAGCCCAGGCGGATGAACGTGGGGTTCGACTGCCAGATGGTGCGGAAGTCGACCACGGTGCCCGGCTTGGACGCGTCGATCATGGTGTTGCCACCGGCGTAGATCGAGACGTGACCGGGGGTCCACATCAGGTCGCCCGGCTGGGCCTGCGACGCCGGCACCTGGGTGCCGTAGCCGGCCTGCGCCGACGACGAGTGCGGCAGCGAGATGCCGAGCTGCGCGAAGACGTACGAGGTAAAGCCCGAGCAGTCGAAACCACTCGGGCTGGAGCCGCCGGAGACGTACGGGACGCCGATGTAGCGGCTGGCGATGGAGATCACGGAGTTGCCGATCGCCGACGCCGGGATGTCGACGGACGAGGAAGTGGTCGACACCGCGGTGGCCGCGGCCTCTGCTGCCTCGGCGGCGGCCGCCTCAGCGGCCTCCTCGGCTTCCTGGGCGGCGAGCTCGGCCTGGTAGTCCTCGTTGTCGGCGGCGGAGACCACCGAGACGGCGGACTTCTCGACGCTCAGCTCGGCGTCGGGCGCGACGGTCACGACAGGGGCGTTCGACAGGGACTCGCGAGCCTGGGACGTCAGCGCGTTGAGGTCCACCGAGTTCATCTTGGCGTGGCCGGTCTCCATCGGAGCGGCCTGCGCTGCCATCGCGCCACCAAAGGTGGAAACAAGAAGCCCACCGGCTGCTGCGACGACGGCGGTACGACGACCGACGGCGGCGTTCTGAGCAAGCTCGGTGAGCGGAGTCACGGGGCGCCGCGCAGCACGATGGCGTGCGCGGGTGGTACGTGCGGTCACGTAGTACCTCTCCTTGTACGCCTTCGAGGTCAGCTGTCGGGTTCGGGTGGGAGAAATCACCCGGCCGTGCACTCCCGAAGGATTACCCGGCTTCACCCCGAGGACGCACCCTGGCGCCCGATGGTGGGTCCCCCGCCTCTGTCATGCGGTCGTCTTGGGGCCCCGGCCGGTGACAGAGTTCGGCGTCCGTCCGGAGACTCCCTCGGAATAAACTCCGCGGGAGCGATCCGAACGTACCCGACGTCACCCCCGATGTCACGTTCCGGCAACGAATGTCATGGCGTGTCGGGAACGTGGCCTCACCTTTCCGACAAAGCGGGTGGTTCGGGACACCCTCAGGAGGTCGCGACGAAGAGGTGTCGCGCCAGGTCCTCGCCCAGCTCGAGCGCCGTCCCGGCGCCGTCGACCGTCACGGTGTACGTACCGTCGGTGAGCTCCGCCGTGATCCGCGAGCCGGGCACGAGACCGGCGTCGGACAGTCGGGCCAGCAGCTCGACGTCCGTCTGCAGGGGCTCCGCGATGCGGGTCAGGGACGCCGCGAGCGGCTCGCCCTTCACGCCCTTCTTGGCCGCGGCCTCGAAGGCGGACGGCAGCGAGATCACGCCGGCCAGGAACGGCACGTCCGTGTAGGCCTCGCCCAGCTCGGACAGGCCGGGGATCGGGTTGCCGTAGGGGTCGTGGTGCGGGTGGTCCAGCAGGCCCACGAGCCGCTTCTCCACGAGGTCGCTCATCACGTGCTCCCAGCGGCATGCCTCGACGTGCACGTGCTCCCAGTCGAGCTTGATCACGTCGGTCAGCAGGCGCTCCGCGAGGCGGTGCTTGCGCATCACGCGCATCGCCTTGTCGTGCCCGAGCTCGGTGAGCTCCAGGTGGCGGTCGCCGGTCACGATCACGAGCCCGTCGCGCTCCATACGCGCGACCGTCTGCGACACCGTCGGACCGGAGTGCCCCAGGCGCTCCGCGATGCGCGCGCGCAGGGGGGTGATGCCCTCCTCGTCGAGCTCGTAGATCGTCTTGAGGTACATCTCGGTGGTGTCGATCAGATCCGTCACGTCAGCTCCCGTCATGCGCGCAGCCGTCCAGTCGCCCTGGGCTCGGCGCCCCGGGCGTCGGCCCAGGTTCTAGTCTAGTTCTGTGCCACTGACAATCCCGACACACCTGTTGCCCACTGACGGCCGTTTCGGCTCAGGCCCCTCCAAGGTGCGCCCGGGACAGGTCGATCATCTCGTGGCGAACGCCCACGTGCTCGGTACCTCGCACCGGCAGGCGCCCGTCAAGGATGTGGTCCGCCGCATTCGCGAGGGTGTCACGGAGCTGCTCGGCGCGCCCGACGGGTACGAGGTGGCCCTCGGCAACGGCGGCTCCACCGCTTTCTGGGACGTCGCCACGCTGTGCCTCGTGGAGCGCAAGGCGCAGCACGCGTCCTTCGGTGAGTTCGGCGCCAAGTTCGCCACCGCCACGTTGCGGGCCCCCTTCCTCGAGCCGTCCCAGGTGATCGAGGCGGAGCCGGGCACGGTCGCCTACCTCGAGCCCGCCGACGACGTCGACACCTACGCCACCCCGCACAACGAGACCTCCACGGGGGCGATGGCCCCGGTGCTGCGCCCGTCCGGGCCGGACGGCGCCGTCGTACTCACGGACGGGACGTCCGGGGCGGGCGCGCTGCCGGTGGACCTGCGCCAGACCGATGCCTACTACTTCGCCCCGCAGAAGGTGTTCGCGGCCGACGGCGGGCTGTGGCTGGCGGTCCTCTCCCCTGCGGCCGTCGAGCGCGCGGCGCGGATCGAGGCGTCGGGCCGCTGGGTGCCGGAGTTCCTGTCCCTCACCACCGCGATCCAGAACTCGCGCCTGGACCAGACCCTGAACACGCCGGCCATCGCGACGCTGCTGCTCCTGGCCGACCAGGTGGAGTGGCTCCTGCACCAGGGCGGGCTGGAGTGGTCGGTGAAGCGCTGCGCGACGTCGGCCGAGACCCTCTACTCCTGGGCCGACGCGCGGCCGTGGGCGACGCCGTTCGTGCGGCGCCCGGAGGAGCGGTCCACGGTGGTCGGGACCATCGATCTGGCCGACGAGATCGACGCCGGACGGGTACTCTCCGAGCTACGCGCCAACGGCGTCCAGGACGTGTTCGCCTACCGGAAGCTCGGGCGCAACCAGCTCCGCGTCGGCATGTACCCCGCCGTCGAGCCCGACGACGTCGCCGCGCTCACCGCGTGCGTCGACTATCTCGTCGAACGCTTCTGACCAGCCCGATCACGTCCGCAATACCCCTTCGACGGGGAGTTCTGCCTATTGTCCGGTACACGGGGACTCTGTAACGTTTCCGCAACAGAGGGAACCATTCTGAGGGGCTGTTCAACAAGATGCCAGTGATCGACCACTTCACCTTCGGGATCGTGACGCCCATCCTGGCGTTCGCGATCTCGTGCACCGGCGCAGCGACGGGCCTTGCGTGCACGTCCCGAGCCCGAGCGGCTTCGGGCGGCGCGCGTGCGGCGTGGCTCGTCTTCGGCGCCATCGCCCTGGGCGGTACCGGGATCTGGGTGATGCATTTCGTCGCCATGCTCGGTTTCTCCGCCTCCGGCGTGACCATCCGGTACAACATCCCTGAGACCCTCCTCAGCGCGGCGATCGCGATCATCGTGGTCGGCGCCGGCCTGTTCATCACCGAGCTGGGCAAGCGAAAGCTGCCGGCGATGCTCGTCGGCGGCGCGCTCGCCGGTTCCGGCGTCGCCGCCATGCACTACATGGGCATGGAAGCGATGGAGATGTCCGCCCAGGTCGTCTACAACCCGGTCTACGTCATCGCGTCGGTCGCCATCGCGATCGTCGCGGCGACCGCCGCGCTGTGGTGCACGGTCCACATCCGCGGCACGCTCGCGACCATCGTGGCCACCCTGGTGATGGGGATCGCGGTGACCGGCATGCACTACACGGGCATGGCCGGCGTCTCCGTGGTCAACCCCGTCAGCACCGTCCCCGCGGGCGCGTCCACGATGCAGCTGCTCGTGCCGCTCGTGATGGCGGTCAGCGTCGTGACGTTCCTCCTCATCCTCGGGATCGGCCTGTGGCCCACCGAGGACGAGCTGCGCACGCAGGCCGAGTTCGAGAACCGGCTCAAGGTGCACAGCGAGCAGGGGCAGCGGTTCGAGAACGTGCAGCAGGAGCTCCAGCCGAGCGTCGCACAGTTCGCGCAGTCCAACCGCGCGCGCTGACCCTCGGCCGTTCCGGCCTCGGAGCGCCCGCCCCGCACGGGGTCGGGCGCTTCGTCGTTCCGGGCTGTGTGCGGCGCGCCTCTCCGGCGCCGGGCGGCGCGTCTTTCCGCCGCCGGGCGGCGCGCTCTTCCGCCGCCGGGCGGCGCCGTCGGACGCCGGTGGTGTGACCGCACCCACGTACCGTTAGCAAGGCTAATGATCTAGAATGACGTGGGTGCCGTCGAGCTCCCGCAGGTCCAGCCGAAGCCCGGCGACCGTCGGGGGCGACCTCCGCGTCGCCCTCACCCGAGTGTCCCGTCGCCTGCGCGCCGAGCGCGGCGAGGCCGACCTTCCCGAGGGGCAGTTCGGGATCCTGACCGTGCTGCACAAGCACGGCGAGATGTCTCCCGGCTCCCTCGCCGAGCACGAGCGCGTCCGGCCGCCGTCGATGACCCGAGCAGTGAACACCCTGGCTGAGCTCGGCCTCGTCGAGAAGGTGGAGCACGCGACCGACAAGCGACAGGTCGTCGTCCGCCTCACCGCGGCGGGCGAACGTGAGGTCGCCGAGACCCGGCGTCGTCGTGACGCCTGGCTCACCAAACAGCTGTCCACACTGACCGTAGAGGAGAGAGAGATCCTTGCAGGAGCCAGCGAGCTCCTGATCCGGATCGCCGCTCGATGAGCGCAACCTTCGCCAGCCTTAAATACCGTAACTATCGTCTCTGGTTCGCCAGCGCTCTCGTCGCCAACATCGGCACCTGGATGCAGCGCGTGGCGCAGGACTGGGTCGTCCTGACCGTCCTGACCAACAACTCCGGCGTCGCCGTGGGCATCGTCACCGCGCTGCAGTTCATCCCGCACATCTTCCTGTCCGCGTGGGCCGGCCTGCTGGCCGACCGCGTCGACCGCCGCAAGCTCCTGATGCTCACGCAGGGCGGCATGGGCGTACTGGGCCTCGGGCTCGGTGCGCTGGTGCTGTCCGGCGCGGCCGAGCTGTGGCACGTGTACGTGTTCGCCGCCCTGCTGGGTGTGGTGAGCGCCATCGACGGACCCGTGCGGCAGACCTTCGTCGCCGAGCTCGTGCCGACCAAGCGGCTCGCGAACGCCGTCGGGCTCAACTCGACGAACTTCAACGCCGCGCGCCTCATCGGTCCCGGTGTGGCGGGCCTGCTCATCGCCGCCGTCGGCACGGGATGGGTGTTCGTCATCAACGGCATCGCGTTCGGTGCCGTGATCCTGGCCCTGACCCGGATGCGTGACCTGCGGGTCCAGCCCACCGCCTCGCGCGCCAAGGGGCAGATCCGCGAGGGGCTCGCCTACATCCGCGGGCGCAGCGACATCGTGGTGATCATGGTCGTGATGGGCGTGGTCTCCACGTTCGGACTGAACTTCCAGCTCACGTCGGCCATGATGGCGCGCGTCGAGTTCGGGCGGGGCGCCGGCGAGTACGGGATCCTCGGGTCCGTGCTGGCCATCGGCTCGCTCGCGGGCGCGCTCCTGGCGGCCCGGCGGGAGCGGCCGCGCGTGCGGCTCGTGCTCGGCGCGGCGTTCGCCTTCGCGATCGCCATGGGGATCCAGGCCGTCATGCCGACCTACCTCGGTTACCTGATCATGTGCATCCCCGTCGGCTTCGCGTCGCTCACCATGCTGACGTCGGCCAACGCGGCGATCCAGCTCTCGGTGGCACCCGAGATGCGGGGTCGCGTCATGTCGATCTACATGATGGTGCTGCTCGGCACCACGCCGCTGGGCTCGCCCGTCGTCGGCTGGATCGGCGAGACGTTCGGCCCGCGGTACGCGGTGCTCATCGGGGCCGTGGCGACCCTGCTGGTCGCGGCGGTCGCGACCGTCTGGGCGTACCGGACGTGGCACGTGCGCGTCCGCGCGCGGCTCTCCCGCGAGCACCGCATCCCGCGCCCGTACCTCCAGGTGGAGTACCCGCCCCTGGCGGACCCGGCCCCGGAGCGGCAGGCCCTGGCGGCCTAGCTCTCCCCGGCGCCGCCGCCGCTCTGCGGATGCGGCGCGACAAGGTGCGCTTCTACCCAGTCATTGGGCCCGTATTCACGCTGA
Source organism: Promicromonospora sp. NPDC050262 (assembly GCF_040655935.1). Lineage (NCBI taxonomy): Bacteria > Bacillati > Actinomycetota > Actinomycetes > Micrococcales > Promicromonosporaceae > Promicromonospora > Promicromonospora sp. NPDC050262. The sequence continues at coordinate 286,752 of NZ_JBFAKX010000006.1, read as the reverse complement.
TTCCGGGCCCGATGACTGGGTAGAAGCGCATTTTCATTGGGCGGGGCCGGCGACGATCGGGACAGCGGCGGGGTTGGCGGGCTCAGCGGGACCGCTGGCTCGGCGGGTCGGCGGGGGGCGAGACCGCGGACCGCGTCGGCGAGTCGGCGGAGACATCGGCGGGTCGGCGGGGACCTGGGGGACGGGGGTCACAGCGGCCGAGCGCGACCACAGGGGGCTCTTTTCAGCAGTTGTGCACAGGTGGGCCGGGTGACCCCGGCCGCAGGGGCCCGCGCTGGTGAAGTGGGTCCATGCCGAAGACCTTCGTGATCCCGCGAGCCGCCGAGACGCTCCTGCGCCGGCAGGCCGGCCTCCTGTCCACGGTCCAGTGCGAGGAACTCGGCATCAGCCGAGAGGTCCGGCGCCGTCTGGTCGGGCAGGTCCGCTGGACCAGCCCCGCGCGCGGTGTGTACGACAGCGATCCGGTGCCGCTCGGCAGCAGGGTCAGGAACGACTGGTTCGACCACTCCGCACGATGGCGGACCTGGTTCGCGCTGCTCGTGCACGGGCCGGACGCCGTCGCCACCGGCTGCTGCGCGCTCGTGCTGCACGGCGTCTCCGGGCTGCCGCGCGACTTTCCGCTGGAGGTCGCGCGCGAGGACCGGTCGCCCCGGCGCACGCGGCACGGCGTCGCCGTCGTGGACTACGCGACGTTCCCGACTGTGCGGATCGGCGACCGGCCGGTCGCCCGGATCGACCATGCCGCGGCGCAGGCGCTCCGGAGACTCCCCCGCCAGAATGCCCTTGCCGTGCTCGACGACCTCGCTCGCCGGCACGGGTTCACCCCGACCCGTCTCGCTGAGCTGCATGACCTGGTCCGACGCCGGCACGGGAGTGCCCAGCTCCACGAGCTCTTCGGGCTGGTCGACCCACGCTCGGAGTCCGTTGCCGAATCGGCGGCGCGACTGTCGTTCCACGACAACGGGGTGCCCCCGGACGACCTCCAGGTGCGCATCATGACGGGCGGCAAGGTCGTCGCGCGCGTCGACTTCGTCTGGCGGCTCCCCGACGGGCGCTGGCTGGTCGTCGAGATCGATGGCGTCGGGCCGCACAGCACCGAGCAGGCCCTGGTCCGGGACGCCCCGCGCCAGAACCAGCTCCTGGCCGCCGGACAGATGATCATGCTGCGCTTCCGGCCCGTTGAGAACGATCGACCGGGTGGTATCGGCGCGCAGGTCGCGAAGGTACTCGCCCGACACCGCTGGCAACCGGGCCGGTACGCAGCCGCGGGAGCCCCGGTGAATCTGCCAGCCCCAGCCCCGATCCCGGCGCCAAGCTGAAAGGTGCGCTTCTACCCAGTCATTGGGCCCGGAAACAGCCCGTTTCCGGGCCCAATGACTGGGTAGAAGCGCACCTTCGTGTTTGGGGTGGGCGCCGCGCACCCGCCCGCCCCGCGCGCCGGCCAGGCGACCAGCGTCAGATACCTACCGCCGTGCGGATCGGGCCCATCAAGAAGTAGACGAGGAACAGCGCGGCCGCGACCCACAGGAGCGGGTGGACCTTGCGCGCCTTGCCGACGGCGATCTTGAGCAGCACGAACGAGATCACGCCCGCCCCGATGCCCACCGTGATCGAGTAGGCGAACGGCATCAGCACCATGGTGAGGAACGCGGGGATGGCGACCTCGAGGTTCTTCCAGTCGATGCCGGTCACCTGGACCACCATGAGGAAGCCGACGATCACGAGCGCGGGGGTGGCGGCCTCGTGCGGCACCACCTTGACGAGAGGCGACAGGAACGTGGTCAGCAGGAAGGCCACGCCGGTCGTGATCGCGGCGAGGCCGGTCCGGGCGCCGTCGCCCACGCCGGACGCCGACTCGACGTACGCCGTGTTGGACGACACCGAGCCCATGCCGCCCGCCGACGCGGCGATCGAGTCGACGATCAGGATCTGGGTGGTCCGCGGCGGGTTGCCCTTCTCGTCGAGCAGCCCGGCCTCGCCGCCGATGGCGACCATGGTGCCCATCGTGTCGAAGAAGTCCGCGATGAGGAGCGTGAACACCAGCAGGATGACCGCGATCGCGCCGATCTTCTCGAACGAGCCGAAGAGCGAGAACTGGCCGATCAGCGAGAAGTCCGGCAGCGCCACCACGGAGTCGGGCAGCGCGGGCACGTTGAGCGACCAGCCGCCCGGGTTGTCGCCGGTGCGCTTGCCGATCTGCCCGACGGCCTCGATGACCACCGCGAGCACCGTCGACGCGACGATCGCGATGAGGATGCCGCCGCGCACCTTGCGCACCATCAGGACGGCGGCCAGCAGCACGCCGAACGCGAACACGAACAGCGGCCAGGCACCGAGCGAGCCGCTCATGCCGAGCTCCGTGGGCGTCGACAGGGAGGCCGGGATGCGCACGAAGCCGGCGTCGTACACGCCGATGAACGTGATGAACAGGCCGATGCCCACGCTGATCGCGATCTTGAGCTCGCGGGGCACGGCCTTGAACACGGCCTCCCGGAAGCCGGTGACCACCAGGATCAGGATGACCAGGCCCTCCAGCACCACGATGCCCATGGCGTCGGCCCAGGTCATGCCGGGCAGCGCCGCCACGGAGAAGGCGACGACGGCGTTCAGGCCGAGCCCCGCCGCGAGCGCCAGGGGGAAGTTCGCGACCACGCCCATGAGGATCGACATGATGCCGGCCACCAGGGCGGTCGCGGCGGCGATCGCCGGGAGGTCGCCCACCGTGGTGCCGCCACCGAGGTACTGCCCGGTGCCGTCAGGCACGCTGCCCAGGATCAGGGGGTTCAGCACCACGATGTAGCTCATCGTGAAGAAGGTGACGAGGCCGCCGCGCACCTCCGTCCACACCGTCGACCCGCGTTCGCTGATCTTGAAGAACCGGTCGACGGCGCCCCGCGCCTGGGCCTGGTCGTGAGCCATGGGTCCGATGTTCCCCTTCGTTACCTGTTGTTGCCCGGCGAGCTGCCGCGCACCGCAGTCTGGAGCATCTCTTCCACGGAGCGCACCTTGGTCAGCACGTATTCGGCGCTGAGGTGGTGGAAGTCACGGTAGACGGGGTGACTGACATCACCGACGCCACAGGTCTGTGTGTCACAGGTCTCCGACCAGACGCCGTCCCACACCTCGACGTCGTACCTGTCCCAGATCTCGGCGCTGATGCCGGGCAGGTCGCCGTTGGAGCGTTCGGCGTCAGCGAGCGGCATGCCGCAGTCGCCCACCGCGGACCAGGGCCGGGTGAGGCACTCGAGCGGGTCGACGTCGAGCTGCGGGTTGTCCTTGACCGCCACCACGGACGGGGACACCGCGGTGAGGTGCGCGAAGAGCTCGTCGTTCGCCCGGGCCCAGGTGCTGCGCACCTCGTCCTCGGTCATCAGGCTGCCGTCCTCGTGCTGCATGCGGTCGCCGTAGATCTGCGCCTGGCTGACGACGACGGCGTCGGGCCGCAGGTCGTCGACGACGCGCATCGACTCGGCCTGGAAGTCGCCGCACGGGCCGCGGTCGGCGGGCTGCTCGACCTTGACCTCGGCGGCGGGGCAACCGTGCCGCCAGCGGACGGCGAGCCGCAGGCCGGCGTCCGCCGCGGCGGCGTCGAAGGCGGGGATCCAGTGCATCGTGTGGGAGTCGCCGAGCAGCAGCACGGTGGTGGTGGCGTCGACGTCGCCCAGCAGGCAGACGTCGGTGCCCGACGTCGTCTCGGTGGTGTCGGTGCACCCGTACGGCGCGGGTTCGGCGCGGGCCGCGACGGCGGTGGCGTACGGCTCGCGCTCCAGCACGGCGCTGGTCGCCACCCGCGTGCCGACCGTGATGCCGCCCACCGCGAGCCCGATCACCAGGGTCACCGCGGCGGTACGGCGCCAGGACCGCATCGCGCTGCTGAACCGGATCGGGTTCTCGACCCAGCGGTAGGTCGCGAACGCCGCGCCGAGGGCGGCGACCGAGGCGAGCACCTTGATCCAGACCGCGTCGTCCTGCACCGCCGCCGTGGTGAGCACGACGAACGGCCAGTGCCAGAGGTACCAGGAGTAGGAGACGTCGCCGAGCCGCTGCAGCACCGGCAGGTCGAGCACGCGGTCCACCCATGTGCCGGACGCGGAGATGCTGCCCGCCGCGAGCACGAGCAGCGCGCCGCCGACGGGCAGCAGGGCGACCGTGCCGGGGAACGGGTCGGTCTCGCGCACCACCGCGAACGAGAGCGCGAGCAGCGCGAACCCGGCGGTGCCGAGCAGCGCCCGCAGCAGGGCCGGACGCAGGCGGGAGAGCTCGGCGAGCCGGCCCCACGGCACGGTCGCGACGAGGGCGGCGCCCGCGAACTCCCAGGCACGGGTGGGCAGCACGTAGAAGGCCCACTCGGGGACGGCCGCCGTCAGCCACACCGAGGTGGCCAGCGAGACCACGAACGTCCCCGCGAACAGGAGCTGCAGCATGCGGCGGGCCGGGACGCGGGTGCGCCGGGCGACGGCGACGGCCAGCAGGATCAGCAGCGGCCAGAAGATGTAGAACTGCTCCTCGATGCCGAGCGACCAGGTGTGCAGGTACGGGCTCGGCGTGACGGAGTCGGAGAAGTAGTCCTGCCCCTGGTACGGGAAGAGCAGGTTGGAGACGAACAGCATGGCCGACGCGCCGTGCCACGCGAGACGCCCCCAGACCAGGGGCGACAGGATCAGGAGGCACGCGAGCAGCGTGACCGTGACGACCAGCGCGAGGGCCGGCACGAGGCGGCGCATGCGGCGCGTCCAGAACTCGACGAGGTCGACCGACCCGCTGCGGTCCACCTCGCGCAGCAGCAGCGAGCTGATCAGGTAGCCGGAGATCACGTAGAAGACGTCGACGCCGGTGAACCCGCCGGGGATCGCGATCCCCGCGTGGTAGACGACGACGGCGAGCACCGCGACCGCGCGCAGCCCGTTGATGTCGGTACGGAACGCGTGCCCCGTGCCCGGGGCGGCGGGGGCCCGGCCCGCCCCTCCACGCGGCTCGGAGGGTGGTCCGGAAGGTCGGTCGACGGCGGTCGTCGCCTGGGCCATTTTTCTCCTGCTGTCGTTCCGGGCGGGTGCTCCGTCACGTGTCAGACGTACACGTCACCCGGGTGACCTGTACGTCTGACACGCGCGCTCATGCGCGCGTCACACCATAACGGGCGCAACAGGCCAGGTTGCCCCGGTATCGGGGAGGGTCTGGGGAGAGTCAATCGAGGAACACGTGGGAGCAGACCAGCACCGGTGCCGTGGCGGTGCCGCCGTCGACCACGCACCCGATCGCGCCGCGCCGCAGCTCCGCGTTGACGAGGTTCTCCTGGTGCGACGGCGAGTCCAGCCATGCCTGCACCACGACCTGCGGCGGGTTGGCGGTACGGCTGAGGTTCTCGGCCACGAGCCCGCCGGGGCAGCTCTGCCGCACGGGCGGCAGCGCGGCGTGGGTGAGCTCCGGCGCGCCGATCAGCGCCGCGGCCCGCTCCACCGCCACCGGCTGCAGGCAGTCGTCGTGCTCCAGCTCGGCCACGCCCACCTGCGCACGGGCCGCGTTCACGCCGTCCTCCAGGGCGGCGGCGTACTGTCCCGGGTCGGTGAGGTCCACGTCGCCGGGCGCGGTCCAGGTCGCCTGGGGCGTCGCCGTCAGCTCCGGGGTGGCGTCCCGTCCGGGCAGGTCCGAGCAGGCCGTGAGCAGCGCCGTGGCGGTCACGAGCGTGACGGCGAGGCGGATCGGGTTGCGGAGCACGACGTCGATTCGACACGACGCGCGGGCCGACCACAACCGCGGCCCGTCTCCCGGGGCCCGGCGGTCCGCGGCGTCAGGCCAGGAAGACGTGCGCGCAGATCATGACGGGTGCGGCGGGGTCGCCGCCGTCGGGCACGCAGGCGATGGCGCCGCGGGTCAGGTCGCCGTTCAGGATGTTGGCGCGGTGGCCCTCCGAGTCCATCCAGCCCTGCGCCGCCTCCGCCGGCGTCCACCCGCCCTTGGCGAGGTTCTCCGCGACGGCGGTGGTCGGGCAGCGGTCGAAGATCGGGCCGAGCGGCGCGTGCGCCAGCTCCTGGCCGACCAGCGCCTGGGCCCGCTCCAGCGCGACGTCGTACGCACAGTCGTCGTGGACCAGGGCCGCCAGTCCGTTCGCCGTCCGGTGGCCGTTGACCGCGTCCTCCAACGCGGCGGCGTACTGCACCGAGTCGGTCAGGTCGGGTGTCGCGCCGCCGGTGCCACCCGTTCCGCCGCCGTCGCCCGCCCCGCCGGAGCCTGTGCCGCCCCCGGATCCGGTGTCGGTCCCGTCGCCCGCTCCCGGGAGCGGCTCGCGGTCCTCGCCGCGCGACGCCGAGTCGCTGGGAGCCGGCTGCACGTCCACCGCCGCGGACTCCTGGGCGTGCTCGCCGTAGATGGCCCCCACCGAGGTCGGGTGGGGGGACGGCGCCCGTTCGACCGGCGCCGCCACGCCGACCACACCGGGCGCGATCCCCGGCGCGGGCATCGGCTCGGCGCTCGGGTCGAGCAGGCCGGCGCACGCCGTCAGGCAGACGCCCACCGCGACGGCGAGCATGCCGCCCGCCAGCGACCGGGGCGCCAGGAACCGGGGCGGCACGGCCCTGCGCGGGGCGCGCCCGGGCGGAGCCGCGGACGACGTCGGACGGGGTGCTGGGGACACAAGCCGGGACAATACCGGCAATCACGATCGTACGGAATGCCTGAAAAGTCTTATCGACACAGACAAAGCCGGGGCACCGGATGCCAGCACCGGCACAATGCGCCAAACCCACCCCGGATGAATTCACTGCCGCATATCCTGGCTAACGGCCGATTCGGGTCGCACGCGGTACATTCATCGCATATTTTTGCGGGGCACAGCGACCACTCTTCGTCGAGCAGCCGAGGTTTTCCCCACATGTCCGGAACAAGTACGAGTGGCGCGCCCTGGAACGACCATCGCCTCGCCTTCGTGGGCGGGCTCCACCGCAGCGGGACCGCCCTTGTCGCCCGCATCATCGGTTCCAGCCACGACGCTTCCGGACTCACCGGAACGGGTGCCGCCATGGACGAGGGACAACACATTCAGGACGCCTATGCCGGCGCGCTGGGTAATACGTCCCAATGGTCCTTTCATCCACAGGCACACCTCACCGAAGAGGACGCACAGCGCGCACCGGACGCCGCGGCCCGCCTGTGGCAGAGCTGGTCGCCCTACTGGGACCTGGACCGCACGGTGCTCGTCGAGAAGTCCACGCCCAACCTCACGAAGATGCGCTACCTCCAGGAGGTCTTCCCGCGGGCGCGCTTCGTGGTCGTCACCCGGCACCCCGTGGTGCAGGCCCTGGCGGTGCGCAAGTGGGCCACCCGGACCCGCGGCCGGTTCACCTACGGGTTCCCCCGGCTCGTCGAGCACTGGGTGCACGCGCACGACGTCTTCGCGCAGGACGCGCTGCACATCGAGAACCTGCTGGTGCTGCGGTACGAGCACCTGATGCGCGAGCCCGCGCGGGAGCTCGACCGGGTCGCGCGGTTCCTGGACCTGGAGCTCCCGGGCGGCGGCCTCCGCCCGGTCGACGCGGACCGCGGCAACCGCTACGCCGAGCTGTGGGAGACCGGCGGCCGCGGCCACCTCGCGGGCCGGGTCCGCAACCACCTCGCGCACATCGGGTCGCGGCGCGGCACACCCCGGGGCGACCTGGTGCGCGACGTCACCGACGTCGCGCTGCTCCCCCGCTACCGCAGCGTCGTCAGCGAGCACCTCGGCGAGCGGATCCGCGCGCACGGCTACGACCTGGACGTGCTGGACCGGGCGGCCCCGTGGGCCCCGGTGCAGGTGGGCCCGACGGCGGACGCCCGATGACCGGCGGCCCCCGCGTCGTCCTCGTCACCGGCCCCGAGCGCAGCGGCACGAGCACGCTCGCCGGGGTGCTGCGCCAGTTCGGGCTCACCGTGCCGCGCCCGGAGGTCGAGCCGGACGCCGCCAACCCCCGGCGTCCGTCGGAGTCGCGGTGGGTGGTGGACCTCCACGAGGCCGTGCTGCGGTCGGCCGACGTGGAGGCCGCGGACCCGCGCCCCCTCGCCTGGCACCTGGTCGACCGGGCGGGCGCCGAGGCGAACGCGTCCGGCGAGATCAGGGCCTGGCTCGCCGCCCGGACCGCGGAGCACGGCGACCTCGTGATCAAGGACCCGCGGCTGCTGTGGTTCCTCGAGCACTGGCAGAGGGCGGCGGCCGCCGCGGGCGCCACGGCGTCGTGCCTCACCGTGCTGCGCCCACCCGGGGAGATGGCGGGCAGCATGGTCACCGACCACCGCGACTGGCTGGTGGACCGGCTGGCCGGGTGGGTCAACGTGATGCTCGGCACCGAGCTCGCGACCCGGGCGACCCCGCGGGCCTTCGTGCGCTACTGGGACCTGATCCACGACTGGGACGGCCCGGTGTTCGACGCCGCCACCGCGCTCGACCTGCCGATGATCGACCCGCACGACACGAGCGCCGTCGAGCGGGTGGACGCCTTCGTCGACCACACGCTGCACCGGGTCGAGGTGCGGTGGGACGACATGCCGGTCCCCGCCCCGCTGCGCGCCCTGGCGGACGACACCTGGGCCGCCCTCGATGCCCTTCCCCACCATGACGACGCCGTGACCCGGGCGGAGTTCGACCGGCTCCGCGCGCTGTACCCCTACGTGCACCGGAAGGTGACGGCGTCTCCTGCGCGGCGGATCGCACGGATGGTTCCGGCACGGGTGGTGCCACCCGCCGTCCCGCAGGGCGTCACGGGCATGCTCTGGCGCTCCTCCCCCGCGGCGCGCTGGCCGGCGCGGCGTTAGAGCGAACTGTCGCCGGGCTCGAGAGGAGGAGTCACCTTGCCAGTCACAGTGGTCAACTGGAACCCGCGCCGTCCGGTTCTACGCAGCAGGTTGGGTCGACTCGTACCGTGGAGGCGTCCGGTCAACAACTTCGGCGACCTCCTCGGACCGATGGTTGTCGCGAAGATCGTGGCGGACAACAAGTTGGTCGAACCTGTCATCTCCCACCGGCTTCTGGCCGTCGGGTCGATCCTGAACCTGGCCCGAACGGGCGACGTGATCTGGGGGATCGGCGCGAACGGCAAGACGCTCGATCATCCAGCCAGGTATCGGGAACTGGACATCCGTGCTGTCCGAGGACCATTGACACGGCAGTTCCTGCTGGCGCAGGGGTACGACGTTCCCGAGGTCTACGGAGACCCAGGATTGCTGGTGGGCAAGCTCTGGCCCCGCGAGCACTGTGCCCGCCGTTTCGAACGTCGCGCCGTCTCGGTCGTCCCCAATCTTCACGACAGGGAGCACGCAGCAGGCCGCTCTGACGTGACGGATCCGACCGACAACGTCTGGACGGTCCTCGGCACCATCGCGGCGAGCGAGCTGGTCGTCGGCAGCTCGCTCCATGCGATAGTCGCCGCCGAGAGCTTCGGAATCCCCGCACGGCTCGTCACTTCGACGACAGAGCCACGATTCAAGTACGAGGACTACTACCGTGGCACAGGACGTGCCGACTTCCGTCCCGCACCCGACGTCGAGACCGCGATCACCTGGGGAGGTGAACAGCCTCCCTCGCGGGAAGTGCAGCCGCTCCTCGACGCGTTCCCCAGCGATCTGTGGTTGAACGCACGAGGCGAGCGTGCCGAATGCAGGCCGCTTCAGATCATTCCGGCGTCCGACGAGCACGAACGACCGTGAATCGGCGGAGAGAAGCCCCGACGGGCCGCTGTCGCCGCAGACAACTACCTTCGCAGGAGCGCACGCGTCCGCATGACATCGCGCAGATCACCTCGAAGCGCCGGCCAGACCAGCGCCTCCAGTGCGAAAGTCGCCGCCGCGCTGACGAAGGCTGTACCGATCGCAATCCACGGAGCTCCCGGGTCGACGAGATGCACGACGCCGGCTGCGCCCAGAGCGGCGATTCCATGCACCGCGACCGTGCGGCAGCTGCTCGTCAGCCACGGGCGAGCGGGCAAGCCCGCCGCGCGTCCGGCCCACAGCAGCGAGATCGGCCACAGCAGGGCTGAGCCGACACCATAGGCAACTGCGACTCCCATGACTCCCCAGATGCTCCCGACGATGACCGCGACAACCATCAGCGGGCGCGACCAGAGCGCAAACCGGAACTGGGAGCGCATCTCACCGGTCGCCATGAAGACCCAGCCGGAGGTGAACCCAGCCGCCTGGAACACGCCCCCAATGGCCAGCACGGCGTACAACGGCGCGACTTCTGCCCAGCGGGGGCCGAGTGCGATCTCGACCAAAGGTCCGGCCACGACCGCTGACAACATCATCGCCGGTGCAAGCAGGTTGAGAAGTATGACCTGCCCCCGTACCACGAACCCGCTGAATGCCTCGGCATCGTCCTGCAGTCGCGACAGCACGGGCATCGCGACCCGCGTGACCGGGAACTGCAGCTGGCGTATCGGCAGCATCATCATCCGGAAGGCACGGTCGTAGATGCCTGCCGCGGTTGTTCCGAACCGGGCACCTACCACGACGGCGTCAGCGTTCAGGCTCGCATAGGTGAGCAGTTGAGCACCGAGCTGGTTCAACCCGTAGGAGACGAACGACCGCACCGACTCACGTCTCCGAGGAAGACCCGGTAGCCAACCGGCGACGATCGCGGATCCGGCACAGACGATCACGGCCGCGACGATCTGCTGGGTCACGAGTGCCCAGTACGAACCGTCGAAGACGGCGACACCGATCGCGACCAACAATCCCAGCATCGAAGCGAGGACGTCGATCGTCACCAACGCCGCGAACCGCAGGTCTCTCGTCAGCGACGCCCTGAACTGCGCCGAGATCCCACCCAGCAAGAACGGAATCGCCAACCAGCGAGTGAGGTCCACAAGGAGCGGCTCGCCGTAGAACCCTGCCACCATGGGGGCTCCGACGGCGACGAGAGCGGAAGCAACCACGCCGCACCCGACATTGAGCCAGAACAGGTTGTCACGCTGTCCTCGGGTGATGATCGGGGCCTGCACGGCGGCCCGCGCCAACCCAAAATCCTGAAGAATGGTCGCAGCACCGACGATCGCGCCGACCATCGCCACGTAGCCGTAGTCATCCGGGCTGAGCAAACGCGCCAGGACAAGGATCGACGCGACCTGGACAAGAGCTCGAATCCCCTGGCCGACCAGGGTCACCAGACCGCCCCGAGCGGCACTGCGCCCAAGCGCCTCGACGCCTGTCCGCACAGGTGCCTCGCTCACCGAGACCCCCCGCTCCGTCCCAGGACGTGGCGGTAGACCTCCGCGTGACGCTCCCCCACCGTGGCCCAGTCCCGGTCCCGGAGGTCCGGTGCGCCGCCCGCGCCGACGACCTGGGCGGCCCGGTCGACCGCGGACTCCAGCACCTGCGGCGTGAGCTCGCCGTCGAACAGCAGCACCCAGCCCGGGCCGACCTCCTCCCGGAGCGCCTCCGAGGCCGGGGTGCGCGGCACCAGGATCGGACGGTCGAGCGACAGCGCCACCAGCGCGACCCCCGAGTTGTGCAGCTCGCGGTAGGGCAGGACCACGAGCTGCGCCGCGGCGACCTCGCGGGCGAGCTCGTCGTCGGGCACGAACGCGAGCGACAGGCTCACGCGAGGGTCTCCCGTGGCGCGGTCCTCCACCGCACGGCGCATCGTGTCGTCGACCGGCCTGCCCACGACGCGCAACGACAGGTCTTGACGCGACGACGCCCGGAACGCCTCGATCAGCCCCTCGACGCCCTTGTACGGCCGGATCAGCCCGAACTGCAGGACGCGTCCCGCCGTCGGCGGCACCTCGCTCGCCGCGAACCTGCCACGGTAGTGGCCGTGCAGGATCACCGACCCCTCGGCCCCGGGTGGCAGGACCGTCGTCGGGTTGAGCGCTATCCAGTGCGCGCTGCGCCGGTCGACCGCGTCGAGCAGCCGGCGCTCCGCCGGCTCACCCGGCTCGTGCGGTGCGAGGTTGTGGGCAGTGCGCACCACCGGTGTGCCGGTGACGCTGAGGCGGAGCAGCAGCAGCCTCGTCAGACCGCGCTTCACCAGCGAGCCGAGCCAGGTCCGATGACGGACGAGGAACTCCGGCCAGTGGATCTGGAACACGTCGTACGCGCCGAGGAGCGCGCGCGGCCACGAGAAGGTCCGGACCGACACCTGCGGGGGTGCCCCGGCGATCATCTGGTCGACGTACCTGGTCCTCCCGTCCGGCGGACGGAGGGTGTGCAGCACCCTGATGGCCGTGCGCGGCACCGCGCGGGCGGACGAGCTCATCCGTCGTCCTTCGAGCCGCTCCTGGTAGCCGGGGCGCCCACGGTCACCGACGTCTCTCGCTCGACCGGCCGGAACGGGCGCATCGGGCTCGCTGCTGTCCCCCCGGTGGGCGGCGTCGTGCTCGCGGCCCGCCCCGGACCGGGCCACAGGCGGGACCGGACGTGCCGCGGATGCGCGCCGTCGACCTCGTCGACAGGCCGCGCGCTCGGTTCCGAGCCGTAGCCGTAGTAGCGGTAGTCCCCCTGTTCCTCGAGGGGCAGCCGGTTGACGATGACGCCGTGCGCACCGGTGCCGGCCTTGGCGAGAGCGTCGAGCGCCTCTGCGAGCTGGTGCCGGTGGGTCAGGCCCGCACCGACCACGATCACCGCCCCACCGGCCAGCTTCGCGAGCACGGCCCCGTCCGTGACCGGCAGCAACGGCGCGGTGTCGATGATGACGGCGTCGTAGCGCCGCTCGAGCTCGCGCAACACCTCCGCCATCGCCGGGGACCCGAGCAGCTCGCTCGGGTTCGGCGGGACCTGCCCCGAGGCCAGGACGCTCAGGTTGCGGTTGCCCCAGGTCTGGACGGCGTCGTCGATCGTCGCGCGACCGATGAGAACCGTCGTCAGGCCCACGGCGCCCTCGAGACCCATGTACCTCGAGACCGACGGGCGACGCAGGTCAGCATCGACGACGACGACCCGGGACCCCATGTCCGCCAGCGTGATCGCCAGGTTGATGCTGGTGGTCGACTTGCCCTCACCCGGCAGTGCCGACGAGACGACGAAGGTCGGGGAGCTACCACCGGCCTCCAGGAACTGCAGGTTCGTCCGCAGCCTGCGGAACGCCTCGGCACGGGGGCCCTGCGGGCTGCCCTGGATGATCAGCGGGTGCTCGACGGCGTCCTCCTCGAAGGCGATCGCCCCGATGACCGACGCGTCGGTGATCGCCTCCACCTGTGCCACGGACCGGATGCGGGTGTCCAGCAGGTCACGCAGCACCGCAGCCCCGACGCCGACCAGCAGGCCGAGTGCCAGCCCCAGCGCCAGGTTGAGCGCCACGCGGGGCGAGACGGGATGTGTCGGTACGACGGCTTCCCGGACGGTGCTGATCTGGACGGGGGACTCCTGTGCCTCGCCCGTCTGCTCCAGCTCCTGCACGACCGTGGCCAGACTCTCGGCGACGGCGTCGGCGATCCGGGCGGCGCGATCGGGTGACTCGTCCGTGACGGTGAGCGTGATGAGCACGGTGTCCGGCGGCTGCTCGACGGCGACGCCGCTCGCGAGCTCCTGCGGCGTCACCCCGAGCCCGAGTTCCTCGATGACCGGCGACAGCACACGCGGACTGGTCGCGAGCGCCGCGTAGGACTGCACCTGCCGACCGGTGTAGGCGCTGCCCTGCACCAGGTCGTCCACCGACGCTCCGCCACGCACGGAGACGTACACCTGCGCCACCGCCTGGTAGGTCGGCGTAGCCAGCACGGAGGCCAGCGCGGCGACGCACAGGCCCACCACCACCGCCGCGGCGATCGAGAGCCACCGCTTCCGCAGGATCGCGATGTACTCCGTCAGTCCCATGGGCAGCCCCCTGGTAATCGGGTCGAGAGATGAACAGGTGAAAAAGAATGAATGCGCAGCGAGCATATGGAGAGTAACCCGCTGATCTCTGCCGCGCGCCCTGAGCGAGCATCAAGACGCGACGCTTATTAGGGTGGCGTCCATATGGTTGCGGAGGGATATTTTCGAACCGCCGCACCCCATGATTAACGATACATTTCCCGCAGGTTCCGCAGGCCGAAAAAACGGAGGCACCGAATGGGTCCTGCTCCGGGCGACACCCCCCGCGTGTCCGTCGTCCTGCCGACCTACAACCGGGAGGCGACGCTGGGCGCGGCGATCGCCACGGTCCTGGACCAGACGGTCCCGGTGCACGAGCTGCTGGTCGTCGACGACGGGTCGACCGACGGCACCGCGCCCCTGGTCGGAGCGTTCGCCGCACACGATCCCCGGGTCCGCTACGTCTCCCAGGCGAACTCGGGCGCGACGGCCGCTCGCAACCGGGGCATCCTCGAGGCGACCGGTGACGTGATCGCGTTCCAGGACAGCGACGACCTCTGGCGCCCGACCTTCGTCGAGAAGCTCCTCCCCCATGTGGGACCCGACACTCTCGTCTTCGGGTCGCACGTGCTCCACGACCTGGACGGCAGCCGCCGGACCGTCCCCCCGCGGCACGTCGTCGCACCCGGCACGGTGCTGCGGCGGGGCAACGTGGCCTCCACCCAGACGATGGTCGCGGACGCCGCGCTGCTGGCCCGGGTCCGGTTCGATCCCGGGCTGCGCCGGTTCCAGGACTGGGACCTGTGCCTCACGGTCCTGGAGACCGCCGGGGCGAGGATCGTCCACGTGCCCGACGTGGTCGCGGACGTGCGCCGCCGCGCCGACAGCATCTCGGCGGGTTCGGCCGCGGTACGCGACCAGGCGGTTCGCGCCGTCTTCCGCAAGCACCGCCGGCAGTTCCTCGGCGACCCCACGGCGCTGGCCCGCGTGCTGCTCCGGGGCTGGGTGCGCCCCACGATCCGGCCCGCCGTGCGGGACGCACCATGACGGTCCTCGAGCGGACGGGCACGACCGGGCCGGACCTCCGCACCACGGGGTCCGCGCGGGAGAAGCGCCTGATCACCGCGGCGACCGTCGTGCTCGTCGTCGGGATGATGATCAGCTTCAAGCTGACGGGACGCTTCGCCGTCTCGAACGTGGCCCAGGCCGTGGCTCTCGGCCTGCTCCTCTCCGCGCACCCGCGCCTCCTGCGCCCCCGGGACGTCGGCCTCTTCCTCCTGGCTCTCGGGTCCGTGGCCGCCGCCGCGTACTCGGTGTCGGCCTTGTACGGCTACGTCATCCAGGTCGAGCACACGCTGTTCTTCGCCCTCTTCGGGCTGCATCTCGTCGCGGTGTACCGGCTGTGCCACGACCACGGGCAGGGCGCGGCCTTCGCGGAAGGACTGCGCCGGGCCATCCCGGTCGCGTTGGTCCTGGTCGTCCTGCTGCTGGCCGTCGACCTGGCTTCCGGAGACGCCCGGCGACGTCTCGGATTCGATGACAAGTCGCACGCCGCGGTCGCGCTGTGCTTTCTTTCCTTCGCCTCTCTCCGGTTCCTCAGAACACCATTACGAATCATCATTTCCCTGGCGTTCTTCGTCATCAGTCTGCTGACGATCTCACGCCTGCCCTACCTTTTCACACCGGCATATCTCATCGCCTTCGTCCTCGAATACCGACGGATCCGTTCGTACGCCGTTCAGGCCTGGCAGGTCTACGGGGTGCATCTCGTGCTCCTGACGGCCGTCTGCGCTCCCGTCGTCGTCACTGTGCGGGCCGGACACTATTTCGACTCCTTCCGCCGGGTGTTCGAGCAGAACGACGTCACGAACAGGTCCAACGACGCCCACCTGCTGCTCCTCGGGTACGCCGGGCAGGTCAAGGTCGAGAACGTCTGGAACTTCCTGCTCGGCGTCACCCCGGGCGGGTTCTCCGGTGTCACGTACCGCAGCGACGTCGACGTCGGAGAGTTCGCCGTCGCTGATCCCGCCGGCTTCCGGAAGTTCGTCACGGGTGAGGCACCCATGCACTCGACGGTCGGGTCGGTGATCCTCGAGTTCCCCCTGTGGATCGCGCTGGTGTTCCTCGCGCTCGTCGTCGTGACCTTCATTCGGCTGGCACGACGGCGCGAGACCGCGATGTGGCTCTATGCCGCCTCGCTGCTCGGTGCTTCCGTCTTCTACTCCAGCCACAACGAGGTGCACTACATCGCCTCGTGGACCGCACTGATCGCGGTCGCGTTCAGCCGCCCGCCGTTCTCCGACCAGGACCGGCCGATCCGCACGGGAGCCGCATGACCAGCGAACCGCCCCACATCTTCGCCTGGCTCACGGGACAGGAGGACAACGTCGGAGACTCGGCGCTCCGGCGTCCGTACCTCCACGCCCTGGCCGACGCCGGCGACGTGACGGTCTGGTGCGGCGACCCGGGCTCCGGTTACTCCAGGGGACTGGCCCTGCCGCTGGACGTCCGGGTAGCGACCAGCTATCTGCGCTGGTGGGCCGCGTTCGTGTCCTCGGCCGTCAGGAGGCCGACGGTGCTGGCGTTCAACGCCGGCGAGTTCGACGTCACGAAGGCGTACCTGGTCGG
Organism: Promicromonospora sp. NPDC050262; assembly: GCF_040655935.1. Lineage (NCBI taxonomy): Bacteria > Bacillati > Actinomycetota > Actinomycetes > Micrococcales > Promicromonosporaceae > Promicromonospora > Promicromonospora sp. NPDC050262. The sequence goes on along the minus strand of NZ_JBFAKX010000006.1, from coordinate 270,369 downwards.
CGTCGTCGCGCTCCTCCCCTGGCTGCCCCTGATCCGGTCACGGGGTGGAGGCATCGTCTGGGTCGGCGCGGGGATCCGACGCCGCCGGACCGGCCTCATGTGGCCGTTCCGGGCCCTCGCCCGCCTGGCGGACCTGCTGACCTGGCGCGACCGGGGCTCGGCCGAGCTCCTGGCCCCGGCCCCGATCGTGCCCGACTGGGCGTTCGGGCTGCCCCGCGGCGGCCTCCTGGAGGAGAACCCTCCTCAGCCGGCGCGAGACTGCGTGGTCGTGTCACTCCGGTCGGACCGGCCGATGCCGACCCGGGACTGGATCCGCGCGGTGTCCGGCTTCGCCCGGCGCGTGGACGCCTCCGTCGTCGTCGTGGCACAGGTGCAGCGCGACGACGACCGGGCCCGGCACGTGGCGGGGCTCCTGGGTGCGACCTGTGTCGGCTGGTGCTCGGACGACCACGGCGAGCAGGAGCTGCAGCTCCGCCAGGTCTACCGGCGGGCGCACGCCGTCGTCTCCGACCGCCTGCACGTCCTGATCCTGGCCGCGACCGAGGGAGCCGTGCCGCTCGGCTGGTGCGAGCAGGCCACCGCCAAGATCGATCGCCACTTCGACGTCGTGGGGGCCGAGTGGGTCGGCGCGGGCCGCCGCGACCCGACGACCGAGCTCGACGCCCTGGACAGGGCCGAGCTCGCGGACCTGACCCGCCGGACTGCCTCCGTCGTCCGCGCAGCGGCCGCCCGGGTCCACGAGGTCGCGCACCGCATCAGTTCCGTCGTGACGTCTCGTGCCGCACGGAGGCGCTACACAACCCCCAGCCGCCGGACCTGATCAGCGGCTCGGCCGGGCAGCGGCACCAGGCAGTACGGGTGCTGCCGGTAGAACCGGGCCGCGGAACGGAACTCGTTGCGCCATGCGGCGACGGTGAGGTTCCGCCGCGTCTCGCGTCGCCACCCGTGGGTCCACCGGACGTCACCGTTGATCCGCACCGGCAGGCCGGCCGAGCGCATCCTGAGCCCCAGGTCGTGGTCCTCGTAATACAGGAAGTACCCGGGGTCCCACCTGCCGACCCGCAGGAAGTCCTCTCGCGTCACCGCAAGGGCCGCGCCCATGACCCAGGCGACGTCGATGACCTCTGCCGCCTTCGCGAGCCGCACGTAGCCGGGATCGTCCCAGCCGAGCAGGTGCAGCACCTTCCGGTGCAGGTACGGGATGCCTCGGCCGTTCTCCTGGAGCGAGCCGTCGGCGTTGACGAGCTGGGGTGCCACGATCCCACCCGTCCGCCGCACCTGGTCGGCGAGCGTCGCGATCCCGTCGGGGGTGACGGTGACGTCGGGGTTGCAGAAGATCAGCACGTCCGCATCGGTCACGGACGCGCCCACGTTGTTGGCCGCGGAGAAGCCCTGGTTGGAGTCCAGCGCGACGACCCGCGCCCCGAGCCGGCGGGCGACCTCGCGCGAGTCGTCCGACGAGTTGTTGTCGACGACCGTCCACTGGTAGGGCACGAACCGGTGACCGGCCCAGAACCGCTCCAGGGCGCGGGCGCTGTTGTACGAGACGGTGATCAGGCTGATCGCGTCAGGTGACGTCACGAACTCTCTCTCCTTGTCGATGGGCCAGGCCGATCTCGCCACTGCCCGTTGGTCCCGGCCGTGTCAGGAGGACCCGCTGGGAGAGATCACCTCGCGTGCCGTCCGCAGGATGATCCCGATGTCGCCCAGCAGGCTCCAGTTCTCCACGTAGTAGAGGTCGAGCCGCGTGCCCTGGTCGAGCGACAGGTCGTTGCGGCCGCTCACCTGCCAGAGCCCCGTCAGTCCCGGTTTCACGTACAGCCGGCGCCGCAGGACGTCGTCGTACTGCGCCACCTCGAGCGCCACCTGCGGCCGCGGCCCGACCAGGCTCATGTCGCCCTTGATCACGTTGAGCAGCTGGGGGAACTCGTCGAGCGAGTACTTGCGCAGGAACCGGCCGAGCGCCGTGACCCGCGGGTCGGCCTTCGGCTTGTAGAAGACGCCGACGTCGCCGTCGAGCACCTCGGCGAGCTCCGCCTCCGCGCCCTGTCGCATCGACCGGAGCTTGAGCAGGGTGAACGGCCTGCCGTGCCGGCCGATCCGCTGCTGCGTGAACATCGCGGGGCCCGGGCTGGTCAGCCGCACCAGCGCGGCCAGGACGGCCAGCGGCGCGGTGACCACCAGCAGGATCAGCGTGGCGACCACCACGTCGAAGACCCGCTTGAGCGCGTGCTGCAGGCCGGTGTAGCCGGGCGGGGAGACCTGGACGACCGGCACGCCGTCCACCGGCGTGATCACCAGGCGCGGGCTCGCGACGTCGGCGAGCGCCGGCACCACCACGAGCTCGGCGCCCGTGGGCTCCAGGTCCCAGGCCAGTCGCTTGAGCGCGTGGGGCGTGGCGCCGTCGGACGCGGTGACGGCGACGACGTCGACGTCGTGGGCGTGCGCGACGTCCGCGGCGTCCTCGATGCGGCCGAGCACCGGGACGCCGTCGACCGGCGAGGGCATCCCCGGACCGCCCGGCAGGCACACGCCGACCACCCGGAACCCGGCCTCGTGGGCGCGCGCCACGCGCCGGCACAGGTCGACGACGGCGTCTCGTGCACCGACCACGAGGGTGCGCCGCTGGAACTCGCCCCGGGCCCGCTCCTGGTGGAGCCGGTTCGCGAGAATCCGGCGGCCGGTCGCGACCAGCACGATCCCGATCGGGAGCGCGACGGCGACGTACGACCGCGCCAGGTCGAACTTGACGAGGTAGCAGACGATCGCGGTCAGCCCGAAGAGCCCGACGGTCGCGCGGGCCACCCTCAGGTACTCCTCGGACCCCGAGCCGAGCACGCGGGGGCTGCGGGAGCCGGCGAGGCCGAGCGCGAGCACCCAGGCCTCGGCGAGCACCACCGAGATGAGGACGTACTGGCCGCCGCGCGGCTCAAAAAGGTCCACCTCGATGCTCCGGTCGAACCGGAGCACGTACCCGAGGCCGACCGCGGTCGTGGCGGCGGCGACGTCGACGAGGAGCGCGCGCCGGACGATCACGCCCTGCCACGGTGCTGCGGGTCCCCGGCGCTGCGCCGGTGCCGTCATCGGGACGGGAGAACGGTTGTCGAGGATCAAGGCACACTCCTGGACTGGGGGTCCGAGATGTTGGAGTCCGTGCTCTCGGGCCGCGCGCCGCGCCCGCCTCGACGGCGGGACGCGGCGCGCGGGCCGTGGCGGGCCGTCGGTGGACGGCCCGGGTCGATCAGCCGCGCCGGGACCGGACGCGGATGGTCACGAGCGTCCCCACGCCGAGGAGCAGCAGTGCGCCGGCCGCGGCGAGGTACGGGAGGCTCGTGGACCCGGTCGCGGCCAGACCACCCCCGCCCCCTGCGCCGTCGGCACCGGCGGTTGCGGTGATCGTGTACACCTCGGACAACGGCTCGCCGTCCGCGTCGAGGACCTGGACGGTGTAGTCGCCCGCGGCGGAGACGGTGGCGGTGTCGGACACCTCGCCGTCGTCGTCGAGGGTGAGCTCCTCCGCGTCGGCGCCGGCCACCTCGACGGCCGAGGCGGGCTCCCCGGCCGCGTCGGCATCACCGGCGAAGGCGATCTGGACGGTGATGGTCACGCCGGCGAGGTCCGGGCACGAGACGGTGAACCCGAAGGGCTCGCCCACCGTCACCGACAGGCTCTCGAAAGTGATGACGCAGGGAAACTCGCTGGGGCCGTACTCGTCCGCGGCCGCCGACGTGGTGGTGGCCGCCACCGGGGCCAGCACGGCGGCTGCCGTGACGGTCAGAGCGCTGAAGAGGCGTCGAAGCATTGCTCAGTCCTTGATGTCGTGACGTTCTTGCTGAAGGTGTGAGATCGGTGTCCGTGCACCGGGATCCACGGCCCACCGCATATGGCGCGGGACATGTGGCAAATCCGTCGTTCTCTCGTCGGGAGCGTCATTTATCGGCGGGTGTTCTCACGAGTCTCGGACCCGGAGTTGTTCGCAGAATGACACCCCCGTCCTGCTGCTTCCCGGTGATGATTACATAGGTGATAGAAGATGTCTCTCCCGCACTCAGGGAGAAATCCCGGAATGACAGCCAGAGCTGATCATGTTTTTGGGGTGATACGCCGACATCTCCGGACTTGTCAGACGCCGCGACGATCCAGCCCCCGGCCGGCGCGTAGACGAGGGCGCGCAGCCGGACCTCCCCTGGCCGTGACTCTCCGACGCCGGTGACGTACTCGGGCAGATCCGCCACCTCACCTGCGTCGACGCGCGAGGTGTACGTCACGGTGACGGCCAGCTCCCGCGACCCGTCCGGGCGTTCCTCGCGCTCCGTGACGTCCACCGCGGTGTCGACGTAGTACGCGATCTTCGCCATCTGAATTCCCTGTGTGAACACGCCGATCACCGGGCGGTCGCCGCTGACCCCGCGCAGGGCGCCGTCGAGCACCGTGCCCTCCAGCAGCTCCGCCTCGGCGGGCTCGCTCGACCACACCGACAGCCGCCCCTCGCGAGCGGCGACGGCAAGGGCGTCGACCATCCTCGCGGGGTCGGCGTCACCCCCGGACAGAGCGGTGAACGCCCGCTCCGCGACGTCGGCGAAGATCTCGTCCTGCTCGCGAGGCGTCTGGGTCCGGTACACCCCGTTGAGCAGGTACGACACGAGCTCCTCACCGCGCAGCACGCCGCCCGGGCCGGTATCGACGTCGTCCAGCAGCGCGGCCAGCGCCACCGGGTCCGTGGCGAGCACGCCGTCCACGGTCCGCCCGGTCTCGCGCCGCCACATCTCGCGCGCGATCTCGGCCGACCGCGGGAAGTCCGGGGTCGCGGTGACGTTCTGCATCCACCGGCCCAGGTCGTCGCCGCCCAGGACGCTCCGCTCGTCCCGGGTCAGCTCGACCACCGGCTCGTCGAACGAGCCCACCTGCGCGCCGGGCCGCTGGTCGACGAGCTCGACCTGGCCCTCGTCGGCGCGCAGCACCAGGACGCTCCCGACGATCCCGCCCAGTGCCCGGGGCTCCGCGTTGTTCTGCACCAGCACCAGGTAGTCGCGCGGGCCGTCCGCGCCCAGCATGGGCGGCAGGAGCTGCGCCGCCCGCGACGCCGTGGCGGTGGACATGCGCAGGTCGGAGAGCTGCCGCCCCAGCTCCTCCGCCGCGGCCGCGACCTGCGGCAGCATCGGCGCACCGCCGATGGCCTCGACGCTCCACAGCGCGTCACCGACCGCCTCGTCGGCACGCCGGACGTCCGGCGCCGCGTCCTGCAGCGGCCCGAGATCGACCTGCCCGTCCCGCGGCGCGAGCGCCCCCGGGTCGACCACCTCGACCACCTGGGCGAGCCGCGGCAGCGGCCCCTGCGCCAGCCGGTCGACCACGGCCGCCATCGTCGAGACCGCGCGCACCGTCGGCCCGACGCCGGGGAGCCGGCCCGCGAGCGACCAGTGGGCGCCGTCGGTCGCCTCCCGCGCCTCCGCGGCATGTTCCTGCAGGTCGGACACCCTCGCACCGATTCCGTCGGTCCGGCCGGCGACGGCGTCGGCCTGGAGGGCCGTGACGTCCTGCGCCGCCTGGTCCAGCGCTCCCCGTGCCCGCACGGCGTCGAGGGCGACCCAGCCGAGCAGGAGCACGAGGGCGGCGACGAGGGCCGCGACACCCAGCAGGACGATCCTCAGGTTGCGGCGGCGGCCGCGCGTCCAGAACACCGGCCTGGACCGCGGGGGCCCGCGCCGCGGCCGAGGCGCGGGAGCCGGACCGGGCCTCGCGACCGACAGCACCGTGGTATCCCCCGGGCTCGCCCATTTCTCGCCCCAACCTGGATGTGTCACCAAGCCTCCTGATGGCTTCTCCGGTGCAGTGCGCGTTAGATTACCCATGACCCGGGAAACAAGCGCGGCGAATTGGCATCCGTGCATATTCACCGAGTTGCCGCTCCGAGCTTCTTGCACAATCATTAAATGATTCCGAATAGAAAGTCCGTGCATACTCACGCAGTAATACCGTGTTCATTTCCCGTTACTCCCCGGAAACGCCGGCAGGAAGGTATCCGCCATGCCGTTCACCGTGCTCGCCGTCTGCACGGGCAACATCTGCCGCTCACCGGCCGTGGAGCTGCTCCTGCGGGGCGTCCTCGACGGATCCGTCGTCGTCGGCAGTGCCGGGACGCACGCCCTGGTGGGCCGGCCCGTGCCGGAACCCATGGCGGACCTGCTGACCGCCGACGGCTTCCCGCCCGCCGGCTTCGCCGCCCGGCAGCTCGTCCCCGCCCTCGTGGAGCAGGCCGACCTGGTCCTGCCTCTGACCTCCGAGCATCGTGCCCTCGTGGTCGAGCAGGTACCGGCCGCCGTCCGCCGCACCCTCACCGTCCGGGAGCTGGGCCGGCTGTCGAGCACCCTGCGGCCGGGCACCGTCACCGGGCGGGACGACGCCGCGCGGCTCGCCGCTCTCGTTCCCGCCGCCCTCCAGGAGCGCCCCCGGCACGCCGGGCAGCAGCACGACGACGGCGTGGTCGACCCGTACGGGCGCGGCGCCGCCACCTACCGGCGCGCCTACGAGCAGATCGTCGACGCGCTCACACCGGTGCTGGCCGCACTGCGGGGGTGATCCGGGTGCGACGGAATTCACCCCGGGCACGACCGCCCTCAGCGGGCCGGGCGGGCGGGCGTCCGTACACTGGCAAGGTGCCAACGATCCGCTCCCTGCTGGCCCATCCCGAGGAGCGTCGGCCCAGCCCGCCGGCCCCGCACGCCGATCTCTACCGAGTCCTCGGCGCGGGCATCGGGCTGTTCGTGATCGGGCTGATCGTCGCGCTGATCCTGCTCCTGACCGGTCGCGGCGGCGTCGAGAACGTCGCGATCTGCGGCACGGGCGTGGTGCTCGGCGGGCTCGGCCTGCTCTGGGCGCGCCGCCACCGCTGACGTCGCGCCGGCCCTCAGCCCCAGGCCCGCTCCGCGCTCAACGCCTCCGCACGGCCCGGGTCCCGCAGCAATGCCTCCAGCAGCAGCGGATCCGCCCCGGTGAGCTCGGCCAGCGCCCGCGCGAGGCCCTCGACCGCGACGGCGTGCGCGACGACGCCGGGCCCCTCGCCCGGCGTGCCGGCGGACACCCACCAGGCGACGGGCCTGCCCTCCACCGTCAGTGTCGTGTGGCGGCGCCAGGTCGCCGGCGCGGCCGGCACGACCGCCCGGACCCGCGGGTCGAGCTCGACCGGCTCCCCGGATCCGTCAGGGGCCACGTCGGCGCCGGCCTCCAGCGGGAGGTCGAGCAGGTCGGCGAGGGCCTCGGCGACGTCGGCGGGCGCGGGGACCACCGGGCCGAGCTGGGCCCACCGGGGCGAGGCGGCGACGGCGAGGTCGTCCGTGCTCTCCACCGTGATCCCGGCCGGGCCGATCGCGGGCAGCCGGAGCGGCGCAATGGCCGGCCCGTCGGCCCGGGCGACCGTGGCCAGACCCGTCCAGACGGCGCGCGCGACGTCGGCGGACAGCCGCCCGGACGACCCGGCCGACGCGTCCGGCAGGCCCTCCAGGACCGTCGGCCAGTCGCGTCCGGGCAGGTCAGCCAGGTTGTGCAGGCCGCCGAGCGCGGTCAGGAGGTCCGCGTCCAGACCGGCGGTCTCCGGTGGTGCGGGCGGCAGGAGCGGGGTGTCCCCCAGCGCGAAGGGCGCTCCGAGCCGACGACGCAGGAACCACGCCGTGTACGACGGGGCCTCGCGGTCCGGGGCGTCGGGCGAGCGCACGGGCGTCAGCAGCGCACGGCGCAGCTCCGGGTCGGCGGCGATCCGGGCGAGCCCCGCCGCGAGCGAGCCGTGCCCGGGCCCATGCTCGGGCTCGGTGCCCGCGACGTCGCCCAGCGCGTCCAGGTCCGGGACGGCCGCGACGTCGCCGACCCACGCGCCCGCACCGAGCTCCTCGGCGAGCAGGTCGAGGTACTCGTCCCAGTCGGCGAGCCAGCCGGCCGGGTCGTCGGGACCGTAGTCGCCGTCGTCGTCCCCGTCGGGCGTCACGACGTCGGCCACGCGGTAGACACCCAGGTCGGCGTGGGCCCCGGCAGCCTCGAGGGCGGCCTCGCCCCAGCGTTCGACGACGTCGGCCCGCACCGGCGCGAGGTCCAGGTTCCGCGCCGCCCAGGTGCCCGGCAGCACCGCCTCGCGCAGCGGGACGACGGCGCCGTCCGCCACCACGGGCAGCTCGCCCAGCCAGAACGGCAGGTCTTCCGCCGACTCGGCGACGGCGAGGCGCACCAGCTCGAGCACCGCGCACACGGTCTCGGCGGGTGTCGGGTCCTCAGGTGCCCACGGCTCCTGGGGCGCGCCGGCGGCCGTGGCCGGAGAAGCGGGCTCGGCCGGGGGCCCGGCCGACAGGACGCCGCCGAGGTGCTCGGCGTCGCCGTCGTCCAGCACGTCCTCCGCGGCGGCCAGCGCCGCCGACCGGACCCCGGCGTCCGCGAGCAGCCCGCGCGGCGTGGTGGGGGCCGCGCCGGCCCGCTCCAGCACCGGGTGCGCGGCGTCCGGGTGGACCACCCGGACGCCCAGCGCGCGGGCGATCCCGGCAAGCCGCGGGGTGTCGAGCAGCACGGTCCCCCGCGCACCGCGGGTCACGCGGCCGTCCGCGAGCGGCAGCGGGGCTCCCGCCACGGCCTCCAGGACGGCGGGCTCGCCGACGTGCGGCGCGAGGGCGTCGAGGGCCGCGTGCACGACGCCGGGATCCGGCGGCAGGGCCTCGACCAGGTCGACGAGGTCGGTGGGGTCCGCCCCGAGGCAGCGGACGAGGGCCTGATGACGCACGGGGACCGTGACCAGGGCCCTGACGGCTCCCGGGGCGAGCGCGCGCGCGAGCGCCGGGTCCTCGCCGAGCGGCCCCGCGACGAACACGGCGTCCCGCGGCGCGACCAGCGGCGCGGGCGCGCTCGGCCGCAGCAGCGGGGTGGCGCCCAGGGCGTCGCCGGCGGCCGCCCGGATCGCGGCGTCGACGTCGCCCGCGGGGAGCCCGGTCGGCACCAGGCCGAGCACGTCGTGCACCGCGGGTCGCGCGGCCTGCGGCCCGCCGCCCCCGGGTTGTGCGGCGAGCTCGCCCAGGAACGCGGCGTACGCGCGGCCCGCCTCGGCGGCGACCTGGTCCGACGTCGGCCCGGGGAGCACACCCCGCCTTCCCGGGTCGACCGGGAACGAGGCGATCAGGAGCGCGGGGAACGTGAGCCGGACGTCGGTGGGGGTCGGTGCGTGCAGCGTCGGCCCGGCCGCCGCCCGGCTCCCTGGCGCGGGCACCGCCCAGAGCACCGACCAGTCCGCGCGGCGCGCCTCGGACGGCAGCGAGTCGTCCGGCTCCAGGACCCCGGACGCCCGGTGCACGCGCCAGCGCGTCCCGACGTCGCGCAGGACGCGCTGTGTCGCACGGGGCACAGCGACACCGGGGTCATAACCCGGCTGACCTGCGTAGTCGTCCTCGATCACCAGTTCCTCGAGGGCGGGCAGCGCGAGCAGCAGACCGTCGTCGACGGCGGCGAGCTGGGCGCGGACGGCGGCCACCGCCGCGTCGTCCCGCAGCCGCACCTCGACCACGGTGTCGGGCTCCTCCGCCGTGGTCCCGGGGGCCGGGAACGGCAGCCGCAGCACGGGCAGGGCGCTGCCGCGCCGCCGCGCCTCGTCCGCGAGGCCGGGCGCCGGCCCTGCGCCCGGCGCGTCGGGTCCCAGCCCCAGCTCCGCGCGCGTGGCCGCGAGCGCGAAGCGCACGCCACCCCCGCGCGAGCGCACCAGGATCTCGTCCGACACCGACCGGACCGCGGCGAACCCGACCCCGAACCGCCCCACGACGCCGTCGGGCCCGGCCGGGCCGCCCGACTTGGCGGAGGCCCGGAGGGAGGCCAGCGAGGCGACGCCGTCGGCGTCGAGCGCCGCGCCCGTGTTGGCGGCGACGAGCCACCAGCCCGCCGCGCTGCCCTCCGCGTCGTCGCCCGCGTAGCCGCGCGGCTCCAGGGTCAGCATCAGCCGGCCGGGAACCCCGGCCCGGGCGGCGGCGTCGGCCGCGTTCTGGGCGAGCTCCACCACCACGCGGTCGCGGTAGTACCCGCGTGCGTGGTCCTCCTCGGTGTTCGCGTCCTCGCGAAAGCGCGTCGGGGAGGCCAGCCACGCCTCGGTCACCACGCGCCGCAGCGCTCCGGTGCCGAAGGGGTCGTGGGTCACGCGGAGGGTTCGCCCCCGTCGCCCGCCGGCTGGTCGCCGGACGCCGCCACCGGCTCGATCTCGTTCTCGTCGATCAGCGGGGCGGGCGCCGGCCAGTCGGTCGGGTGCGCCTCGACGTCGGTCTCCGAGTGGGCACCGCAGCCGTGGTCGAGGGAGACCACCTTGCCGTCGTCGGGCGACCACTCGTTGGCGCACACCCCGAAGAGCTGGCCCATCGGACCGGAGAGCGGGATGAGGAACGCGCAGGCCATGCACTCGGCGGCCGCCGCGACGGCCCCGGCGGACGTCGGCCCGCGCGAACCGCGGTACCAGCGCTCCGCCGCCTCGTCCCGACCCTGCGGGGACAGCACGCGGGCGCGGGCGAGCGCGAGCTCGTCGATCGCCACCTCGTCGACCTCGGGGTCGCCGGTGGCGGTGTACCCGGGCTCGAGCCGCGGGTCGTCGGCGCGGAACGGCAGTACGTCGCCCGGGCCGACGTCGCCCGGGCGCAGCCGCTCGGACCACGGGAGCCAGACCGGGGCGAGGATCGCCTCGTCGCCGGGCAGCAGCTCGACCTCGCTGATCGTGGCGGTCCGGCCGCGCGGCACGCGCGTCACGGTGACCGTCCAGTGCCAGCCGCGGTACCCGCGCATGGTCGCCGCGAAGCGGTGCGAGACCACCCGCTCGTCCTCGAAGAGGGTGCCGAGGTGCTCCCCGACGTCCTCGGGCCGCTCGGCGACCTCCTGCGCGGCGGCGCGCGCGAGATCCGCGGCACCGTTCAGCACGGCGTCGCGGCTGGAGCGTGCGGCGACCCGCCGGATAGGCGTTCGGGTAGCGGGCGCGGTGATCGTCACCATGTTCCTCGGGACCTCGTGGGGTTTCAGGCGTCGAAGTCGTCTGCGACCTTGCGCAGCATCTTGGCTAGCGTCTCCGGGTTCTTCGGATAACGCCCCTTGCGCAGGTCATTTGCCACCCGGTCGAGCATCTGCGTCAGGTCGCCGACGATGACAGCCATGTCGTCGGCGGGCTTCCGCTTCGCCTTGGCGACCGACGGCGCGGCGTCGAGCACCTTGACCGCGAGCGCCTGGGGACCGCGGCGGCCGTCGGCCACCCCGAAGTCCACGCGCGCGCCGGGCTTGGGCACGACGCCCTCGGGGAGGGCGGAGGCGTGCAGGAACACCTCGCCGCCGTCCTCGTTGGCGATGAAACCGAAGCCTTTGTCGGTGTCGAACCACTTGACCTTGCCGGTGGGCACTGCGACCTTCTTCTGTGCTTGTCGGTACTGCTCGCGAAACTGCTCATGACGGCCCGGGGTGCTGCGACTGACGCGCTCTCTCCGGACCCGTTGCACAAGGTTACCGGGCGGATGCCTACCGCGTCGCATGCATTGACCACTCTTCGCCCGCGCGGTGTGCCGGGTGCCGGGCGCGGGCCGCCCGGACGCTGGGTTTCAGACGCCGATGCCCAGGTCGGCGCCGAGCCGGAGCGCCACCTCGTCGAGCCATGTCACCGGGTCCGCGACCGAGCCGACCTGGTGCCCGAACAGCTCGAACGAGATCAGGCCGAACAGCGTGGTCCAGGCGATGATCGTGCGGCGGACGGCCTCCGCCACGTCGTCGTCCGCCAGGTCGGTGCCCGTCCAGAGGCCCTGGTCCGCGATGAACGCCAGGCCGGGCGCGACGGTCACCGGCGCGTCCGCCGTGGCGGCGGCCACGGGGGCCGGCACCGCCGGGGGGCGGGCGCCCGCCGCGTAGGCGTCCCCGACGATCCGGGCGAGCACGCGGACCACGCGGACGGCGGGCACGACGGTGTCCCGCGGCGCGGCGTAGCCGGGTACGGGGGTGCCGTACAGCAGGCCGAACTCCCCGGGGTGCGCCACGCACCAGGCCCGCACGGCGCGGAAGGTGGCGAGCCAGCGGGCGGCGGTGTCCGCACGGTCGGCGACGGCGGCGTCGGCGGCCTCCGCGGCCTCGCCGAGCTCGTCGTAGGACTCGACGAGCAGCGCCGTGAGCAGGGCGTCCCGGCTCGGGAAGTAGCGGTACACGGCCGAGGACACCATCTCGACGTCCCGCGCGACGGCGCGCAGCGAGAGCGCCGCCGCACCGTCGGTGGACAGCCGCGCGCGGGCGGAGTCGAGGATCTCGCGGGTGATCGTCTCGCGGGCAAGGGCGCGGGCGGTGCGGGCCGGACTCATGCCGTTCAGGTTCGCACGACAGATCACTGCACACAACCGAGAGCACCGCTCTTGCCAAAGCGCACCTGCGCGTGCCACGCTTGCGACACAACAGAGAGCACCGCTCTCGGAATGGAGCACTGGTCATGTCTGATACCCACCTCATCGTCGGCGCCGGTCCGATCGGCCGCCACGTCGCCGCCCTGCTCGCCGAGCGCGGGTCCCGCGTGACGGTCGTGAGCCGCTCGGGCCGCACCACCGGGATCGACGGCGTGGAGCACCTCGCGCTCGACGCCTCCGACGCCGACGCCCTGTCCCGTGCCGCCGAGGGGGCCGACTACCTCTACAACTGCGCCAACCCGGCCGACTACACGCAGTGGGAGCAGGTCTGGCCCCCGCTCGCCTCGTCCCTGCTGGCCGCCGCGGAGCGCTCCGGTGCCGTCTACGGCATCACCGGCACCCTGTACCCCTACGGACCCGTCGACGTGCCGATCTCCGAGGACCTGCCCGAGGCCGCGACCGACCACAAGGGCCTGCTCCGCGCCCGGATGTGGGCGGACGCGAAGGCGGCGCACGAGGCCGGGCGCATCCGGGCCGTCGAGATCCGCGGCTCCGACTACATGGGCCGCGGCGTGGGCGGCAACGGGCACATCTCCCGCCTGGTGCCGAGCGCGTTGCGGGGCAAGCGTGCGCTGATGATGGGCCGCACCGACCAGCCGCACACCTTCACCGACGTCGCGGACGCCGCCCGCACCCTGGTGGCCGCCGCGGAGGACCCGGGCGCCCACGGGCGCGTCTGGCACGTGCCGAGCAACGCCCCGGTGACGCAGGCGCAGGCCCTGACCGACGTGCTCGCGAGCGTGGGCAGGCCACCGGTGAAGATCTCCGCGCTGCGGGGCGCCGGCCTCGCCGCCGCCGCCCTCGCCGTCCCCTTCATGCGCGAGATGCGGGAGATCATCTACCAGTGGGAACGGCCGTACGTGCTGGACGACGCCGCGGCCCGCGACCGCTTCGGCATCACCCCGACGCCGTGGGAGGAGGTCTGCCGCCGCACCGCGGAGGTCTGACGGCGGCCGGGCGCGGACCGGTCGGACTCCGGCCCAGGAAACCCGCGTAGCATCGTCAGGATGGCCTCATCGCTCCCCGCAGCGCCGGCCTCGGCCACGCGGCACTTCGCCGACGACCTCCGGCAGCGCTCGGACACCGCGCTCGCCGCGCTCCTGCGCGCCCGTCCTGACCTCGCCGCCCCCTCCCCCTCGACGCTCCGGTCGCTCGCCGCCCGCGCGTCGAGCCGCACCTCGCTCGAACGCGCGCTCGCCCGCGCGGACGCCCTGACCCTGCAGGTCCTGGAGGCGGTGCTCGCCCTGGAACCGGTCTTCCGCGCCCCGCCCGGTCCCGGCACGCCCGGTCTCAGCACGCCCGGTCCCGGCACGCCCGGTCTCAGCACCCTCGGCCCCAGCGCCCTCGGCACCGAAGTGGTGACCCGGGCGCTCGGTGGCGCGGCGGACGACCGGAAGGCGGTGGAGGCGGCCGTCCACCTGGCTGTCGAGCACGCCCTCCTCTGGGACGCCGGCCAGGGCACCGGACCGGCGTCGTCCCCCGACCTGCGCACCTCGCCGGGGCTCGACGAGCTGCTGGGGCCCAACCCCGCGGGCCTGGGCCCGCACATCGACCCGGTCCCGGACGGGCTGGCCGAGGCGGTCGCCCGGGCACTCGGTCCCACGCCCGGCCCGCCCGGGACGGGCGCCGCGCTCGACGCCCTCCTCGCCGAGGCGCCGGGCGGGGCGCGGGCGATCCTGGACGCCCTCGCCTGGGGGCCGCCGGTCGGCGTCGTGCCGGCCGCGGGGACCCGCCCCCGGGACGCGGTGAACTGGCTGGTCACCGCGCACCTCCTGGTCCGCTCCGACGCCCGGCACGTGGTCCTGCCGCGGCTGGTCGGGCTGGCCCTGCGCGACGGGCACACCCACCGCGCACCGCACACCCGGGCGCCCGAGCCGCAGGGGCGCTCCCTGCCGGCGGCCACCGCCGACGCCGAGGCCGCGAGCGCCGCGCTCGAGCTGGTCCGGCGCGTGCGCGTGCTGCGCAGGTCCTGGGACGAGAACCCCCCGTCGGTCCTGCGCGCCGGCGGGCTGGGCGTGCGCGACCTGCGCCGGCTCGCCGCCCAGCTCGAGACGGACGAGCCCACCGCGGCGTTCGTGGTGGAGGTCGCCGCGCTGGCCGGCCTGGTCCGGGACGACGGCGAGGCGCCGCCGTCGTACGTACCCACCGTGACGGACTGGGACGACCTGGACGACGCCGTCCGCTGGGCCCGCCTGGTCGAGGCCTGGCTGACCTCCCGGCGCGCGCCGTGGCTGGTGGGCTCGCGCGACGACAAGGGGGCGCTGCGCGCGCCCCTGTCGCCGGACCTGCAGCGGCCGTGGGTGCCGCGGCTGCGGGACAGCGTGCTCGGGGTGCTCGCGGAGGGCCTGGACGGCGAGACCGTGCTGGCGCCCACGGCGGGCGCCGTCGTCGAGGTGCTGACCTGGCACACGCCCCGCTCCGTGCCACCCGCGAGCGCGGTCGAGGGTCTGCTGGCCGAGATGGAGTGGCTGGGCGTGACGGGCGCCGGCGCGCTCTCGGCGCCGGGCCGGGAGCTCCTCCCGGCGGCCGCTTCCCACCCGGCCGACGTCGCCGGGGCGCTGCGCGCGGTGCTCCCGCACGAGGTGGACGAGATCCTGCTGCAGGGCGACCTCACGGGGATCGTGCCCGGGCGGCCGTCGCGGCAGCTCGCGCGGCTCCTGGAGCGGGCGGCGGACGTCGAGTCGCGCGGCGCGGCGACGACGGTGCGGTTCAGCCCGGCGTCGGTCACGCGGGCGCTCGACCAGGGCGAGACGGCGGACGGCCTGCTCGACGAGCTGGCGCACCGGTCCCCCGTGCCCGTCCCCCAGCCGCTGGAGTACCTGGTCCGGGACACCGCCCGGCGGCACGGCGCGGTGCGCGTGGGCTCGGCGTCGGCGTACCTTCGGGCCGCCGACCCGACCGTGCTCGCCGGGCTGGAGCACGACCCGTCGCTCGCCGGCCTCGGCCTGGTGCGGCTCGCGCCGACGGTCCTCGCGGCGTCGGTCCCCGCGGCCGCACTGCACGAGGCGCTCCGCAGCCGCGGGCTGGTCTCGGCCCTGGAGGGCCCGGACGGCCGGGTGCTCGTCGCGCGCCGCGGCGTCACGGGCCGGGCGATGCCCGCCCCGCGCTCGGCGGCCGCGATCCGGATGGGTTCCGGGTCCGACGTCGCCACCCGCACGCCCGACCCCGAGTCGCTGGTCGCCGAGCTGCGCGCCGTCGAGGCGGCGGCACGGGCCGGTGCGCGGGCGCGGGCGGAGGCCGCCGACGTGGCGCACTCCGTGGCCGTTCCCGGCGGCGGCGTGCCGCTGCGCGGCTACCGGGTGGTCCCCAGCATGCCCGCCGGCACGGGCACGGCTCAGGAGGTGACGTCCGGCGCGGCCGGGCAGGCGCCGCCGGCGTCGCCTGCCTCGACGAACGGGTCGCGCACGGCCGCCGCGGGTTCCGGTGCGCCGGCCGCGGACCACGAACCCGGGCCTGCACAGGACGACCCGGGAACACAGCACCCCGCTGACGGGTTGGCACTGCTGCGCGACGCGCTCCGCGACGGCTCCACCGTGATCGTCGAGGTGGCCGGGCACACCGGCCGGCTGGAGCGCCGCGAGCTCAAACCCCTGAACCTCGACGGCGGCAGGCTGCGCGCGCTCGACCCGGACCGAGAGGCCGAGCTGACGATCGCCGTCCACCGCATCGCGTCGGTCCTGCCGACGTCGTCCACGCCCTGAGGCGCACCAGACCAACACTGAGGGAGACCCCATGCCCGACGGCCCCTTGATCGTGCAGAGTGACAAGACGCTCCTGCTGGAGGTCGACCACCCCAGCGCCGAGCAGGCGCGCCGCTCCATCGCGCCGTTCGCCGAGCTCGAGCGCGCACCCGAGCACGTCCACACCTACCGCCTGACGGCGCTGGGCCTGTGGAACGCGCGCGCGGCCGGCCACGACGCGGAGCAGGTCGTGAACACGCTCATCGAGTTCAGCCGGTACCCGGTGCCGCACGCGCTGCTGGTCGACGTGGCCGAGACGATGTCCCGCTACGGGCGGCTCCAGCTCGCGCAGGACCCGGCGCACGGCCTCGTGCTGCGCACCACGGACCGGGCGGTGCTCGCGGAGGTGCTGAAGTCGAGGCGCACCGCCGGCCTGGTCGGCGCGCGGATCGACGAGTCCACGGTGACGGTGCACCCCTCCGAGCGCGGACATCTCAAGCAGGTCCTGGTCAAGCTGGGCTGGCCGGCCGAGGACCTCGCGGGCTACGTGGACGGCGAGAAGCACCCGATCGAGCTGAGCCCCACCACGCACCCGCGCACGCCGCACGAGAAGGCGGCCCCCTGGGAGATGCGCCCCTACCAGGCGCAGGCCGTGGACGGGTTCTGGCACGGCGGGTCCGGCGTCGTGGTGCTGCCCTGCGGCGCGGGCAAGACGATCGTGGGCGCGGGCGCGATGGCCAGGTCCGGCACGACGACGCTGATCCTGGTGACGAACACCGTCAGCGCGCGCCAGTGGCGCGACGAGCTGGTCCGGCGCACCACGCTGACCGAGGACGAGATCGGCGAGTACTCCGGCACCAAGAAGGAGATCAAGCCCGTCACCATCGCGACCTACCAGGTGCTCACCACCAAGCGGAAAGGCGTCTACACGCACCTCGAGCTGCTCGACGCCCGCGACTGGGGCCTCGTCCTGTACGACGAGGTGCACCTGCTGCCCGCGCCCGTCTTCCGGATGACGGCGGACCTGCAGGCGCGGCGGCGGCTCGGCCTGACCGCGACGCTGGTGCGCGAGGACGGCCGCGAGGACGAGGTGTTCAGCCTCATCGGGCCCAAGCGGTTCGACGCGCCGTGGAAGGACATCGAGTCCCAGGGCTACATCGCCCCCGCCGACTGCGTGGAGGTGCGCCTCACGCTCCCGGAGAGCGAGCGGATGACCTACGCGACGGCCGAGACGGAGGACAAGTACCGGCTGGCCGCGTCGGCGTCGGGCAAGAAGAAGGTGGTGGAGCAGATCGTGGCGCGCCACCCCGACGACCAGGTGCTGGTCATCGGCCAGTACATCGACCAGCTCGAGGAGCTGGCCGAGCACCTGGGCGCGCCGATCATCACCGGGGCGACCACCAACAAGGAGCGGCAGCGGCTGTTCGGCGCGTTCCGCGAGGGCGAGATCTCGCGCCTCGTGGTGAGCAAGGTCGCCAACTACTCGGTGGACCTCCCGGAGGCGTCGGTCGCGATCCAGGTGTCGGGCTCGTTCGGGTCCCGGCAGGAGGAGGCGCAGCGCCTCGGGCGCATCATGCGGCCCAAGGCCGACGGCCGCACCGCGCACTTCTACGCGGTGGTCGCGCGGGACACCGTGGACCAGGACTTCGCGGCCCACCGGCAGCGGTTCCTGGCCGAGCAGGGGTACGCGTACCGCATCGTGGACGCCGAGGACCTGGACGGTTCGCCGGCCGGTTCGACGGCACCCTGACGTCGGGCCTGCTCAGCGCGTGAAAATGCCCTTCACGCTGGGCATTCACCTGAGGATTCGTTGCACGTACGCAACGTTACGGTCTCCGATTGCGCTGTCTTGAACCCGGGGTGACGATCAGGGACGTGATCGAGTCCCGAGCAAGAGCCGAGCGTCCGCACGATCCCGGCACCCGTGCTTCCGGGGGCTGGGTCATCGTGGCCTTCGCAGGTCTCGTCGGCGTCGTCCTGGCGGCCACGTCACAGGCCGCCAACGCGACGGTCGTCGGGCCGGCCGAGCCGCGGCCGTCCGTGTCGCCGCGACTGTCGGCCGCCACGCAGGCCGAGCTCATGTCGGACATCCTGCCCGCGTCGCCGCCGATCACCCTCACGGACCCCGTGACCGACGGCGCGGGCGCGCTCACCGACGCCGAGCGCCAGGACGTCCTGGCCGCCGTCGAGCGGCTCGCCGCGGAGTCCGACCTGCGCATGTTCGTCGTCTACATCGAGAGCTTCGACGGCACCGACCCCGTGGACTGGGCCAACGCGAGCGCGAACCAGTCCGGGCTCGGGGCCGACGACCTGCTCCTGGCGATCGCCACCGTCGACCACGAGTTCGGCCTGTCCGCGGACACGAACGTCGTCCTGACGGACGGCCAGCTCGGGCGGATCGACGACGCCGTGGCGTCCGCCGTCGAGGACGAGCGGTGGGCCCCGGCCGCCGCCGACGCCGCCGACAGCGTCCGCAAGGGGGTCGCGGGCACCACGAACCCGCTCGTCGTGGTGGGCATCGCCGTCGCGGCGATCCTCGTCCTGGCCGCCCTGGGCTACGTGCTGTGGCGGTTCGCCGTGCCCCGGCTCCGCCCGCTCCTCGCCCAGCTCAGGGACCGCACCCCGGTGGCCGGCGGGCCGGCGCCGGACGCGTTCGCGGACCTCACGCTCGACGAGCTCGACGAACGTGCCGCGGCAGCCCTGGTGGGCATCGACGACGCCCTGAAGACGTGCGAGCAGGAGCTCGGCTTCGCCCGCTCCGAGCTGGGCGCCGACGCGACGCGGGACTTCGAGCTGATCCTCGAGGGCGCCGCCGCCGACGTCCGCGAGGCGTTCGCGGTGCGGCAGACGCTCGACACGGAGGCCCGGGCCGCGACGTCCGACGCCCCGGCGCCCGACGACACCGAGCCCGGGACCGAGGAGGACCCGGTGCGTCGCGCCCGCCTGACCAGGGTCATCGCGCTCTGCGAGGCCGCGGCCGACACGCTCGACGCGCGTACCCGCGCGTTCGACGACCTGCGGCGCCTGCAGCAGCGCGCCCCGGAGCTGCTCGCCGACGTCGTCGCCCGCGAGGTCGAGGTCGCCCAGCGGGTCGCCACCGCGCGCGGCCTCCTGACGCAGCTCTCCCGGCGGTATCCGACGGGCCCGCTGGCCACCGTGGTGGGCAACCCGGAGCAGGCGGAGCTGCTGCTCGCCAACGCCAAGGAGGCCGTGGCCGCCGGGAACTCGGCCCTGGCGGCCGGCCAGAAGGTAGTCGCCGTGGCGCACGCGCGGGGCGCACAGAACGCGCTGGGGCAGGCCGTCATGCTGCTCGACGCCGTCGACGCGACCGCGCTGCACCTCCGGGAGGCCGTCAGCCGGCTCGACAAGTCGATCGCGTCGCTCACCCAGGACGTGGCCTCCGCCAAGGCGATCGAGGGCGACCTCCGCGTCACCCTCGCGCGCGCCGCGGCCCAGGCCTCGCTCAAGAACGTCGAGGTGACGCGGGAGGGCGGCGACCCCCTCGCCGGCCTGCAGCGCATCGCCGCGGCGGAGGCCTCGCTCGACGCCGCCCTGGCGTCCACCCGCGACAACACCGAGGTCAAGGCCCGGGCGTCCGCGCTGCTGCGCGACACGCTCCGCCGCGTCGACGCGCAGCTGCGCCAGACCGGCGACTTCATCGCTACCCGCCGCGGGGCCGTCGGCGCCGCGGCGCGCACCCGGCTCGCGGAGGCGGTCCGGCTGGCCGACGTCGCCCGCGCGCTCCACCCGACCGACCCCACCGCGGCCCTGAACGAGGCCCAGGAGGCGAGCGCGCTGGTCCGGGAGGCGACGCGCCTGGCCCGCCAGGACGCGGACGCCGTCGTCGCGGCCGCTGCCGCCGCCGAGGCCGAGCCCGACGCCGGCGGGAACGACGCGAACGGGCCGATCACCGGCGGCATGATGCTCGGCGGCATCCTGCTCGACCCGCACCTCGTGCGCTCCCGCAAGCGCGCCCGCACGGCACGCATCGGCGGCGGGTTCGGCGGGGGCGGGTTCGGCGGCGGACGGCCGGCGGCGCACCGCAAGCTGGGCACGGTCCGGGCCTGGTGGCCGGTGTCGGCGAGGTAGCACTCCCGCACGAAATCGCCGAACGGGGTGGGCGAAAGGTCGGGAAAAAGGTAATTTGGGCTGCCGGCAAACCGGCTCTCGCCGTTCACACGGATCACCCCTCCGGAGTACACGTTGAAGAAGCTCGCCCTGCCCACAGCACTGCTCCTCGCCCCGCTGCTCGCGTCCTGCGGCACGGGCACCGCCGCGGACGCGGCCTCTGCGGGGCCGCCGCCCGGCGTGGGCGGCGAGGTGCACTGGTCGTACGAGGGCGCAGAGGGGCCCGCGGAATGGGGGCACCTGTCCGCCGACTTCGAGGCATGCTCGGCCGGTGACGCGCAGTCGCCCATCGATCTGCCCGCCCACGCCGACCAGGAGGCGACCGACCACCCGACGATCATGTCGTCCCCCACGGTCGGCGAGTCGGTCGACACGGGTCACACCGTCCAGCTCGTGCCCGAGAGCGGGGCGTCGACGATCGAGTGGGACGGCGCCGAGTTCACCCTGGCCCAGACGCACTTCCACGTTCCGTCGGAGCACACCGTCGAGGGCGAGGCGATGGACGCGGAGTTCCACCTGGTCCACACCACCGAGGACGGCCGCACGCTCGTCATCGGCGTCCTCGCCGAGGAGGGCGCGGAGAACGCGGCCTGGCAGCCGTTCGTCGAGGGCGCGGCGTCGCCGGGAACCTCCGATCTGCCGCTCGACGTCGCGGCGATGCTACCGACCGACCCCACCTACGAGGCGTACGAGGGCAGCCTGACGACGCCGCCGTGCACCGAGGGCGTCCAGTGGGTCGTCTACGCGACGCCGGTGGAGCTGTCGGCCGAGCAGATCGCGGTGCTCGACGAAGCGTCGCACGGGCACAACGCGCGACCCACGCTGCCCCAGGGCGACCGCACCCCGTACGAGGGCACGCTCGCCCTGAGCCGGTAGCGCGCGGGCTGCGCGCGGCGCCCCGAGCCGATGGCCCGGGGCGCCACGCCGGCTACAGGTAGCGCAGCGGGTCGAACTCCTCGATCGGGATGATGCGGACGCGCGGCAGCATCGTGGTGAACGCGTCGGCGTCGGCCTCGAGGTCGTACATGACCAGGCCGCGCTGCTCCAGGTCGGTGAACCGGGCGTTGACGAACTCGCGGAAGCCCAGCAGGCCGACGCGGCGGTCGTCGTCGGTCAGCAGAGCCTCGATCTGCGGCAGGAAGTCGCCGTCGTGGCTCGCGAGCAGCACGTCGCCCGGGCGGTCCAGGAGCGCGTCGAGCGTGCGCTGGATACCGACGTCGACGACCTTCTCCGAACCCTGCGCCGCCAGCGGGATGGGCTTGTAGCCCATGGCGAGCAGCGCCTGCACGAACGGCATCGGCATCTGGCCGGACGTCGCGTTGAGGAAGAACAGCGGCACGACGTCCTGCGACCAGACCTTCTCCGCGAACGCGGAGATACGGTCCCAGCGCGGGCGCTCCTCGGGTGCCGGACGGCGGTTCAGCACGTTCATGCCGAGCGTGGCGTCGATGTTCTCACCGTCGACGATGAGATACGTGCGCCGGGGCAACTGCCCGGGCTCCTGCGGGGACGGTGCTGACATGCGACACAGCCTAGGCCGTGTGCGCCGAATCGCGGAGCCGAGGGCCGTCCGACGGGGCGACGTCCACCCGCGGCGAGAGCCCGGGGGATTTCCCGGGCGAAACTCAGACAGTGTTCAGGAACCAGCCGCACACTGGAAACATGGCTACTCCTGAGGCGCGTCTGGTCGTCGTTGACGACGAACCGAACATCCGCGAGCTCCTGTCCACGTCCCTGCGCTTCGCGGGCTTCGAGGTCCATGCCGCCGCGGACGGCAACGGCGCCCTCCAGCTCGTCCGCGACGTGGAGCCGGACCTCGTGGTGCTCGACGTGATGCTCCCCGACATGGACGGCTTCACGGTCACGCGCCGCATGCGGGCGACCGGCCGGCACACGCCCGTCGTCTTCCTCACCGCGAAGGACGACACGCAGGACAAGGTGCAGGGCCTCACCGTGGGCGGCGACGACTACGTGACCAAGCCGTTCAGCCTGGAGGAGGTCGTGGCCCGGATCCGCGCGGTGCTGCGCCGCACGGGCGTCCCCGCCCCCGAGGAGGAGGCCGTGCTGCACGTGGGCGACCTCGAGATGGACGAGGACTCGCACGAGGTGCGCCGGGCCGGCGTCGAGGTCGACCTGTCGCCCACGGAGTTCAAGCTGCTGCGCTACCTCATGCTCAACTCCGGCCGGGTCCTGTCCAAGGCGCAGATCCTGGACCACGTGTGGCAGTACGACTGGGGCGGCGACGCGAACATCGTCGAGTCCTACATCTCCTACCTGCGGCGCAAGATCGACACGCTCGAGGTCGAGGGCGAGACCCTGCCCCCGCTGATCCACACCAAGCGAGGCGTCGGTTACCTGCTGCGCGCCCCGCAGCCCGTCCGTGCTTAGGGAGCGCCTCGCCGGAATCCCTCTGCGCGCCAGGCTCGTCGCGATCATCTCGCTGCTGCTGGCGGCGGGGCTGGGTATCGCCGGCATCGCCACGACCACGGTGGTGTCGGGCTTCCTGGTCCAGCAGGTGGACGACGAGCTGCACACGGCCGCGCTCGACCCGATCGGCATCATCCAGTCCACCTCCGGCCAGGCCCTGCCCAGCGACTACTACGTGCTGATCGAGAACGAGAGCGGCAGGCAGACCCAGCTCGGGAACTCCGCGATCACGCGCTTCGGCACGCCCGAGCTGCCGACGGTGACGTACGAGCAGGCCGTCGCCAGCGGCGGCGAGCCGTTCACCGCCGCCGGGGCGACCGGCGCCGGCGACAGCGGCACCGACGGCGGGACCGGCGACGGCCCGGACACCGGCACCGAGAGCTGGCGCGTCATCACGCTGGGCGCGACCTACCCGAGCGGCGAGCGCGCGGTCGTCTATGTCGCGCTGCCGCTGGTGGGCATGGACAAGACCGTCTCGATCCTGACCCGCACCCTGATCATGTCGGGCCTGGGCATCGTGCTGCTCGGCGGGCTCACGGCGTGGCTGCTCGTGGAGCGGTCGCTCCGCTCGCTCCGGTCCGTGGAGCACACGGCCGCGCAGATCGCGGCGGGCGACCTGACGCTGCGTGTCCCCGAGGCCCCCGCCGGCACCGAGATGGGTTCGCTGGCGGCGTCGCTCAACGCGATGCTGACGCAGATCGAGCGCGCCTTCGCCGCCCAGGAGGCCTCTGAGGTGCGCATGCGGCAGTTCGTCTCGGACGCCTCGCACGAGCTGCGCACGCCCGTCGCGACCATCCGCGGCTACGGCGAGCTGTACCGGATGGGCGCCCTGGACAGCTCGGACAAGGTCGACGACACGATGTTCCGCATCGAGGACGCCGCCCGCCGCATGGGCACGCTCGTCAACGACCTGCTGGTGCTCGCGCGCCTCGACGAGGGCCGCCCGGTCGCCCGCGAGGACGTCGACCTGGTCGCCCTCGCGCGTGACTCCGCCCAGGACCTGCACGCGCTGGACCCGACGCGCGACGTCACCGTCGTGCCGCTCGCCCCCGACGCAGGCCCGGAGGACCCGGCGGCGCAGGTCCCCGACAAGCTCGTCGTGGAGGGCGACGGCGACCGCCTGCGGCAGGTCCTGACCAACCTCATCGGTAACGTCGCGCGGCACACGCCGGCGGGCACACCCGCCGAGATCGCGCTGGGCGTGCTCCCGGCGTCGCCGGGAACGAACGGAGCCGCGCAGAACGGCGGGAAGGCGACCACGGACCCGGGCGCCCCGGCGTCGGGCAGCAGCGCCGTCCTGGAGGTGCGCGACCACGGCCCCGGTCTCACGGAGGAGCAGGGCCGGCGGATCTTCGAGCGGTTCTACCGCGCGGACTCGTCCCGCACGCGGGAGTCGGGCGGTGGCTCGGGGCTGGGCATGGCGATCGTCGCGGCGATCGTGGGCACGCACGGCGGGCACGTCGAGGTACGCCAGACCCCCGGCGGCGGCCTCACGGTCCGGCTCACGCTGCCGCTCTGACCCCGAACCGTGATCACGATCCCGTGACGGTGGTAGCCGCCACTGACCGTTTCGGTAATAGGCTGGTCGTGGAGTGACCGACATCGACCGTAAGGCAGAGTTCACATGGGCGTGCTGACGTCTGACGCGCCGCAGTGGTTCCTCAAGTCCTTCGTCCGCAGTGCGGTGGGCGCGGGGGCCACGGCGGACACCGAGGCGATCGAGGCGGTCGGCCAGTCGCTGCTCGACCGGTGGGCCGACGAGAACCGGCACTTCCACAACCTGCGCCACCTGGCCTCCGTGCTGCACCGGGTGGACGAGCTGGCCGAGGAGACGCACGAGCCGGACCTGGTGCGCCTCGCCGCCTGGTACCACGGCGCGGTGTTCAACGCCGAGCGCAAGATGGCGGACGCCTCACAGGGCGGCGAGCAGACCACGGCCTCCGCGGCCCTCGCGGACAAGGAGCTCACCGAGCTCGGGGTTCCCGACCGTGCGGCGGACCGGGTCGCCGCCCTGGTCAACGCCATCGTGCGGCACGCACCCGACCCCGCGGACTTCGACGCCGCGGTGCTGAACGACGCCGACCTCGCGATGCTGGCCGCCGAGCCGCAGCGGTACAAGGACTACAAGTCCGCGGTGCGCGCCGAGTACGCGCACATCCCCGCCGAGGACTACCTCCGGGCCCGGATCCGCGTGATCGAGCGGCTGCTCGCCCGCAAGTCGCTCTTCCTGAGCCCCATGGGCGCCGCGTGGGAGGAGCCCGCGCGGCAGAACCTCGACATGGAGCTGCACCGGCTGCGCAAGGAGCAGGCGAAGCTCGAAACGGCCTGACGCCACCCGCGACCGACCCTCCGGACCGCCGCGCAGCGGTTCGAGCGCGACCACACCGCGAGCTTTCGCGCCCCCGTGCACAGGTGGCCCCGGGAGCCCTCCGCCGTCGGCCAGCCCCTGCCTACCGTCGGTGGACGACGCTGGACGGACCGGCGTGCGGGAGGTGATGACCATGCGGTTCGAGGTCGACAGCGACCAGGTGGAGCACGCGAGCGCGGCGGTGGCGGGCTCGGTGGCCACGGTGCGCACCGAGGTGGGGGCGCTCATGCGCAACCTCGACGCGCTGCAGGCGAGCTGGCAGGGACCGGCCGCCGCGGCCTTCGGCGGGACGGTCGCGCAGTGGCGAGGCGCCCAGGCGCAGGTCGAGGGCGCGCTGGACGCGATCCAGGCCGCGCTCGCCGCCGCGGCCCGCACCTACGCGGAGGCGGAGGCGGCCGCGACGCGCATGTTCTCCTGACCAGGAGCAGGCGGAAAAGTCCGACGCCGGCCGGTCACCCTCCGCGTGAGAGGTTGACCGACCGGCGTCGGACGGGTGCGCGGGCCGAGGCCCGAGCGGTTCAGGCAGGACTCAGAAGTCCATGCCGCCCATGCCACCGGTCGGGTCGCCGGCGGGGGCCCCGACGGGCTCCGGCTTGTCGGCGACGACGGCCTCGGTGGTGAGGAACAGCGCGGCGATCGACGCGGCGTTCTGCAGCGCGGAACGGGTCACCTTGACCGGGTCGTTGACGCCCGCGGCGAGCAGGTCCTCGTACACGCCGGTCGCGGCGTTCAGGCCCTGGCCGGCGGGAAGGTTGCGCACCTTCTCCGCCACGACGCCGCCCTCGAGGCCGGCGTTCACGGCGATCTGCTTCAGCGGGGCGTCGATCGCGGCACGCACGATCGCGGCACCGGTCGCCTCGTCACCCTCGAGCTCGAGCTTGGCGAACGCGACGGCACCGGCCTGGATGAGGGCCACGCCACCACCGGCGACGATGCCCTCCTCGACGGCAGCCTTCGCGTTGCGGACGGCGTCCTCGATGCGGTGCTTGCGCTCCTTGAGCTCCACCTCGGTGGCCGCGCCGGCCTTGATGACGGCCACGCCGCCGGCCAGCTTGGCGAGGCGCTCCTGCAGCTTCTCGCGGTCGTAGTCCGAGTCGGACTTGTCGATCTCGCTGCGGATCTGGTTCACGCGACCGGCGATGAGGTCGGCGTCGCCGGCACCCTCGACGATCGTGGTCTCGTCCTTGGTGACGACGACCTTGCGCGCCTGGCCCAGCTCCTCGAGCGTGGCGTTCTCCAGCTTGAGGCCCACCGTCTCGGTGATGACCTGGCCACCGGTCAGGATCGCGATGTCCTGCAGCATGGCCTTGCGGCGGTCGCCGAAGCCCGGGGCCTTGACGGCGACGGACTTGAAGGTGCCACGGATCTTGTTCAGCACCAGGGTCGCCAGGGCCTCGCCCTCGACGTCCTCGGCGATGATGAGGAGCGACTTGCCCGACTTCATGACCTGGTCGAGCAGGGGCAGCATGTCCTTGACGTTCGAGATCTTCGACTCGACGATCAGGACGTACGGGTCCTCGAGCACGGCCTCCTGGCGCTCGGGGTCCGTCTCGAAGTAGCGGGCCAGGAAGCCCTTGTCGAAGCGCATGCCCTCGGTGAGCTCGAGCTCGAGACCGAAGGTGTTCGACTCCTCGACGGTGATGACGCCTTCCTTGCCCACCTTGTCGAGGGCCTCGGCGATGAGCTCGCCGATCGCCGGGTCGCCGGCCGAGATGGCGGCCGTGGCAGCGATCTCTTCCTTGGTCTCGATCTCCTTGGCGGCGTTCAGCAGCTGCTCGGTGACGGCCTCGGTGGCCTTCTCGATGCCGCGCTTGACGGCGATCGGGTTGGCACCGGCGGCAACGACACGCAGGCCCTCCTTCACGAGCGCCTGGGCGAGCACGGTGGCGGTGGTGGTGCCGTCACCCGCGACGTCGTCCGTCTTCTTGGCGACCTCCTTGACGAGCTCCGCGCCGATCCGCTCGTAGGGGTCCTCGAGCTCGATCTCCTTGGCGATGGAGACACCGTCGTTGGTGATCGTGGGGGCGCCCCACTTCTTGTCCAGGACGACGTTGCGGCCCTTCGGGCCGAGCGTGACCTTCACCGTGTCGGCGAGCTGGTTGAGCCCGCGCTCCATGCTCCGACGAGCAACCTCGTCGAAAGCGATGATCTTGGCCATGGGGATGAATCCTCCGCTGGTGGCTTGTCCAGGCCGGCCGGTGCCCGCGACGGACGGCAACCGCCTCGACGACCATGTCTCGCCGCGGCAGGAGGCCTCACCATTCGACCCTGCTGTCACTCTCCAACGGAGAGTGCTAAGACATTATTGGCACTCGGACCTTGAGAGTGCAAGGCGCGTACACCGCGGGCGAACGCGGGGCGCCTACCCCGGCGCCAGCCCCGGCACGTGACGGACGTCGAACTCCCGCACCAGCGCCCGGCGCGCGGCGTGCCAGCCGCCCATGCCGTGCACGCCCGGCCCCGGCGGGGTCGACGCCGAGCAGAGGTACACCCCCTCGGCGACCTGGTACGGGTCGGGGGCGAGGGTCGGCCGCGCGATCATCTGCCACATGCTCGCTGCGCCCGCGGAGATGTCGCCGCCCGGGTAGTTCTGGTTGTGGCGCTGCATCTGGTCGGCGGGGATGCACCGCGCGCCGACGACGACGTCGCGGAAGCCGGGCGCGAAGCGCTCGATCTGCCGCGTGACCGCCTCGGTGACGTCGTGCGTCGAGCCGGCGGGCACGTGGGCGTAGGTCCACAGCGGCCGCGTGGCGCCCCGCACCCGGCCGGGATCGGCGACACCCGGGTCGCTGAGCAGGACCATCGGATGGTCGGGATGCACCCCGTGCGCGACGGCGTCCTCCGCGATCACCATCTCCGCGCGGGACCCGCCCACGTGCACGGTCGACGCGCGCCCGACGTCGGGCACCGACCAAGGGACCGGGCCCGACAGGACGAAGTCGACCTTGGCGGCCGCGTTGCCGTACCGGAACCTGCGCAGGGCGGCACGGCGCGGCGCCCGGATCCGGTCCGCCAGGACCTGCAGCACCGTGGTCGGCGTGGTGTCGAAGAGGACGGCGCGCGCGGGCGGGAGGTCGTGCCAGTCGTCGACCCGGCGGCCGGTCTCGACGGTGCCGCCGTGCGCCCGGAGGTCGCGGACCAGGGCGTCGGTGATGGCCTGCGAACCGCCCACCGGCACGGCCCAGCCGCCGTCGGCGTGCGCGAGGGCCGCGAGGAGCAGGGCCGTACCCGCCCCCGCGTACGACGGTTGCGGCGTGATGGCGTGCGCCGCGACGCCGGTGAGCAGGGCCTTCGCCTCCTCGGTGAGGAACCGTCGCTCCCAGCGCGGTCCGCCCTGCTCGAGGAGCGCCGCACCGAACCGCAGGCCGGGCCGGACCAGGGAGGCCAGGCCCCAGGTCTCCGACGCGTGCGCGCCGTGGTCGCGCACGCCCTCCAGCATGCCGCGCACGGTCCTCTTGTCCCCCAGCGCGAGCGCGGTCACCTGCCGCCAGCTCTCGGCGAGCGGTCCGAGCAGGTCACGCCAGGCATCGCCGTCCGCCCCGAGGCCGTCGGCCGTGCGGGCCAGGTCACGCCACGCGATGCCCGCGCGGTCGCCGCCGAGCGGCTGGGCGTAGGCGGCCTCGGGCGCGACGAGCTCGACGCCGTGCGCCGGCAGGTCGAAGGCCCGGAAGAACGGCGAGGCCCAGGCCATGGGGTGCACGGCGGAGCAGAGGTCGAAGAGCAGGTCGTCGGCGAGCTCCGGGACGGGGAGCGTGCGCGCGCCGCCGCCGACCGTGGGCTGGGCCTCCAGGACCCGGACCCCCAGCCCCGCGCGGGCGAGCGTCACCGCGGCCGCCAGGCCGTTCGGCCCGGAGCCGACCACCACCGCGTCGAGGAGCGTCACGCCCCCATCGAATCATGGGTGCGCGACGAATCACGGTGCGGCGCCGGACCATGGGGCGCGTCGGGCGCGCGTCGTCCCAACCGTTCTCGCGAGGCAGGGGGGCCGGGCGAGAACCAGAGCGAGCAGCCGCGGTACGGGGCGGCTGCTCGGTGGCGTCGGGCATCGTCGTCCGACATGGTGCGATACCGGTCGTCGTCGACCGTCCAGTGCGGACGCCGGGGTCTGGGTCCCAGCATCCTCGGGGGGCGGCGGGCGACGGGTGGGCCTTTCCCACCCGTCGTCCCATCGAATCAGAGTGGACGAACCTGCTCTGCCTGCGGACCCTTCTGTCCCTGCCCCACCTCGTACTCGACTTCCTGACCCTCGTCGAGGGACCGGTAGCCATCGCTCTGGATCGCGCTGTAGTGAACGAAAAGGTCCTGGCCGCCGGCGGTCGGGGTGATGAAGCCATACCCCTTCTCGGCGTTGAACCACTTGACGGTGCCCTGGGCCATGCGTAGTTCTCCTTGTACCTCTGCACGGGCCACTCGGTCGACCCGTGGTGGTTCGAGCCTAGTGGTCCGTCTCACACCAGGGAACCCTCTATGCCCGGTATGCGGCATTAAGCGCATGGCGAACGCCCAGGTCAGAGGGCTGCAAACGGCCGCTTGTCAAGGAATATCAACATGGTGGTACAGGCTGGTAAACCCAACCGAGGGTCAGCCCATCGTCGAGGGCCGGGTCACGACGACCACCCACACGGCCTCGGGCGAGCTCGAAACCGCCGCCGACTCGACCATGTTCGCCTCCGGGATGCCGAGCAGCGCCGCGGTGTAGGCGGCCGTGTCCGCACGGTCGGCACCGTAGAGAATGGTGTTCTCCGTGTAGGTCGCGCCGTCCGGGGTCTGCGGCTCCTCGCGCAGCGCCGCGCCGGCCACGTCCTGCCCCATCAGGTACTCGGCGGTCTCGCCGGCGAGACCTGCCTCCTGCCCGACGTTGTAGACGGCGACCTGGGCGGTCAGGTCCGCGCCGGCCTTCAGCGCCGCCGGGTCGGCAGGGCCGCCGGTCTCCGCCGACGGCTCACCGCTGGGCTCGCCTGACGGCTCACCCGAGGCATCACCCGACGCCGAGGCGGACGGCGATGCCGGGGCCGAGGCCGAGCTCGACGGGTCGCCCGACGCCTCCGCCGGTTCCCCGTCGCCGGAGAGCAGTGTGATGCCGCCCCACGCCACGGCGGCGCAGACTACGGCGACCAGCAGGAACGGCCAGGCCGAGCTCCAGCCGCTGCGCGGTGCACGGTGGACACCCACCGGTGCGCCCCCGGGGACAGCGACGTCGAACTCGTCGGGCGGGTAGGGGTAGCCACTCTTCGTCACGGCAGAGAGAGTAGCGGGTTGTTGTGACGGATCGGTGCCTTCTCAGTGGTTCTCATCCGCCAGACGGCGTGCAGATCGTGCTCTCTGCCGGGTCGACCGGAGCCTGCGCAGGCGCTTGACCAGCATCGGGTCGTGCTCCAGGGCGGCCGGGGAGTCGATGAGCGTACTGAGAACCTGGTAGTACCGCGTGGCCGTCAGGCCGAACAGCTCACGCGCCGCCTCCTCCTTGGCGCCGGCGTACTTCCACCACTGGCGCTCGAACGCGAGGATCTCGCGGTCCCGGTCGGAGAGCCCCTTCTCCCCGCCCGCGACGGCGGGGGCCTCGACGTGGGCGACCAGCGTCTCGCCGGTCCCCCCGTAGGTCGGAGGAACAGTCCTGTCGTTCACCTGAGTCCTTTTCACGTTGTCTGCACGCCGGCCGTCCGCCGGCGCCAAGGGCGGCCCGCGATCGTTACGGCAGGCGCCAGTCGACGGGCTGCGCGCCCTGCTGCTCCAGGAGCGCGTTGGCTCGCGAGAACGGCCGCGACCCGAAGAAGCCGCTGCGTGCCGACAGGGGCGACGGGTGCGCGCTCTCGACGACGGGGACGTCACCCAGCCACGGCTTGAGGTTGCGCGCCTTCGCGCCCCACAGGATCGCCACGAGGGGGCCGCCACGGGCCACCAGCGCGCGGATGGCGGCCTCCGTGACCTCTTCCCAGCCCTTGCCCGCGTGCGAGTCGGAGGAGCCCGGGCGGCAGGTCAGCGTCCTGTTCAGCAGCATGACGCCCTGGTCCGCCCAGGGCCGGAGGTCACCGTTCGACGGGATCGGCAGGCCGAGGTCCTCCTGCAGCTCCTTGTAGATGTTGACCAGCGACCGCGGGACCGGCCGCACGTCCGGCTGCACCGAGAAGGACAGGCCCATCGCGTGCCCCGGCGTCGGGTACGGGTCCTGGCCCACGATCAGCACGCGCACGTCCGCGAGCGGACGCTTGAACGCGGCGAGCACGTTCTCCCCCGCCGGGACGTAGGTACGTCCCTCGGCGACCTCGTTGCGCAGGAAGTCGCCCATCGCATGGATGCGGGGCTCGACGTCGGCCAGGGCCTCGGCCCAGTCCGGCGCGATGACCTGCGACAACGGGGGCCGGCCAGCGGCAGCGGCGGCGTCGGCAGGGGGTGTCGGGTTCACGATGGTCTCCACGTTCAGGAGGTTACCGGCACCCTCCGACACTGACGCCCTGTGCTGCCCGACACACCCACTTGTGACGACTCCTCACGGTGTTGGCGCGACAATGGGCACCGTGAGCGCGACGACGACCCCAGAACCGGAAGGCCCCTCCACCACTCCCTCCGCGACCGCCCCCGTCCGCTGGACGCGGTACATCGCCATGGGCGACTCCTTCTCGGAGGGCCTGTGGGACCCCTATCCCGACGCCCCGGACGTGCAGCGTGGCTGGGCGGACAACCTCGCCGCCGCGCTCTCCGCCCGCCGCATCTCGGCCGGCGAGGCGCCGCTGGAGTACGCGAACCTCGCGATCCGGGGCCGCAAGCTGCGCCCGATCGTCGCCGAGCAGCTCGGGGTCACCCTCGACGCCCAGCCCGACCTCGTCTCGCTGGTCGCGGGCGGCAACGACATCCTGCGCGCCACGGCCGACATCGACGCGATCTCGGCCGCGCTGGAGGACGCCGTCGCCGCACTCCGTGCCACCGGCGCCGACGTGCTGATGGGCACCGGCTTCAAGGCGGGGGCCGCCCTGAGCTGGACCAACGGCCGCGTGGGCATCTTCAACGCGAACGTCTGGTCCATCGCCCGGCGCCACGGCGCGCACGTCGTGGACCTCTGGGGCATGCGCGCCCTGGCCGACCTGCGCCTCTGGTCCTCCGACCGCATCCACCTCACCCCCGAGGGGCACCAGCGGGTGGCGAACGCCGCGCTGGTCGCGCTCGGCCTCGAACCGGACGACGCCGGCTACGACGTGCCGCTCGACGCCGCCCCGCCCGCGGCCTTCCGCGAGACGGCGCGCGCCAACGCCGCCTGGATGCGCCAGCACGTGGGCCCCTGGGTCAAGCGGCGCCTGACGGGCACCTCCAGCGGCGACGGGCGCACCGCCAAGTGGCCGACGCCGGGGGTCTGGCCGCGCGCGTAACCCCCCGGTACGGCCCTACACTTTCGAGGGTGAATCTCAGAGGCTCCCTGGTGCTCGCACCGGGGAGCCTCTGACGTCTCCGCAACCCTGCCCTGGCCGCGTAACTTAACCTTCTAGATGGTACATTTACAACCATGACGATGAGCCCTCCGCGCAGTGCGGGCACGTCCCAGCTCAGCACCGGACGACGCTGGACCCTCCTGGTCACCGTGGGCACCGGCCTGCTTCTGATCACCCTGGACAACTCGATCCTCTACACGGCGCTGCCGACCCTCACGCGCGAGCTCGACGCGAGCTGGAGCGAGAGCCTGTGGATCATCAACGCCTACCCGCTGGTGATGACCGGGCTCCTCCTCGGCTCGGGCACGCTGGGCGACCGGTTCGGGCACCGGCGGATGTTCGTGGCCGGCCTCGTGGTGTTCGGGCTCGCCTCCTTCCTGGCCGCGACCGCGCCCACGCCCGAGGTGCTGATCGCCGCGCGGGGGCTGCTGGCCGTCGGCGCCGCGGCGATGATGCCGGCCACGCTGGCCCTGATCCGGGTGGCCTTCGTCAACGAGCGCGAGCGCAACATCGCCATCAGCGTGTGGGGCAGCCTGTCCGTCGTCGGCGGTGCCCTCGGGCCGATCGTCGGCGGCGTCCTGCTGGAGCACTTCGCCTGGGGCTCGATCTTCCTGATCAACGTGCCGGTGGTCCTGCTGGCCGTGATCGTCGGGCTCGCCGTCGCGCCCGAGGACGACCCGCACCCTGCGACCCGGTGGGACTTCGTCTCGTCCGTCCAGGCCCTGGTCACGCTGGTCGGGCTCGTGGTCCTGATCAAGGAGGTCGCCCGCGCCGACCGGTCCGGGACCGTCGTCCTCGGGGCGGCCGCCGTGACCGTCGTGGGCTGGTGGGTCTTCGTGCGCCGGCAGCGACGCCTGCCGTTCCCGCTGCTCGACCTGTCGATCTTCCGCAACGCCGCGTTCTCGTCCGGGGTGCTGGCGGCGGCGATCGCCATGTTCGCCATGGGCGGCCTGCAGCTCGCCACGACGCAGCGCTTCCAGCTCGTGGCCGGGTTCACCCCGCTGGAGTCCGGGCTCCTGGTGGCAGCGATCGCCCTCGGCTCGCTGCCGTCCTCGCTCCTGGCCGGGGCGTTTCTCCACGTGGTGGGCCTGCGGATGCTGATCGGCGGCGGCCTGGCCGTGGGCGCCGCCGGCGTGGCCGGGACGCTGTACGGCGTGCAGCACGGGACCGAGTGGCTGCTGCTCGCCGGCCTGCTCGTGACGGGCCTCGGGCTGGGGGCGGCGATGTCGGTGGCCTCCACCGCGATCATCGGGAACGTGCCGGCCCGCCGCGCCGGTATGGCGTCCTCCGTGGAGGAGGTCTCGTACGAGTTCGGCAGCCTGGCCGCCGTGGCCCTGCTCGGCTCGCTGCTGACCACCATCTACACCGCGACGGTCCGCCTGCCCGTCGACGCCCCCGTCGAGGCGAGCCGGTCCATGTCCGATGCCCTGACCGCCCCGGGCACCGGCCCCGAGGTGCTCGCCGCCGCGGGCCAGGCCTTCGGGAACAGCTACTTCGTCGTCATGGTGGTCTGCGCCGCGGTCCTGGCGGTCGGCGCTATCGTCACAACTGTGCTGCTCCATGCCTACGGGCCGGGATCGGCATCCTCCGCCTACGGTTCGGGTCACTGAACCGCTCCGACCGCGACGCCCCGCAGGAGACCCCGTGCGACCGAGCAACCGCGACCGCATCCTCGAATCCGCCGTGCGCCTGGTCCAGCGCGAGGGCGTCAGGGCCGTGACGTTCGACTCCGTGGCGGCCGAGGCCGAGCTGACCCGCGGCGGGATCATGTACCACTTCCCCTCCCGCGAGGGGCTGCTCGTGGCCATCCACGAGCACCTGGCCGACCGGTGGGAGGCCACCCTGGAGGCCGACGCCGGCCGCCCAGCCGACCAGCTCACCTCCGACGAGCGGCTGGCCGCCTATATCCGCGTGAGCGCGCAGGCCGCGACCCGGGCGGAGCTGCAGCTCATGCTGGAGGCCGCGACCCGTCCGGAGTGGGCGGGCCCGTGGAGCATGGTGCTGGACCGGTGGGCGCCCGTGCCCGACGACGCCGAGGCCGACCCTGCCTCGATGTCCCTGCTGGTGGCGCGCCTCGCCGCCGACGGGCTGTGGATGTTCGAGTCGCTCGCCTACCGGTCGATGCCCGACACCCAGCGCCGCGCCGTCGCGGAACACCTGGTGCGCGCCGTGGCGGGAGCTCCTCAGGCCTGACGCCCGCTCAGGAGCCCTCGACGCGGGACAGAGCAGGCCCGGAATCCCAAGGATTCCGGGCCTCTGGAGCCGCCTGTCGGGTTCGAACCGACGACCTTCCGCTTACAAGGCGGGAGCTCTACCAGCTGAGCTAAGGCGGCGGGCGGGGAACAGCCTAACGGTTCCTCCGGCCCGAGTCCGAGTCGAATCCCCGCGCGTCGCCGAGACGCCGCGGGAGACAGAGCGGCGGGGCCCCGGACCGCAGTCCGAGACCCCGCCGTCGACTCGCCCGCTGCTACTCGGAAGGCTGCGCGGAAGGCTCGTCGGAGCTGGCGGCCTCGCCCGTGATCGCCTGGGTCAGCGCGCCGGGGGTCTGCCAGTCCTCGAACCGCTCACCGTCGATCACCACGGTCGGCGTCCCGAAGCCGCCCTGGGCGTTGAACAAGGCCTCGTCACTGGTCGCAAGCTCCGTGGACGCGGTGACCCACTCCCGGTAGGTGTCCGTCGCGTCGCCGTCAGTGATGCCCGCGGCGACGTCGGCCGGCACGCCCGCCTGCTCGGCGACCTGCGCGATCTGCTCGTCGGACAGACCCGCGGTGTTCTCCTGCGGCTGGCTGGCGAACATCGCGTCGTGGAACGCGGCGAACTGCTCCGGGGCGCGGTCGGCGACCCAGGCCGCCGCCGACGCCGCACGCGTCGAGTACTCGGTGCCCTGCGAGGTGCGGTCCAGGATCGAGACCGGGTGCACCACGAACGTGACGTCACCGGCCTCGCGCATCTCGGTGATGCTCGCGCTGTTGGTCTGCTCGAACTGGCCGCAGATGGGGCACATGTAGTCGACGTACACGTCGAGCGTCTTGGCGCCCTCGTTCGAGGTGCCCGCGGCGCCGTCGGCGCCGACCGGGATGCCGGTCTCCTGCACCACGCCGGCCGGGACGTTGTCGACCTTCTCCATGGGCGTCTTCTGGGACTCCATGAAGATCATGACGACAGCCACGACCAGGATGATGACTCCCAGCCCGAGCGCGCCGAGCACGATCAGGCGGTTGCGCTTCTCGCTCGCCTGCTGCTTCTTCTGGAGTGCAAGGGCCTCGGCACGGGCCGCGTCGCGGCGCTGTGCCTTGGTCTGATTCGTCGACATCGGGGTCCTTCGAGATGCGGGCCAATGGGGCGAGGCGCGACACGCGCCTCCATCAAGCCTACTAGCGTTCGCTGGGAGACTGCTGAACGTTTCTGTACGATCCGGACACCCGGATCAGGGGTCACCAGGTCACGGCGGGCCGGTCGTCCAGCGGCCACCAGACGACGTCCACGGAGCCGCCGAACAGGGGCAGCGCGGCGAGCACGGCGAGCGCCAGCACGACCAGGGTGACGACCGTCTTGGAGCCCTTGGTCGGGGCGATCCGGCGCAGCAGCGGCCCGGCCCCGACCCGCGTCCCGTACGACGCCGGCCCCCACCACGTCACGACCACGGTGACCAGCATGGCGACGGCGAGCACAAGGCTGTCGACGATCGGCTCGTTCATGCCGCCCACGGACCGTGCCTCGACGGTCGGGATGGGGGCGATGATCACGTTGCCGGGCGCGAAGACCACCAGTCCGAGCAGCACCACGATGACCCCCGCGCAGATCCCGACGGCCACGGCGGGCAGCACGCCGAACACGGCGCGAACGAGGTGCCACGGGGACACGAGGGTCGCCACGAGCGCGTCGCTGCGGCTCGGCCCACGCCGCGCGCGGCGGCTGCGGAACTCGTCGACGGCGATGCCGGCCAGGCGGGTCACCACGAGCAGGACCACGAGCACGGCGACGGCGGCACCGGGCCGGGTCGCGGCGAGCGTCATGAGGGCGACGGTGAGCGTCAGGAACAGCGTGCGGTAGCCGGTGACCCGTGCGGGGTTCACCGGCTCCGGCAGGAGGGCGGTCCCGCCCGACGGCGTGCCCGGACCCGGCGAGCCGGACGCCCGGCCCGTGACCGACCGGCCCTTGGCCTGGCCGGCGCCCTGCGCCAGGTCGCTCACGCCGCCCACGGGGTTGGGGTTGCGCGCGGCAGCGGCGGCTCCTGCCGCCGCACCGACGCCGACACCGCCGGCCGCCTCGGAGACCGGTCGCCGGCGGGGCAGCAGGCCCTTCGGCATGACGCGCGTCGAGCCGGCGTCGGCCGCGGCCACGGTGGTCCCGTCACCGGAGGTGTCGAGGACCGTCGTCTCCGGGCCGCCCTCCCCCGTCGTCGTGGCGACGAAGGCGTCCGACTCGGCCTTGAGCGCCCGCGCGACCTCGTTCGGTCCCCAGCGCTCCGCGGGTACGGCCCGGAGCGCCGCCGCGAGCGCCCGGCCGGCACGCGGCTGGAGCCCGTCGAGGTCGGCCCGGCCCTGCCGCGAGCGGCGCAGCACCAGCTCGGTGGGCCGCACGCCGAAGGGCGCGCGGCCGGTGCCCGCGAAGGCGAGGACGGCCGCCCAGGACCACCAGTCGGTGTCAGGGCCGGGCTCGGCGCCGTCGAGCAGCTCGGGCGCGAGGTAGCCGGGGGTGCCCATGACGAACCCGGTCCGGGTCGCCCGCACGTCGCCCGGGCCCTGCGCGAGCCCGAAGTCGATCAGGACCGGCCCGGTCCGTGCGATGAGCACGTTCGACGGGGTCAGGTCCCGGTGCACCACGCCGGTGCCGTGGACCGCCTCGAGCGCGTCGGCGAGCTGGTCGGCGAGCTCGAAGAGGTCCCGGGAGTCCAGGGGGCCGCGCGCGTCGATCTCCTCCTCGAGCGTGGGGCCCTCGACGAGCTCGGTGACGATGAACGCGTCGGGTCCTTCGAGCTCGGCGTCCAGCACCCGGGCCACCGCGGGGTGCCTCAGCCCCTGCAGCGCGGTGGCCTCGCGGCGCAGCCGCTCGCGGGCCGCCCGGTCGTCGAGGTGGCGGTGGAGCATCTTGAGCGCCACGGCGTTCCCGCCGTCGTCCTGGGCGCGGTAGACGGCGCCCATCGCGCCCGACCCGATCTCGCGCACGACCGTGTACCCGCCGAGCTTCGTACCGGCAGCGGGGCCGGCGCCGTGCGGGGGCGCGATCGAGGCCTCCACCTCCTCCATGAGGCACACCGTAGCCGTCACCGACAGGGGACGCCCGCCAACATCCAGCCCCTGACCAGCACCGCGACGGGCCGACGTTCGAGTGGAGCGAGACATCGTTACCCTGAGCAGGGAAGAGACCTCGTTACTCTTGACGCAGCAGAGCGAGAATCATCCACACATAAGGAGCAGTACATTGCCGGGTAAAGACGGGTACGATCTGGTCGTCGTCGCGAACCGGCTCCCGGTCGACTTCTCGGTCGGCACCACCGGTGACCTCACCTGGCAGAGGTCACCAGGCGGCCTGGTCACGGCACTCGAGCCGGTCATGCAGGGCGCCGACGGCGCCTGGGTCGGCTGGTCCGGCGCCCCTGACCTCGCGCACGAGCCCTTCGAGGCCGACGGGATGCTGCTGGTCCCGGTCACGCTGAACGCCGTCGAGATCGAGCGGTACTACGAGGGCTTCTCCAACGGGACCCTCTGGCCGCTCTACCACGACGTCATCGAGCGCCCCGACTACCACCGGCAGTGGTGGGACGCCTACCGCCGGGTCAACCAGCGCTTCGCCGACGCCGCCGCGGAGCAGGCCGCGGAGGGCGCCGTCGTCTGGGTGCACGACTACCAGCTCCAGCTCGTCCCCCGCATGCTGCGCGACCTGCGACCGGACCTGCGGATCGGGTTCTTCGACCACATCCCGTTCCCGCCGGTCGAGCTGTTCGCGCAGCTCCCGTGGCGACGGCAGATCATCGACGGACTGCTCGGCGCGGACCTCGTGGGCTTCCAGCGCAACGGCGACGCCGCGAACTTCGTGCGCTCGGCGCGGCGGCTGACCGGGTTCACCACGCGCGGCCCCGTCATCACCATCCCGGACGCCGACGGGCGGCCCGGCCGGCACGTGCGCGCGTCGTCGTTCCCGATCTCGATCGACTCCCACCGGTTCGACACGCTCGCGCGCACCCCCGAGGTCCAGGCCCGCGCCAAGGAGATCAAGGCGGACCTGGGGAACCCGGACACGCTGATGCTGGGCGTGGACCGCCTCGACTACACCAAGGGCATCCGGCACCGCATCAAGGCCTACGGCGAGCTGCTCGACGACGGCCGCCTCGACGTCGAGCACGCCACGCTCGTGCAGGTCGCGAGCCCCAGCCGCGAGAACGTGGGCGCCTACCAGGATCTCCGCGAGCACGTCGAGATCCTCGTGGGCCGGATCAACGGCGAGTACGGCGAGCTGGGCCACTCGGCGATCCACTACCTGCACCACTCCTACCCGCCGG
The DNA here is from genome assembly GCF_040655935.1 of Promicromonospora sp. NPDC050262. Lineage (NCBI taxonomy): Bacteria > Bacillati > Actinomycetota > Actinomycetes > Micrococcales > Promicromonosporaceae > Promicromonospora > Promicromonospora sp. NPDC050262. The sequence goes on along the minus strand of NZ_JBFAKX010000006.1, from coordinate 231,418 downwards.
AGGAGATGGCGGCGCTCTACCTCGCGGCCGACGTGCTGCTGGTGACCTCGCTGCGCGACGGCATGAACCTCGTGGCCAAGGAGTACATCGCCGCCCGCTCCGACGAGCGCGGCGCCCTGGTGCTGAGCGAGTTCACGGGCGCGGCCGACGAGCTCTCCCCCGGCCCGCTGCTGGTCAACCCGCACGACATCGACGGCATGAAGGACATCATCGTGGCCGCCGCGACCATGGACCCCCGGGAGCAGCGCCGCCGCATGCGGCGCCTGCGCCGCAAGGTCCTGGCCGACGACGTGGCCAAGTGGTCGGAGACCTTCCTCGGGGTGCTCACGGCAGTCCCGCCGCGGCCGCTCAGCGTCGACCCGCGCTCCGCGGAGCCCCGGCACCACAACCTCCGGGACGCGCTCACGGCGTTCACCACCGTTCCCGACGGCATCCCCGCCAAGGGCCGGCTCGCGCGCATGGGCAACGGGAGCGGACGGCGCAGGAAGCCGACGACGGGCTGGCTGCTCGCCTCCGACTTCGACGGGACGCTGGCGCCGCTCGTGGACGACCCCAAGTCGTCGACCATGACGCGCGCGGCGCGGACCGCGGTCGAGCAGCTGCACGCGCTGGCGCAGGAGGCGCCCGTGCGCCTCGCGTTCGTCTCCGGCCGCGACCTGTCCGACCTCGCCGAGCGCACCGTCGCCCCCGACGGCACGTTCCTCGTGGGCAGCCACGGCGCGGAGGCCGGGCGGGCCACCGCCACCGGCGTCGACCAGGTGCCCTTCCAGCTGACCACCGTCCAGTCCGGCCAGCTCGACGCGCTCGTCGCGGGCTTCGAGTCCGCGGTGTCCGGCCGCGAGGGGGCATGGGTGCAGGTCAAGCCCGCCGCCGCCGTCGTGCACACGCGCCTGGCGAGCGTGGACGACGCCGCCGCCATCACCGTGGCCGCCGACGAGGTCGCGGCCAACCTGGGGCTGCCGGTGATGCACGGCAAGGACGTGGTCGAGGTGTCCGTGGTGACCACCAGCAAGGGCGAGGCGCTGCGCCGGCTGCGCGGTACCGTGGCGGCCGAGCTGGGCGTCGAGAAGGTGCGCGTCCTGTACGCGGGCGACGACACCACCGACGAGCAGGCCTTCGGCGCGCTCGAGGCCGGCGACCTGTCGATCAAGGTGGGCACGGGCGACACGCTCGCCTCCCACCGCGTGCCCGACCCGGACGCGCTCGCCGCAGTGCTGGCCGGCCTCGCCCGCACGCTGCGCGGGGAGGACTGACCCGTACGTGACCCGGTCGATACCGCGGCCTTGACCAACCGGGGTACGATCGCGCTGCAACAGTGTCACCGCCGACACGCGAGTGGAAGCAACGGCACCCGACCACAACGGATCGTCCGGCACGTACCTGCCGGTGGAGGGATGTTTTCTCATGGCTACGGTCACTTTCGACCACGCGACGCGCGTCTACCCGGGCACGGAGCGCCCGGCCGTCGACCAGCTGAACCTGGAGATCGAGGACGGCGAGTTCCTCGTCCTCGTCGGCCCGTCCGGCTGCGGCAAGTCCACCTCCCTGCGCATGCTCGCGGGTCTCGAGGACGTCAACGGTGGGCACATCTTCATCGGTGACCGCGACGTCACCGACGTGCAGCCCAAGGACCGCGACATCGCGATGGTCTTCCAGAACTACGCGCTCTACCCGCACATGTCGGTGGCGGACAACATGGGCTTCGCCCTGAAGATCGCCGGCACGCCCAAGGCGGAGATCCGCCAGCGTGTCGAGGAGGCCGCGAAGATCCTCGACCTCACCGAGTACCTCGACCGCAAGCCGAAGGCCCTCTCCGGTGGTCAGCGTCAGCGTGTCGCCATGGGCCGCGCCATCGTGCGTCAGCCGCAGGTGTTCCTCATGGACGAGCCGCTGTCGAACCTCGACGCCAAGCTCCGCGTCCAGACCCGCACGCAGATCGCGTCGCTGCAGCGCCGCCTGGGCGTCACCACGGTCTACGTGACCCACGACCAGACCGAGGCCCTGACGATGGGCGACCGCATCGCGGTCCTCAACGCCGGCATCCTGCAGCAGGTCGGCACCCCGCGTGAGATGTACGACCGCCCGAACAACGTGTTCGTCGCCGGCTTCATCGGCTCCCCCGCCATGAACATCGGCACGTTCGACGTCAAGGAGGGCCAGGTCAAGGTCGGTTCGGCCAGCGTCCCGCTCGACCGCTCCATCGCGAGCAACCTCGCCGAGGCCGACGGCGGCAAGGTCACCCTGGGCTTCCGCCCCGAGGCCCTCGACGTCGTCTCCTCCGGCACCGCCGGCTCGTTCGAGGTCGAGGTCAACCTGGTCGAGGAGCTCGGCTCCGACGCGTTCGTCTACGGCTCTCTCAAGGGCGACGCCGCCGACGTCGACCTCAGCGCCGGCGACACCAACCAGGTCATCGTGCGCATCGACCCGCGCGGCGTGCCGGACAAGGGCGACGTCATCTCCGTCGCCATCCAGGCCGGTCACTCGCACGTGTTCTCCGCGACCACGGGTGAGCGCCTCGGCTGAGCCGAAGCGTGACCACGGGCCCGGCCACCGGGCCCGACCCCTCGGCTCGCCGAGGGAACGGTGACATCCTCGGGGTGTGTTGCTCGGCGTAGACAATGTCTGCTCCGAGCAACACACCCCGCAGGCCTTTCATGACTCCGCCCCCGGCGGATTCCCCGCCCTGCCCGGCCCACCGGCCGGCTCAGCGCAGAATGGTGCCCATGCCCCAGCAGAACCTGCAGATCACGGCGGTCGCACCCGACCCGACTCTGCTGGACCTCCCGTGGGACGTCCCCCTGGCCGAGTGGCCGGACGAGGTCCTTGCCGCGCTGCCCCAGGGCATCTCGCGGCACGTGGTCCGCTTCGTCAACCACGGCGGCCGCGTCCTGGCGATCAAGGAGATCGGCGAGAGCGTCGCCTACCGCGAGTACGCGCTGCTGCGCCAGCTGCACCGCATCGAGGTGCCCTCCGTGGTCCCCGTGGGCGTCATCACGGGCCGCAGCGCGCCCGACGGCGACCGGCTCGAGGCCGTGCTGATCACCGAGCACCTGCCGTTCTCCCTGCCCTACCGCGCACTGTTCAGCCAGGACCTGCGCCCCGACACCGCGACGCGTCTCATCGACGCCCTCGCGGTGCTCCTGGTGCGCCTGCACCTCGTCGGCTTCTACTGGGGCGACGTGTCGCTCTCCAACACGCTGTTCCGGCGTGACGCCGAGACCTTCGCCGCCTACCTGGTCGACGCCGAGACCGGCGACATGCACCGCCAGCTCACGGACGGCCAGCGCAACTACGACGTCGACCTGGCGCGCACCAACATCATCGGCGAGCTGATGGACCTCGCCGCCGGCGAGCTGCTCGACGAGGACGTCGACGAGGTGTCCATCGGCGACGCCCTGGTGGAGCGCTACCAGGAGCTGTGGGCCGCGCTGACCATCTCCGAGGCGTTCGACTCCGAGGAGCGCTGGCGCGTCGCCGCCCGCATCGAGCGGCTCAACGACCTCGGCTTCGACGTGGGCGAGCTGGAGATCACCACGGACATCGACGGCACCAAGGTGCGCATCCAGCCCAAGGTGGTCGACGCCGGGCACCACTCCCGCCGCCTGCTGCGTCTCACGGGGCTGGACGTGCAGGAGAACCAGGCGCGCCGCATGCTCAACGACCTGGACAGCTTCCGGGCCGCGACCGACCGGCAGAACGACCAGGAGCAGATCGTGGCGCACGCCTGGGTGCGCCAGGTGTTCCGCCCGACGATCGACGCCGTGCCCCGCGAGATGCGGCGCAAGCTGGAGCCCGCGCAGCTCTTCCACGAGATCCTCGACCACCGCTGGTTCATCTCCCAGCAGGCGCAGCGGGACATCCCGCTGCCCGAGGCCGCGGCGTCCTACGTGGAGAACGTGCTGCGGCACCGCCCCGACGAGGACGCCCTGCTCGGCCTCGCACCGGGCGAGGCCGAGCAGCAGGCCTAGCAGCGGCCTAGCTGGCCTCGGCCCGCTGCCTGGCCACCTCGTAGAGCGTGATCCCCGCCGCCACGGCGGCGTTCAGCGACTCCGTCGTGGCCGCGATCGGGATCGAGACCACCGCGTCGCACGCGTCGCGCACGAGGCGGGACAGACCCTTGCCCTCCGACCCGACCACCAGCACCAGCGGGTCGTTCGCGTACGCGAGCTCGCCCACGGGCATGTCGCCGCCCGCGTCGAGCCCCACCACGAAGCAGCCGGTCTTCTTCAGCTCGGCGAGCTCGCGCGCCAGGTTGGTCGCACGGGCCACGGGCACGCGTGCGGCGGCGCCCGCGGACACCTTCCACGCCGACGCCGTCACGCCCGCCGCGCGCCGCTCCGGGACCAGCACGCCGTGCGCGCCGAACGCCCCGGCGGACCGCAGCACGGCCCCGAGGTTGCGGGGGTCCGTGACACCGTCCAGCGCCACGATCAGCGGCGGCTCCCCGGCCTCGGCCGCGGCGTCGAGCAGGTCGTCGGCGTCCCGGTAGTCGTAGGCCGGCACCTTCATCGCGACGCCCTGGTGCACGGCGCCGTCGGTGATCTTGTCCAGGTCGAGGCGCGACGCCTCGAACATCGGCAGGCTGCGCGCGTGCGCGATCTCCAGGATCTCCTGGGTGCGGTCGTCCGACTCCAGGCGCGAGGCCAGGTAGATGCCCTCGGTGGGCATCTCCGCGCGCAGCGCCTCCAGCACGGCGTTGCGGCCGGCAACGACCTCGGCCGCCCCGGCGCCCTTGCGGCCCGCGCCCCGCCCGCCCGGGCTCCCCGGACGGCGTCCGCCAGCGGTGGCCCGCTTCTCGGCCGCGACCTTGCGCTGGTGCGCGGGGTGGTACGTGCGGTCCTCCGCCTTGGGGGTCGGGCCCTTGCCGCGCAGCGCCTTGCGGCTGTGGCCGCCGGTGCCGACCTGCGCGCCCTTCTTGGAGCCGGCCTTGCGCACCGCACCGGCGCGCTTCGAGTTGCCTGCCATCGTGTATCTCGTCTCTCAGCCGGTGGTCGAGCTTGTCGTGACCACCGCGGGTCTCGGTCGAGGTGGTCCCGACAAGCTGGACCACCAGGGAAAGTTCAGGAGAGGGACCAGCGGGCCCCGTCGGCGTTGTCCTGGACCTCGATGCCCGCGGCCGCGAGGCGGTCCCGGATCGCGTCGGAGGTGGCCCAGTCCTTCGCGGCACGTGCCTCCGCGCGTGCCTTGAGCTCCGCGGCCACGAGCCCGTCCAGGGCCGTCGCGTACCGGTCGTCGCCCGACGTCGACCACTGCGGGTCGGCCGGGTCCAGGCCCAGCACGTCCAGCATCGCACGCAGCGTCACCAGCTCGTCACGGACGGCGTCGTCGCTCCCGGAGGCGAGAGCCGTGTTGCCGGCCCGCAGGTGCTCGTGCACGACGGCGAGTGCCTGCGGCACGTTCAGGTCGTCGTCCATCGCGGCGGCGAACGCCTCGGGGACCTCCGCCTTGGCGACCTCCTCGGCCGGGACGTCGCCCACCCGCTCCGAGGCGCGCGTGACGAAGCCGGACAGGCGCTCCCACGTGGTGCGCGCCTCGTCCAGCGTGTCGGGCGCCCACTCGAGCATGGACCGGTACTGCACGGCCGCGAGCGCGTAGCGCACCACGGGGGCGGGCGCCTGGGCCAGCAGCTCGCTGACCAGCAGCCCGTTGCCCAGGGACTTCGACATCTTGACGCCGGCCTGGGTGACCCACGCGACGTGCATCCAGCGCTGCGCGAACCCGTAGCCCGCGGCCCGCGACTGCGCCTGCTCGTTCTCGTGGTGCGGGAACCGCAGGTCGAGGCCGCCGCCGTGGATGTCGAACGTCTCGCCCAGGTAGCGGCGGGCCATGGCGGAGCACTCCAGGTGCCAGCCGGGGCGGCCGCGGCCGTACGGGGTGTCCCAGGACGCCGACTCCGGCTCACCCGGCTTGGGCGCCTTCCACAGCGCGAAGTCGTGCGGGTTCTTCTTGGCCGCGGCGGCGGACCCCGCCGTGGCCTCCGCGCCCTCCTCGGGGCTGAGGTCCTCGACCCGCTGCCGGGTCAGCTCGCCGTAGGCGGGCCAGGAGTGGACGTCGAACCAGACGTTGCCCTCACCGGTGGAGTAGGCGTGCCCCTTCTCGACCAGGCGCTCCATGAGCGCGACCATCTCGGGCACGCTGCCGGTGGCCCGCGGCTCGTAGGTGGGCGGGATGACGCCGAGCGCGTCGTACGCCTGGGTGAACACCCGCTCGTACAGCGCGGCGTGCGCCCACCACTCCCGGCCGGCGGCGGCCGACTTGGCCAGCACCTTGTCGTCGATGTCGGTGACGTTGCGGATCAGGGTGACCTTCAGGCCCCGCCGGGTGAGCCACCGGCGCAGCACGTCGAACGCGATGACCGGGCGCAGGTGGCCCACATGAGGAGGTGCCTGCACCGTGGCGCCACACAGGTAGATGCCGACCTCGCCCGGGGTGATGGGGGTGAAGTCGCGCACCTCGCGCGCAGCGGTGTCAAACAGGCGAATAGTCACCTGTCAAGGGTACCGGCGGTCAGGCACCCTTTTCCTGCTCGAGCGCCTGCCCGAGCAGCCGGGCCACGTGCCGGTGCCCGCGCGCCTCGTACCCGACGACCGAGATCGCCGGCGCGAGCATCACCAGGAGCAGGGCCCACGACATGGCGACGCCCGCCGCCGCCGCGGCGACGGCCACCGCGAGCATCGCGACCGTGCCGAGCACCAGGTACAGGTGCAGCGGGCTGACCGACCGGCTCAGTACCCAGAACTGGACGTAGTCGACCACGACGAAGACGAGCACCGGCACGGCGACCGCCAGCACCGTCCCGACCGCGCCGAGGTGCGATTCCCCGTCCAGGTAGTAGCCGGCGACGTGCAGCCCGGCTCCCACGCCGGCGAGCGCCGCGAAGACCACGATGTTGCCGTAGCCCCAGGCGAACGACCGCTCTCGGTGCCGGTGCAGCAGCTCGGCGTCGGGCGTGAGGTAGTACGTCCACCAGAGCCCGAAGGTGAGGCCGGTGCCCGCGAGCGCCACGAGGGCGGCGTCGAGCGTCCATCCCGAGCCACCCACGGTGGCGGACAGCGACGCGACGGTGCCGATCACGCCCTCGCCGAGCGTGATGATGGCGAGCAGCCCGTAGCGCTCGGCCATGTGGTGGGCGTGCCACGGCGTGCTCTGCCGGCCGGTGCCGGGCGTGCCGAACCGCTCCGCGAGCCACGGGCCTGCCATCTCCGCGGTCCCCAGCAGCGCGCCGCACACGAGGAAGACGGGGACGGTCACCGGCGCGACGGCCAGGATCACCCACCCGATCTGCGTGATGACCAGCGTGCGTGCGTATCCCAGGCAGATGGCCCGGTACTGGGGGGCCTGCCGGGCCGCGCGCAGCCACTGCACGAGCATGGCCAGCCGCATGACGATGTACCCGGCGACCATGACCTCGTTGTGCACGCGGTCGCCCTCGTCGAGGGAGCTGAACATGTCGGGCAGGCCGAGCGCCAGGATCACGACGCCGATCATCTGCACCATCGTGGTGACGCGGTAGAACCAGTCGTCGGTGTCGAACGCGGAGGCGAACCAGGTGAAGTTGATCCACGCCCAGCAGATGGCGAACATCGAGAACGCGAACCCGATGATGCCCGACGCGACGTGCCCCTCCGCGAGGAGGTGGGCGCCCTGCTCACCGGCCACCCCGAACGCGACGACGAACGTGAGGTCGAACAGCAGTTCCAGCGGGGTCGCCGTGCGCGCCGGCTCGTGCGGGTCGCGACCCGTCATCGGGCGGTTGCGGTGGTGCAGTGTGGGCATGGGTTTGTTCTACCCGATGGCCCGCCCGCGGGACTACCCGAAGTTCTTGTGCTCGCCCCGGTAGGTCGGCACCGTCTCGGTGATCTCGGCCCCTCGTACGAGGTGCACCCGGTCGAACCGCTCCATCATCTCGCCGGCCTTCGCATGCCGGAGCCAGACCCGGTCGCCGGTCCGGAGCACGCTGCCGTCCGCCCGCGTGGCCCGCAGCGGCGTCTGGACCTCGCCCGCGCCCTCGGTCCCGCTCAGCGTGTAGCCGGGCGTGAACAGGCGCGGCAGCCGCGCCTTGCCCGCCTGGCCCGACGCCGCGTAACCGCCCGCGAAGGCCGTGACCCAGCCGGGGGCGGGCTCGCGCACCACGTCGAGCCCGAAGAACGCCGCCGGGCGGGCCTCGAAGGAGCGGTAGCCGTCGAACAGGCCGGGCGTGAACAGCCCGGAGCCGGACGTCACCTCGGTGACGCCGGGGGCGCTGCCGCTCACCTCGATCGAACCGGTCCCGCCCGCGTTGACGAGCTCCACCTCCTGCCCCACCGCGTCCCGAACCGCCGCGAGGATCCGCACCCGGCGGTCGTTGACCTCGCGCATCGTGAGGCGCTTGACGAGCCGGACGGCGGGGCTGGTGTCCGGCAGGCCGGCCACCTGGGCCTCGTAGAACATCAGGCCGCGCACGGCCAGCCCCTTGGCCTGGGCCACGGTGGCGAGGGCGGCGACGTCGCCGGGCTCGCGCAGGGGCGAGCGGCGGACGCCGAGGTGCGCCGTCAGCGGCCCCACGCCGACCCGCAGCGAGCAGTCGACGTCCAGGCAGACCTGGATCGGCCGCCCGGCCGCCGGGCCCGCCGTGGCGGCGGCCGAGCCGCCCGCGCCCATGAGCTCCTCGGCCTCGGCGATCAGGCCGAGGTGCGCCACGTCGTCGACCATCAGGGTGATCTCGGCGCGCGCGGCGGGATCCGCCGCCAGCGTGGCGAGGGCCTCGCGGTCCACCGTCGGATAGCCGACCAGGACGTCGCGCGTGCCCTCGCCGACCAGCCACAGCGCCTCCCGCAGCGAGTAGGCCATGACGCCGGCGAACCCGTGCCCGAGCGCTCGCTCGACCAGCGAGCGCACGCGCACGGACTTCGACGCGACGCGGACGGGCACGCCGTCGGCCCGCTTGAGGATGTCGAGCGCGTTGGTGTCGAACACGTCCAGGTCGACCACGGCGACGGGGGCCGGCAGGCCGGACGTGGCGGCGGAAAGCCGCGCGGCGGTGTCTGCTGCGGAGCTCATGCCCGAACGCTACTCCGGTTCTGTCCAGCAGCGCGGGCCCGTGGGATAGTGCTCCGGTGATCTGGACGAACTGGGCACGCAACGTGACCGCCACGCCCGCACGACTCGAGCAGCCGGCCTCCGAGGACGAGCTGTCCGACGCCGTGCGCCGCGCCGTGAAGGACGGGCACACCGTGCGCGCCGTCGGCGCCGGGCACTCGTTCATGCCGGCGGCGGCCACCGACGGCGTGCTGCTCAACCTCGACCACCTCGACGCCCTGCACCGCGTCGAGCGCGACCCCGACACCGGGCACGCCCTGGTCACGGTGGACGCGGGCATGCGGCTGCACCAGCTCAACCGGGTCCTGGCCGAGCGCGGCCTCGCCATGCAGAACCTCGGCGACATCGACCGGCAGTCGGTCGCCGGCGCCATCTCGACCGGCACGCACGGCACGGGCGCCCGGTTCGGCGGCCTGGCCACCCGGGTGCGGGCACTGACGGTCGTGGGGCCGGACGGCGACGTCGTCCGCGCCGCGCCCACCGAGCGCCACGACCTGTTCGAGGCCTCCCGCCTCGGCCTCGGCGCCACCGGCGTGCTGAGCACCGTGACCATCGAGGCGGTCCCGGCGTTCGACCTGCACGCCGTCGAGGAGCCCTGGCCCCTGGACCGTGTCTTCGAGGAGCTCGACGACCTCGTGGCGGGCAGCGACCACTTCGAGTTCTACTGGTTCCCCACCACGCGCCGCGCCCTGACGCTGCGCAACACCCGGGTCGACGCCGGGGTGAACACGGGCTCGGGCCTGGCGCACGGCCTGCGGAAGGCAGCCGGGGCGGCCCGCTCCTTCCTCGACGAGGAGGTGCTGTCGAACGCGCTCTTCGGGACCGTCAACCGGATCGCCGCCCTCGTCCCGGCCGCGACCCCCACGCTGAACGCGATCTCGGCCCGCGCCCTGAGCGCCCGCCGGTACACGGCGCCGTCGCACCAGGTGTTCTGCACCCACCGCCGGGTGCGGTTCCGCGAGATGGAGTACGCGGTGCCGCGGGCCGCCGTGGTCGACGTGCTGAACCAGCTCGACGCCTGGCAGCGGTCCACGGGCGAGAACGTCCCGTTCCCGGTCGAGGTGCGCTTCGCCCCTGCCGACGACGTGTGGCTCTCGACCGCGTACGGCCGCGACACCGCGTACGTCGCCGTGCACCAGTACTGGCGCCTGCCCTACGCGCGGTACTTCGACGCCGCCGAGCAGATCTTCACCGCCGCGGGCGGGCGCCCGCACTGGGGCAAGATGCACACGCGCGACGCCGACTACCTGGCGGGTCAGTACCGCCGCTTCGGCGACTTCCGGCGGGCACGCGAGGCGGCCGACCCCGAGGGCGTGTTCGCCAACCCGTACACCCAGCGGGTCTTCGCCATCTAGGCCCGGCTCAGGGCTCCATGTCGTCGAACACGTCGTGGGTCAGGTCGGCGAAGGCGGACCGCGCCGCGGCGTCGTCCTGGTCGACCATCCACGCGAGCTCGATGCCGTCGATCCGGATCGCCACCGTGCGCGCCAGCGCGTCGATGTCGGTCCGGTACTTGGCCTCGGCGACCTCGGCCAGCCGCAGCAGGTACTCCCGCGTCATCACGATGCTCTGCTTGAGGCGCGCCTGCGCCACCTCGCGCAGCACCGGCGTGCGCGCGCCCGAGACGGCGAACTCGAAGGTGAGCAGCCGCATGTGCTGGTGCTGCTTGAGGCCCGTCAGGAGGGCGTCCACGGCCGTGTCGGCCAGGGTCGTGCGGTCCGGCCCGACCTCCAGCGCAGAGATCATGGGCTCCGACGCCCGCATCGCGATGGCCCGGCCCATGGCCCGCAGCATCGCGTCCTTGTCGTCGAAGCAGTAGTGCACGGTGCCCAGCGAGATCCCGGCCTCCTGCGCCACGCGGCGCACGGTCACCGACTCGACGCCCTCGCGCATCGCCACGCTCAGCCCGGCCTCGACGATCTCGGCGCGCCGCTCGTCGAGCGGCTTGCGCTTGTTGTTCATGCCGCGGCCCTGCCGTCGGGCACCACGAGCGCCGTCGCGATCGCCGCGACGCCCTCGCCGCGCCCGGTCAGCCCGAGCGCATCCGTAGTGGTCGCGGTCAGGGAGACGGGCGCGCCCGCGGCGGCGGACAGCGCCGCCTGAGCCTCGTCACGCCGCGTGCCCACCCGCGGATGGTTTCCGATCACCTGTACAGCCACATTGCCGATCATGTACCCCGCAGCCCGAACGCGCCTCGCGGCCTCGGCCAGGAGCGTGGTCCCGGAGGCTCCCGCCCACTCGGGACGGCCGGTCCCGAAGTGCGACCCGAGGTCGCCCAGGCCCGCCGCGGAGAACAGCGCGTCGGCCGCCGCGTGCGCGGCCACGTCGGCGTCGGAGTGCCCCGCCAGGCCGCGTTCGCCCGGCCAGTGCAGGCCCCCGAGCCACATCTCGCGGTCCGACCCGTCCGGCGCGAAGGCGTGCACGTCGACGCCGATGCCCGTGCGCGGCAAGGGGTACGCGGCGGCCGGGACGGCGGGGTCCGGCGTGCTCGACGGGTCGATCATGCGTTGCTCTCCTGCAGCACGAGGGACGCGAGCCACAGGTCGCGTTCGGTGGTGATCTTGAAGGCGGCGGCGTCCCCCGGCACGATGTGCACCGGCTCGCCGAGCACCTCGACCAGACCGGCGTCGTCCGTCGCCGCGAGGTGCTCCGCCCGGGCTCGGGCGGCGCCCGTCCGGTGCGCACGCACCAGCAGGTCGCGCGCGAACCCCTGGGGCGTCTGCACGGCCCGCAGCATCGAGCGGTCCGGGGTACCGGTGACGAGCTCGGCGTCGCCGTCCGGCCGCACCTGCTTCACCGTGTCCGTGACCGGCAGACCGGGCACCACGGCCCCGTGGCCGCTGCGGACGGCGGCCACGACGCGCCGGACGAGGTCCGGGGGCACGAGCGGACGAGCGGCGTCGTGCACCAGCACCACGTCGTCACCCGGCCGGGCGAGCGCGAGGCCCGCATGTACGGAGGCCTGCCGGGTGGGACCGCCGTCCGTCACCTCGACGGGAACGTGGACGTGCGGGTCGTCGGCCATGAGGTCGGCCATCACGGCCACGAGCCCGTCGGGCGCGGTCACCACGAGCGAGTCCACGACTCCCGACGCCGCCAGGCGCCGCGCCGCGTGCAGCACGAGCGGGAAGCCGTCGAGCTCCACCAGTGCCTTGGGCAGGTCTCTGCCTAGTCGAGAGCCCGAGCCGGCGGCCGTCAGGATTGCAAGGGTCGTCATCTCGTCGGGGTCCCCACAGGATCATGATTGAAGCGAAGGATCCCGTGGGGCACGATGCACCGGTCGCCAGACCGGTGCATCAGTGGAGCTGGGGATCCTGTGGGTGGGTCAGGAAGCGAGGACCTCGTCGAGGATGGCTTCCGCCTTCTCCTCCTCGGTGTGCTCGGCCAGCGCGAGCTCGGACACGAGGATCTGCCGTGCCTTCGCGAGCATTCGCTTCTCACCTGCGGAAAGACCGCGGTCGGCGTCACGGCGGGACAGGTCGCGAACGACCTCGGCCACCTTGATGACGTCGCCCGACGCGAGCTTCTCGAGGTTCGCCTTGTACCGGCGCGACCAGTTGGTGGGCTCTTCCGTGTACGGCGCGCGAAGCACCTCGAACACGCGGTCGAGACCCTCCTGGCCGACGACGTCGCGCACCCCCACCAGGTCGACGTTCTCCGCCGGGACCTCGATGGTCAGGTCGCCCTGGGCAACCTTGAGCTTGAGGTACATCTTTTCTTCGCCGCGAATCTTGCGGGTCTTGATCTCTTCGATCAGCGCCGCGCCATGGTGCGGGTAGACAACCGTCTCGCCTACTGTGAACGTCATCTGCAGATGTCCCCTTTCCCTGAAACCAGGTTACCACGGCGTGATCTGGAGAACTTGCACCCTTGGCGTTTGTCCGACCCCCTTGCGAACAGCGTTTCCGCAGGTCAGAGCGTTATCCACCCGGGTGGTTGGGGTGATCCTCACCCTCTCGGCCCCGGTCGGATCGTTCCGCAGCCGTGACCGTTGCCACTCCCTGACCGGGTGGTTCGTCACCTTCGGCGATGCGCGGGCACACCCCCGGGCCCACTAGGATATTGCGGGGATCCGACCCCGCCCGAACCAGACGAACATCAGGGAGTTCACCGTGTCCCGTCGCGCCACCGCCGCCCGAGGCGCCCGCACCATCGCCGTCGCGGCGGTCTCCGCTGCGGGAGCCCTCCTGCTGGCGGCCTGCGCCCCGACCACCACGACGAAGCCCTACGACCCGTCCGACGGTGTCGGCGTCTCCGTGCTGGGCGAGCAGGACACGGACCTGCGCGGCATCAACCTCATGGTCGTGTCCGCCGCCGAGGGCGAGGCCGGCAACGTGCTGGGCGCCCTGGCCAACGAGACCGCCGACGACGCGTCGTTCACGCTCCAGGCGCCCGGCGCCGCCCCCGTGATCGTCGAGGTCCCGGCAGGTGGCACCGTCTACCTGGGCACCGAGACGGGCGAGGCCGCCCTGCTCGACACCGTGGGCGCCGCACCCGGCAACTACCTCGACGCGACCCTGACCGTCGGCACCGACACCAAGGAGTTCCTGCTCCCGGTCCTCGACGGCACCCTGTCGGAGTACGCCGACTACGTCCCGGTCGAGGTCGTCGAGCCGGCCGCGTCGGCATCGCCCTCCCCGTCGGAGTGACCCGCCGGGGTCCAAGCTCCGGCACACAGGCAGCAGAGACACCTCTGGCGAGGTAGGACCGCCGTCCTACCTCGCCAGAGGTGTCTTCCGGCCAGAGCCGTCCGTCACCCGAAGCGGCCCGAGACGTAGTCCTCGGTGGCCTTCTCGGCGGGCGACGAGAAGATCGTCGCGGTGTCGTTCATCTCGATGAGCTTGCCCGGCTTGCCGGTGCCCGCGATGTTGAAGAACGCCGTCCGGTCGCTCACGCGCGCCGCCTGCTGCATGTTGTGCGTGACGATGACGATCGTGTAGTCCTTCTTGAGCTCCTGGATGAGGTCCTCGATCGCCAGCGTGGAGATCGGGTCCAGGGCCGAGCACGGCTCGTCCATGAGGACGACCTGCGGCTTCACCGCGATGGCGCGGGCGATGCAGAGGCGCTGCTGCTGGCCGCCGGACAGGCCGGAACCGGGCTTCTCCAGGCGGTCCTTGACCTCGTTCCAGAGGTTGGCGCCGCGCAGGGACGACTCGACCAGGTTGTCCGCGTCGGACTTCGAGATCCGCTTGTTGTTCAGCTTCACGCCCGCCAGCACGTTGTCCCGGATGGACATCGTGGGGAACGGGTTGGGGCGCTGGAACACCATGCCGACGGTGCGGCGCACGGCCACGGGGTCGACGTCGTCGCCGTACAGGTCGACGCCCTCCAGCTCCACGGAGCCGTCGACGCGGGCCCCGGGGATCACCTCGTGCATGCGGTTCAGGGTGCGCAGGAACGTCGACTTGCCGCAGCCCGACGGGCCGATGAAGGCCGTCACGGACTTGGGGTCGATCGTCATGGACACACCCTCCACGGCGAGGAAGTCGCCGTAGTAGATGTTCAGGTCTTTCACGTCGATGCGCTGTGCCATCGGATCATTCCTTCGTGTGAGCTGCGGCTGAGGCGGGGTCTGCGCGTCAGCGCAGCTTCGGGGAGAACCACCGGGTCACGAGGCGCCCGATGAGGTTGAGGAGCATGACGATGATGATCAGCAGGAGGGCGGCTGCCCACGCGCGTTCGAAGTTGATGTTCACCAGGCAGTCGATCGCATCCTCACGGCAGGGCACCGGGCCCTGCCGGTACTGGCTGAAGATGTAGACCGGCAGTGTCATCATGCGCCCGTCGAACGGGTTGAAGTTGATCGAGTCCGACACACCGGCGGTGATGAGGATCGGCGCGGTCTCGCCGATCACGCGGGCGATGGAGAGCAGCACGCCCGTCGTGATGCCGGCGACGGAGGTGCGGAGCACGACCCGGACGACGGTGAGCCACTTGGGGACCCCCAGCGCGTAGGACGCCTCCCGCAGCTCGTTGGGCACGAGCTTGAGCATCTCCTCGCAGGAGCGCACCACCACGGGGATCATCAGCACGCTCAGCGCGACCGCGGCGATGATGCCGAGCTTGGCGCCCGGGCCCAGGAAGATGCTGAACAGCGCGAACGCGAACAGGCCCGCGACGATGGACGGGATACCCGTCATGACGTCCACGAAGAAGGTCGTGGCCCGGGCCAGCGCGCCGCGCCCGTACTCGACGAGGTAGATGGCGACGAGCAGGCCGATCGGCACCGAGATGACCGTGGCGGTCAGCGTGATCATCAGCGTGCCGACGGCGGCGTGGTAGGCGCCGCCCATGTCCATGCCGCCGAACACGCCGCGCATCGACGTGAAGAGGAACTCACCGTCGAGCCGCTCGATGCCGTTCACGACGACGGTCCACAGGAGGGACACCAGCGGGATCACCGCGAGCGTGAACGCGCCGTAGATCAGCACCGTCATGATCCGGTCGGTGCGCTTGCGGCCCGTGTCGGCGGCGGTCAGGAGGGCACGCGTGCGCTCGACGGCGCCGGTGTCGTCCGTGATCGAGGTCGTGGCGCTCATCAGTTGGCTCCCGAGAATTCCTTGCGCCGCGCGACGATCGCGCGGGCGCCCATGTTGACCACCATGGTGATGACGAACAGTGCCAGGCCGGTGGCGATGAGCACGTTCACCGCGAGCCCGCTGGCCTCGGCGAACCGCGACGCGATGAAGGCCGCGATGGTCTGCTGCTGGCCGGAGTCGAAGATCTGGAACGAGTAGAGGATGCCGGGCGACAGGATCATCAGGACCGCCATCGTCTCGCCGAGCGCGCGGCCGAGGCCGAGCATCGCGGCGGAGATGACGCCGGAGCGGCCGAACGGCAGCACGGCCGTGCGGATCATCTCCCAGCGCGTGGCGCCCAGGGCGAGCGCCGCCTCCTCGTGCAGCGTCGGGGTCTGCAGGAAGACCTCGCGGGAGACCGCGGTGATGATCGGCAGGACCATCACCGCGAGCACCACGGACGCCGTCGCGAGCGACCGACCCGTGTTGGTCACGTTCACGGTCCAGAACGGCAGGAAGTCGAGGACGCCCGCGATCCACACCCACACGTCGCTGATGATCGGGGCCAGCGTGCGCCCGCCCCAGAGGCCGAACACCACGGACGGGATCGCCGCGAGGAGGTCGATCACGTAGCCGATCACCGAGGCCGCGCGGCGCGGCGCGTAGTGCGAGATGAACAGCGCGATCCCGATGGCGACCGGCGTCGCGAGCAGCAGCGCCATGGCCGCGGCCAGCAGCGTGCCGAACACGAGGGGGCCGACCAGGTCCCAGAGCGAGTCCATCCCCGCCGGCAGGCCGCCCTTGGCGCTCAGCTCCTCCGGCGAAGCGGCCAGGGCGGGCACGCCCCGCGCGATGAGGAACACCGCGACGGCCGCCAGCACCAGCAGCAGGAAGGCACCTGCGCCGGTGGTGATCCAGCGGAACACCCGGCTGAAGCCGCGCTCGGTGTCGCCGTGGTTGCGCCGCCGGGCGGGCGGCTTCAGTCGGCCGGGCTGGGCGTCCGGCGGACTGTCGGTGGTGGTCACAAGAGCTCCTCGATGCTCGTCGCTCGGAGTAGGGGGATCGGGATCAGTGACTGACATGGCTGTGCCGGCGACCGGACCTGCGACGCCGTCGGCGCCGTTCGGTCCGGCCGCCGGCCGGTGTTCATGTGCTTCGTCAGCCGACCGTGATCGACTCGATCGCGGCGGCGACCTGCTCGGCGGTGGCCGCCGAGATGGGCGCGTTGCCCGCGGCGTCGGCCGCGGCCTGCTGGCCCGCCTCGGAGGCCTGGTAGGCCAGGAAGGCCTTGACGAAGTTGCCCTGCGCCTCGTCGGCGTAGTTGGTGCAGGCGATGGCGTAGGAGACGAGCACCAGCGGGTAGGTGGCCGGGTCGGTCAGCGTACGGTCGACCTCGATCGCGAAGTCGTGCTCGGCACGGCCCTCGACGCGCGGGGACGCGTCCACCGTGGCGGCGGCACCCTCGGCCGAGAACGGCACGAACTCCTCGCCGACCTTGATCGACGCGGTGCCGAGCGTACCGACCTTGGAGGCGTCCGCGTAGGTGACGGCGCCCTCGGTGTCGGTCACGACACCGACCACGCCGGACGTGCCCTCGGCGGAGTCGCCGCCCTCGAGCGGCCAGACGCCGTCGGGCTCGTCGGTCCAGGCCTCGGGGGCCGTGGCGGACAGGTACTCGGTGAAGTTCTCGGTGGTGCCCGAGTCGTCGAGGCGGTGCACCGGCGTGATGTCGGTGTCCGGGAGGTCGGCGTCAGGGTTGTCGGCCTTGATCGCGTCGTCGTTCCACTTCTTGATCTCGCCGTTGAAGATGTTGGCGATGACCTCGGAGGAGAGGTTCAGCGAGTCGACGCCGGGGAGGTTGAAGGCCACGGCGATCGGGCTCACGTAGATCGGCAGGTCGATCGCGCCGTCGGTGCCGCAGACCTCGGCCGAGGCAGCGAGCTCCTCGTCGTCGAGCGCGGAGTCCGAGCCGGCCCACTGCACGCCGCCCGCGAGGAACTGCTCACGGCCCGCGCCGGAGCCGGCCGGGTCGTAGTTGATCGTGACGTCCGGGTTCGAGCTCTGGAAGCCGGCGACCCAGGCCTCCATCGCGGACTCCTGGGAGGACGCGCCTGCGCCGGCGAAGTCGCCGGAGATGGCCTCGCCACCCTCGGTCTCCGTGGGCTCGGCACCGGTCGTCGGGTCGGACCCGCAGGCTGCGAGGCTCAGCGCGAGCGCGCCCACCATGACAGCGGAGCCAACGCGGGGGAATCGGCTGATCTTCACGTGTCGTTCCATCCTGTTCAAGTCGTACGCGCGGCGAGCGCCGCGGCGTCAGTCGGGACGCTAGGCAGGTGGAGTGACCTGCTCACCAGGTCCAGGTAAACGGAGGGTGAACAAGCCCACGGAAAGCGGGTGATACGCAACACGCTCACCATGACACGGCCCGGCGTGTGCCACCCGCGGTGCGTCCCCGGGGTCATCCGCCTGCCTGCTCCTCCGGGCGGTCCCGGGTCAGGTAGATGGCCTTCGCGGCCTCGGCGATCCAGGCCTGGACGTCGGGCGAGATCGCGGCGTTGCCGGCCGCCGCGGCCGCGCGCTGCTGCCCCTCGGCCGAGGCGACGTACGCGACGAACTCCTTGACGAAGCCGCCCTTCGCCTTGTCCTCGTACCGCGAGCACACGACGAGGTAGGACACGAGCACCATCGGGTAGGCGAAGGGCTTGTCGATGGTCCGGTCGAGGGCGAAGGCGAGGTCGTGCTCGTAGCGGTTCTCGATCCGCGGCGAGATGTCGACGACGGCGGCCGCGGCGTCCGCGCTGTAGGGCACGTACTCGTCGCCCACCTTGATGGCGGCGCGCCCGAGGTCGGACGTGCGCGAGGCGTCGGCGTAGGTGATGCCGCCCGGCGTGGAGCGGACCGTGTCCGTCACGCCGCCCGTCCCCTCGGCGGCGAACCCCTGCGGCAGCGGCCAGACGCCGTCCGGCGGGTACGGCCACTCGTCCGGTGCCGTCGCGTGGAGGTAGTCGGTGAAGTTCTCGGTGGTGCCCGAGTCGTCGGACCGGTGCACCGGGGTGATCTCCAGCGCGGGCAGCTTCGCGTCGGGGTTGGCCGCGACGATCGCCGGGTCGTCCCACCGCGTGACCTGGCCCGTGAAGATCCGCGCGATGAGGTCCGAGGACAGGTTGAGCTGGTCGACGCCCTCCACGTTGAAGGCCACCGCGATCGGGCTGATGTAGACCGGCAGGTCGATCGCGTTGCCGCCGTCGCAGGCCGGGCCGGAAGCCGCCATCTCCTCGTCGCTCAGCGCGACGTCGGAGGCGCCGAAGGCCGTGTCGCCCGCGAGGAACGACTCGCGGCCGTCGCCCGACCCGACGGGGTCGTAGCTGACCGCGGCGTCGGGGTGCTGCTCCTGGAACCCGCTGATCCAGGCCTCCATCGCCGACTCCTGGGACGACGCGCCGGCGCCGACGAACGTGCCGGCGACGACGACCTTCGCCTCGGCGGTGGCCGTCGGCTCCACCTCGCCGCCGAACCCGGGCAGCCCGGCCGCGGCGCAGCCCGCGAGCGGCAGCACGAGGGCGCCGACGGTGGCGGCGGAGACGAGGCGGGTGTAATGGGGGGTGCTCACGGTTCGCGAAACTACTCAGGGGCGCGGTCCCGCGAGCAAACGCCGGGTGAACGGAGGGTGACCAGCGTTCACGTTTCACCCGTGAGGTGCGCCACGTCCGGGGCGCACCTCAGCGGGGGTCACCCCTCGTCGTCGGCCAGCTTGTAGCCCAGGCCGCGCACCGTGAGCAGGTACTTCGGCGTGCCGGGGTCGGGCTCGATCTTCGAGCGGATGCGCTTCACGTGGACGTCGAGCGTCTTGGTGTCGCCCACGTAGTCGGCGCCCCAGACGCGGTCGATGAGCTGGCCGCGGGTCAGCACCCGGCCGGCGTTGCGCATCAGCAGCTCGAGCAGGTCGAACTCCTTGAGCGGCAGCGCCACGCTCTCCCCGGAGACGGCCACGGTGTGCCGCTCCACGTCCATCCGCACCGGCCCCACCTCCAGCACGCCGTCCTCGTCCTGCTCCGTGGAGTCGGTGGGCTGCCGGCGCCGCAGCACGGCCCGCACCCGGGCCAGCAGCTCCCGGTAGGAGTAGGGCTTGGTCACGTAGTCGTCGGCGCCGAGCTCCAGGCCCACCACCTTGTCGATCTCGGAGTCCTTCGCGGTCAGCATGATGACCGGCACGTCACCGCGAGCCCGCAGCTCCCGGCACACCTCGGTGCCCGACAGCCCGGGCAGCATCAGGTCGAGCAGCACCAGGTCCGCCCCCTCCGCGTCGTACGCGGCAAGCGCCGAGTTGCCGTCGGCGGCCTCGATCACCTCGAACCCCTCGCGGGTCAGCTGGTACGTCAGCGGGTCCCGGTACGACTCCTCGTCCTCGACCACCAGGATGCGCGTCACGCACCTACCTCCTCGTTCTTCGTGGCCGCGGTGTCCGCGGCCTTGTGCTGGTCCTGCTCGTCGTGCTGGTCCTGCTGCTCGCTCGGGTCCTGTTCCTCGCCCTCGCGGACGGCGTCCGCCAGGGAGGGCGGGGTGACCCGGCCTGCGCCGGGCCGGTCCGCGGACGGGATCCGCAGCGTGAAGGTCGAGCCCCGTCCGGGCTCGGACCACATCTGGACGTCGCCGCCGTGGTCGGCCGCGACATGCTTGACGATACTGAGCCCCAGGCCGGTCCCGCCGGTGTCACGCGAGCGCGCCGGGTCCACCCGGTAGAAGCGCTCGAAGACGCGGTCCTGCGCGTCCTCGGCGATCCCGACGCCCTGGTCCACCACGGCGATCTCGACCAGGCCGCCCCGCTCGTTCACCCCGACGCCCACCCGGCTGGCCGGCCCGGAGTAGGCCACGGCGTTGTCGACCAGGTTGCGGACCGCGGTGACCAGGAGGTTGTGGTCCCCGTACACCTCGGTGTCCAGGTCGCCGCCCATGGTGATCGCGATGTTCTTGGCCTGGGCGGTGGTGCGGGCCCGGTCGACCGCCTCCTCCACGACCTCGCGGATCGGGACCGGCGTCAGCTTGGGCACCGCGCCGGCCCCCTGCAGCCGGGACAGCTCGATGATCTCCTGCACCAGCGCGGAGAGCCGCACGGCCTCGCGCTGCATGCGCTCGGTGAACCGCCGGACGGCGACGGGGTCGTCCGCGGCGTCGGCCACCGTCTCGGCGAGCAGCGCCAGCGCACCGACCGGCGTCTTCAGCTCGTGGGAGACGTTGACCACGAAGTCACGGCGGATCGCCTCGACCCGGCGGGCCTCCGTACGGTCCTCGGCGAGCACCAGCACCCGGTCCAGCCCGAGCGGCGCCACGCGTACCTGCAGCAACACCGTGCCCTGGCCCACCGGGCCGCGGGGCAGCTCCAGCTCCTGCTCGCGGATCACGCCGTCGCGCCGCACGAGGGCGACCAGGTCCGTGATGGCGGCGTGCACCAGGGCGTCGTTGCGCACCACGCCGAGGGCGTAGGCCGGGGGCGACGCGCGGATCACCTCGTCCTCGCCGTCGAGCACGACGGCCGCGGAGCGCAGCACCGAGAGCACGCGGACGAGACCCGCGTCGAGCTCGTCGGGTTCGGTCGGGGGCAGGGCGTGCTGATGCCGTTCGGAGACGCGGAACGCCACGGTGGCGACCACGCCGACGATCACGCCGAGAATTCCGGCGACCAGCACCGGTACCCCGGAGATGATTCCGTCCACGCCTCCAGGGTAGGTCGACGTTTCAACCGCTGACGGACGTGGGCGGTCGGTCGGAGGATCGCGTCGCCTACTGTTCATGTCAGGGAGGAAGAGCGTTAACCTCCCAGTACATCGCGCCGTCGAACCTAGGTGGGTGCGGGCGGTAGCTGTGCCGTGCGCCGTCCCGGGACGTGTCGGGGCGGCCGGCCCGGCCGCGCGTCGGCCCTGCCCGCCTCGCGGCGGCGCGACAGCGGACGCGAACCGTTCGTGCGCCCCGAGTGCGAGAGGAAACCGATGCGACAGATCTTCGATGCCGAGCTCCAGCAGGTCGGCGACGACCTGACCGAGATGAGCAGGCTCGTCGAGTCCGCCATCACCCGCGCCGGAACGGCGCTGCTGGAGGCCGACCTTCAGCTCGCGCAGGAGGTGATCGCCTCCGACAAGACCATCGACGCCATCGAGGACTCGCTCGACGAGCGGTGCGTGCACCTGCTCGCGCAGCAGGCCCCGGTCGCCACCGACCTGCGGGTGGTCGTCAGCGCGCTGCGCATGAGCGCCTCGCTGGAGCGGATGGGCGACCTGGCGCGCCACGTCGCCCAGGTGGCACGCGGGCGCTACCCCGCCCAGGCGATCGTCCCCGAGGCCCGGGACACCTTCGCCAAGATGCACGAGGCCGCCGTGCGGGTGGCCCAGCGCACCACCAAGCTGCTCGCCACGCGCGACCTGTCGGTGGCCGAGGCGCTGGAGCGCGACGACGACATCATCGACGAGCTGCACCAGGAGACGTTCAACACGCTCCTGGCGCCCGGCTGGCAGGGCACCGTGCAGGAGGCCGTCGACGTGACGCTGGTGGGCCGCTACTATGAGCGGTTCGGCGACCACGGCGTGTCGGTCGCCCGCCGCGTGACCTTCCTGGTCACGGGCGACTTCCCGGACGAGTGACCCACCCGCCCAGACGTTGAGTGCTGGATGTTCGCCCTTCTGAGTGGCTCAGAAGGGCGAACATCCAGCACTCAGCGGTTTCGGCAGGGGGTCAGCGGCCCTGGTTGGCGACCGCGGCGATCGCGTCCTTCGCCGCCTCCGGGTCCAGGTACGTGCCGCCCGGCTTCACGGGCGCGAGGGTCTCCTCGTCGAGCTCGTAGACCAGCGGGATGCCCGTCGGGATGTTCAGCCCGGCGATGGCCTCGTCCGAGACGCCGTCGAGGTGCTTGACGAGGGCCCGCAGCGAGTTGCCGTGCGCGGCGACCAGCACGGTCTTGCCGGCCTTGAGGTCGGGGACGATCTCGCTCTCCCAGTACGGCAGGGCGCGGTCGAGCACGAGCTTCAGCGCCTCCGTGCGGACGACGGGGGCGTCCGCGTAGCGCGGGTCCGCGTCCTGGCTGAACTCCGAGCCCAGCTCGATCTCCGGCGGCGGGACGTCGTACGAGCGGCGCCAGAGCATGAACTGCTCCTCGCCGAACTCCTCGAGCGTCTGCTTCTTGTCCTTGCCCTGCAGCGCACCGTAGTGGCGCTCGTTCAGGCGCCAGCTGCGCTTGACCGGGATCCAGTGCCGGTCGGCGACGTCGAGCGCCAGGTTCGCCGTCATGATGGCGCGGCGCAGCAGCGACGTGTGCAGGATGTCGGGGTTCACCCCGGCCTCCTTGAGGAGCGCGCCACCACGCTTGGCCTCCTCGACGCCCTTCTCGGAGAGGGCCACATCCACCCAGCCGGTGAACAAGTTCTTCGCGTTCCACTCGCTCTCGCCGTGGCGGAGCAGCACGAGGGTGTAGGTCATGGGCTCCATCCTGCCGCACTTTTCCGGGGCCGATGATGCCGCCGGTCCCGTGGTCTCAGAGCGTGGACGGACCCCGGCCGCAGGCGCGGCGGGCCTCGACGTGGTGCTTGCGGGCCTGCTCGTAGACGTCCAGCATCTCGTCGGCGGCGCGGTCCCAGCCGAACCGGGTCGCCGAGTCGCGGGCGCCGACGGCCAGCCGCGCGCGCAGCTCGTCGTCGTCCAGGAGGCTCTTGAGCACCAGGGCCCAGCTCTCGGGCTCGTGGTCGGGCACGAGGACGCCGGAGACGCCGTCCTGGACCACCGTGCGCAGACCGCCCACGGCCGCCGCGACCACCGGCGTGCCCGACGCCTGGGCCTCGGCCGCGACCAGGCCGAACGACTCGCTGTGCGACGGCACGGCCACCAGGTCGGCGGCGCGGAAGTAGTCGGCGAGCGTCTCCTGCGGCACCGGGTGCCGCACCCGCACGTGTGCGGCCACGCCCTCCTGGTAGGCGAGCGCCTCGAGCTCGCGGACGGCCGTGGGCCGCCCGGACGCGCCGCCCAGCACCACGAGCAGCGGCGGCTGCCCGTCGCCCTCCGACCAGACCCGCTCCCCCAGCGCCCGGACCAGCACGTCCGGCCCCTTGAGCAGCTGCACGCGGCCGGCGAACAGCACGATCTTGCGGTCCGTCGGCAGCGTGAGCCGCTCGCGCAGCTCGGCCCGCTGCCGGGCGCACGCGGCCGGGTCGTCGACGGCGTGCGGTGGTGCGAACACGCCGAGGTCCACGCCCGGCTGCACCACCCGGACCAGGGCGGGGTCTGCCTGGTAGTCGCGCACCAGGTCGGCGGCCTCCTGGTCGGTGTTGGCGACCAGGGCGTCGGACTCGGCGACCACCTGCTCCTCGCCGATGATCCGGCCCTGCGGCTCGGGGGCGTCCCCGGGCGCGAGGGAGGCGTTCTTCACGCGCGCCATGGTGTGCATGGTGTGCACCAGCGGCACGTCCCAGCGCTCCGCCGCGATCCAGCCCACCTGGCCCGACAGCCAGTAGTGGGTGTGCAGCACGTCGTACCAGCCCTCGGGGCGGTGCGCCTCGGCGCGCAGCACGCCCGCGGCGAAGGCGCACAGCTGCCCCGGCAGGTCGTTCTTGTCCAGGCCCTCGTACGGCCCGGCGGCCACGTGCACCACGCGAACGCCGGGCTCGGCGTCGGTCACCTTGGGCTGGGCCGACGACGTCGCCCGGGTGTAGATCTCCACCTGCGCGCCCCGGCGGGCCAGCGCCTTCGACAGCTCCAGCACGTACACGTTCATGCCGCCGGCGTCGCCCGTGCCCGGCTGCTCCAGCGGTGACGTGTGCACCGAGACCATCGCGATCCGGAGCGGACGGGGGGCGTCCGGCTCCGGGAGACCGGGCGGCAGGCTGTCGCGCATCACGCCTCCAGGACGCACGCGGGCACGGGCAGCTCCAGCCGGTCGGTGATCTCGCCCTGGCCCGACGCGCGGTCCAGCCGGACCGCGACGAGCTCGTCCGTGTTCTGCGCGGCCACGACGACGACCTCGCCGTCGGCCAGGACCGCGTGGTGGCGCGGCCAGGCGCCCGCGCCGAGGTCCACGTCGGCGACGTTCTCGATCGTCAGGTGGCCGACGGCGGCCTCGCTGCCCTGCGCCGCCCCGGAGCCGGCGTCCGCCGCACGCACCCGGAGCACCGCCAGGACGTCCGGGCCCCGCACGCCCACGTGCACCAGGTCGCCGGAGACGGTGATGTGCGAGGGGTAGCCGGGGGCGCCGTCGGGCAGGGTACGGGCGGTGATCGCCACCGAGCCGACGTCCTCCAGCCGGCCCGGACCCGCGGGGACCAGCACGTGCAGGCGGCAGTCCAGCTCGCCGGCGAGCAGGATCGTGCCGTCGGGCAGCTCGACCAGGTGGCGGGGTCCCGTACCGGGCGGCAGGACGGCGGCGATCTCGCCGCCCGCCGGGCCGGAACCGTCCAGCGGGTAGGTGCGCAGCTCGTCGGTGCCGAGGTCGGCCACGAGCACGCGGTCGCCCCACAGGTGCACGAAGTGGGCGTGCGAGCTCTCCTGCCGGTCCGTCACCGGACCCGTCCCCTCGTGCGGGAAGGTGCGGGCCTCCCCCGGCACACCGGAGTCGGCAAGGGGCACCACGGCGGCGACGCCGTCGCCGTAGTTCGCGACCCAGGCCGCGGAGCCGGTGGAGACGACGTGGCAGGGGCTCGTACCGCCCGAGGCGACCGTGCCCGCGAGGGCGAGCGAGCCGCCGTCGGACACGTGGAACGACGTGAGCGCGCCCGGCTCGGTCTCGCCGACCGCCAGGAGCGTGCGTCCCGACGGGTCGAGCGCGAGGAACGAGGGCGAGGCGACCGGCGCGGCGAGCACGGCGCCCGCGAACCGGCCGGCCGGGTCGATCTCGGCGCGCCAGACGCCCTCACCGGTGCCCGGCTCGGCCCCGGCCTTCGGATAGGTGCCGATCCACAGGGCGGTGGTGGGGTTGCTCATGCGAGCAGCCTAATGACGTGCACAGGGTGCTCCGGCCGGGAATGCACGGCGCCCCGGCCGCCCCTCGTCGAGGGGTGCCGGGGCGCGATGTGCCGTCGTGAGTACGTCGGCGTCAGCCGTTCGCCTTCGCGTAGGCGTCCTGGACCTCGGCCGAGATGCGCCCACGGTCGCTGACCGTGTAGCCGTTGGCCTTGGCCCATTCACGCACCGCAGCGGTGTCGCTTCCGGAACGGGACCGGCGCGTGGTGGCGGTCCGCGCAACGGCGGACTTCACCTTGCGAGCGTGGCCGACCCACGAAGCGAGCGAATCACGCAGCTGAGCCGCGTGCTCGGCATTCAGGTCGATCTCGTAGGAGACGCCGTCGAGGCCGAAGTTCACGGTCTCGTCGGCGGCACCGCCATCGATGTCGTCTTCGAGAACAAGCTGAACCTTCTGAACCATACGGGTACTTCCCTTCCGCGCCACAAATTCCGGGGTTAGTTCGCGAGCATGCCGCACTCAATATTGACATGTCAATAATGAGCATGTGACACCGATCACGAAAAATTCACCCAGGTTCGTGAAGTGCGTGGATTTGATCCGCGAAGGCCGGTACGGATAACCTCACCCGCGCGGATCAGTGCGAAGCGGAATTCCTGGTGTTTTCCGCCGTCGCCGTCATGCCCTCGCGATCCATTCGCTCGAGAGCCTCACGCTCGTGACGGTCCGCCCGGAGGATCTTTCGCATCGCAAACCAGAACAACAGGCCGACCCCGATCGAGGGCGTCAGCCCCGCGAGCACCGCAAGCGTCGTATCCATCACAAGATCCTCACATACTCGTCTGCGCGGCCGAAATCCTCAGGCCTGCGGCTTCACCAGCGGGAAAAGGATGGTCTCCCGGATACCCTGGCCCGTCAGAGCCATGAGCAGACGGTCGATGCCCATGCCCATTCCACCCGAAGGGGGCATCGCGAATTCCATCGCGGTCAGGAAATCCTCGTCGAGCAGCATGGCCTCGTCGTCGCCGGCCGCGGCCATCCTGGCCTGCGCCTCGAAGCGCTGGCGCTGGATCACGGGGTCGACCAGCTCGGAATAGCCCGTGGCCAGCTCGAAGCCGCGCACGTACAGGTCCCACTTCTCGACCTGGCCCTTTTCCGAGCGGTGGTCGCGCGTGAGCGGCGACGTCTCGACCGGGAAATCCCGGACGAACGTCGGTGCCGTCAGGTGGTCGCCCACCCGGTGCTCCCAGAGCGTCTCGACGAGCTTTCCGTGATTCAGGATCTTCTTGTTGCCGACCTCGACATCGAGCCGCTCGGCGATCTTCTCGAGCTCCTCGACGGAGGTGGCGGCGGTGATCTCCTCGCCCAGGCTTTCGGAGAGCGAGTCGTACATCCGCAGATTTGCCCATTCCCCGCCCAGCTCGTACTCGGAGCCGTCCGGAAGGGTCACGAGCGTGGTGCCGAGAACGTCCTGCGCCGCGGTCTGCACCAGGTCCTGGGTGAGCGCGCCGATGGTGTTGTAATCGCCGTAGGCCTCGTACGCCTCGAGCATCGCGAACTCCGGCGAGTGCGACGAGTCCGCGCCCTCGTTACGGAAGTTGCGGTTGATCTCGAAAACCTTCTCGACGCCGCCGACGACCGCCTTCTTCAGGAAGATCTCCGGCGCGATCCGCAGGAAGAGCTCCAGGTCGTACGCATTCATGTGCGTCGAGAAAGGGCGCGCCGAGGCGCCGGAGGCAATGGTCTGCAGCATCGGCGTCTCGACCTCGAGAAAGCTGCGGCGATAGAAGTTCTCCCGCAGGGAACGCACCACGCCGGAGCGCAGGCGCACCATGTCACGGGCCGCCGGACGCGCGATGAGGTCGACATACCGCTGCCGGACCCGCGCCTCCTCGGACAGGTCCTTGTGCAGCACCGGGAGGGGCCGCAGGGACTTGGCCGCCATGCGCCACTCGTCGGCGAAGACGCTCAGCTCGCCCCGGCGCGACGCGCCGACGCGGCCGTGCAGGAACAGGTGGTCGCCCAGGTCGACGTCGGACTTGAAGGCGGCCAGCGCCTCCTCGCCGAGCGCGGCCAGGCTCAGCATGCCCTGGAGGCGGTTGCCCTCGCCGTCCTGCAGCGTGACGAAGCACAGCTTGCCGCCGATGCGGACGAACACCACGCGGCCGGCCACGCCGACGACGTCGTCCGTCTCCTGGCCCGCCTCGAGGTGCCCGTACTTCTCGCGGACCTCCTCGATCGTGTCGGTGACCGGAACGCCGACCGGGTACGCCTCGGTGCCCTGCGCCAGGAGGCGCTCACGCTTCTCGCGCCGGATCCGCAGCTGCTCGGGCAGGTCGTCGGTCGGCGGGGTCGCGGCGTTCTCGGCAGCGGGGTTCTCGGTCGTCACGGAGGCGATTCTATCGGTGCGCATCACCCGCCGAGTTCTCTTTATCCGCCCGGTTGGACACACCGGACCCGGCGGAAATGCCGCGTCCTGCGCGCGTTCGCCGCGAAAAGGATCAGGCGCGCAGGTCCAGGGCCAGGTCCAGGATGGGCGCGCTGTGCGTCAGCGCGCCCACCGACAGGAAGTCCACGCCCGTGGCCGCGACCTCACGCGCCCTGTCGAGCGTCAGGTTGCCCGTCGCCTCGAGCTCGACGTGCGCCGGGACCCCGTCCTTCCCCTCCTGCTCCCGGACGGCCGCGACCGTCTCGCCGAGGAGACCGGGCTCCATGTTGTCCAGCAGCAGGAAGTCCGCGCCCGACGCCAGAGCCTCCAGCGCCTGCGCGGTCGTGTCGGCCTCGACCTGGATCTGGACGTCGGGGAACATCTCGCGGACGGCGCGGATCGCGGCGGCGACCGACCCGGCCGCGACCACGTGGTTGTCCTTGACCATGGCCACGTCGTACAGGCCCATGCGCTTGTTGGTGCCGCCGCCCGCGCGCACGGCGTACTTCTGCAGGGCGCGCAGGCCGGGGGTGGTCTTGCGGGTGTCGAGCACCTGGGCGCCCGTGCCCGCGAGCTCCCGGGCGAACGCGCGCGTGGCCGTCGCGACGCCGGACGCGCGGCTGGCCAGGTTGAGCAGGGTGCGCTCGGCCACGAGCAGCACCTGCGTACGGCCCTCCAGGCTCGCCAGCACCTGGCCCGCGGTCACGGCGTCGCCGTCCTGCGCGTGGAAGACCACGCCCGGGGCCGGGAGGTCGAGCCGGGCCGCCACCTGGTCCAGGACCTCCTGGACCACCACGAGCCCCGCGACCACGCCCTCCTCGCGCGCCACGAGCTCGGCCACCCCCGTGCCCGACGGCGGGATGGTCGCCTGCGAGGTCACGTCCCGGCCCGGGGCGGGGCCGAGGTCCTCGTCGAGGGCGATCTCGACGACCCGGGCGACCCACGCGGGGTCGAGGCCGGGGGTGACCGTGGAGGGGGTGGCGAAGACGGGGAGGGTGCTCACCGGGTCACCGTATCGGGCGCGTGACGGGCGCCGTCCGCGTCGACGATCGACTGGAGCGCCCGCTGCGAGTCGGTGAGGTACCGGTCCAGGTCAGCCGCCGCCCCTTCGGGATCACCAGCCACGAACCGGCGAAGAAGATCTGCGTTGCGGTCCACGAAACCGTCGAAGAACGCACCGTCGTCGCCCAGCAGGCCGAACGACAGGCGCAGCTCCGCGGAGAGGTTCGCGTGCAGCCGGTCGAGACGCGGGCTGCCCGCGAGCGCCACGATCCCGGCGTGGAACCGCATGTTCGCGGCGGCGATGTCCCGCCAGTCCCCGCCGAGGCGGGCAGCGAGGGCCGCGTCGACGGCGTCGCGCATGGCACGAGCTCCCAGGTGTGCCGGGTCGCCCGCGGCGAGCGCCGGCACCTCGATGAGCCGCCGGACCCGGTAGATGTCGACGATGTCGGCCAGGGCCGGTCGCGCGACGGCGACGCCGGCGTTCGGCCGCCGGACCAGGAGGCCCTCGTGGACCAGGATCCGGAAGGCCTCGCGCAGGGTGTTGCGCGATACGTCGAGCGACTCGCTCACCGACTGCTCCGAGAGCCGCTGTCCGGGGGTCAGTCGTCCGGTGACGATGAGCTCGCGGATGGCGTCTGCGCTCCGTTCGGCGCGGTCCGGCTTCACGGGTCCAGTCTATGTAGCCCGTGAAGCCGGACCGGGTCAGTCGACCGTGTCCGCGACCGCGTGCACCAGGTTGGCCCCCTGGGCGACGATCGAGGTGCGCCAGGCGTCGAACGTCGGGTCGGTCACGGCGAAGTCGCTCTCGAAGTGCTGCATGTCCGGGGTGTGGATGTGCCCGGCCGGTATGTCGAGCCCCGCCCGGTCACGCAGCAGGGTATTGCGGTAGGCGCTCTCGTTCGAGAGGTAGTTCCCACCACCCCCGCTGTAGGAGCACGAGCCCTCGGCCGGCGGCACGGGCGGCGTCGCGGGCGGGAAGGTCACCGGGGGCGGGTTGTTGAACGTCTCCCGCGTGGGTGAGGCGCAGTCAGGGAACTGGGTGTAGTTGGTGTGCCAGACGACACCGAACGCCTCCGACTCGTCGGGCCAGGTGTCGCCCGGCGGGCGGGGCACGTCCGCGCCGGTGTCCGCCGCGATCATCTCGGCGATCGGCAGGGTCGCGGTCGTCCACTGGGGCGGGTCGGTGAGCCCGCCCCCGCCGCCCCAGCGGTCGACGACCTGGATGTTGCAGCCCGCGTTGTCGATCGCGAGCTGCGGCACGCCGCCCACGGCGGGGCACGGTGCGGTGCGGTCGTTGCCCAGCGAGACGCCGTGGTACCGGCTGTTCCACTGCTCCAGGTTGAACTGGGCGCCGCCGGCCTGGCTCACGGTGATCGACGCGTCGACCTGCCGGGGGCCGCGCTCCATGAACGGCCCGACGGTGTCCTCCAGATAGCCCCGCTCGAACTCGGGGTAGCTCACGGGCAGGGTGTAGGCCTCGATGTGCGCGGTCCTGCCGTCATCGGTGCGATACGTGGTGCCGTCCAGGGCTAGCGCCGTGGCGCCCGACGGGTTGCCGTGGCGGATGTTGTTGCCGACAGTGCCCTGCGCCGGCCCGGCGGTGCCTCCGTCGAGCGTGTATACGTCGAACCCGCTCACGAGCACCCGTACAGCGTTCCGCCCCGGCGGCAGGTCGATGTCGTCCATGCCGCGGGCCGCCTTCTCGAACGCCTCGACGAGCTCCGCGCGCTCCGTCTCGGTGAGACCGCCGCGCGGGTCCCACTGGCGGAGCACGGCCATGCCCTCGATGCGGGTCCAGTACAGAGGCCGGTCGTCGCTCGCGGGGAGGTCGCCCCGTACGACGCCGCGCCCCTGAGCCCGGCGGACGGCGGCGTCCCAGAGTGCCTGGCCCGAGCGCTGGGCGAGCCTGGTCGCGGCGTCGAGCGTCCGGGTGCGGCACAGGGCTGCGGTGAGCTCGTCGGTGAACCCGCCGAAACCGCCGCCCTCGATGACGGTCCGGGCGTAGGTCCTGTCGGCTGGGACGGTCGGATCCGCGGCGTCGGGCAGGTGGGCGCCCAGCCGGCTCTCCTCGGCCGAGAGCTGGACGTCCGGATCGAGGCAGCCCGGTCCCGGACCGGTTGCGGGCTGGGCAGCGGCAGGGCCGGCCAGGGCGGTGGTGGCACAGAGCGCAAGGACGGCGGCGCCCGCTCGCACACGCACCCCGGTACGTCGTCTCGGCATGGTGGATCCCTTCTCCCCTGGGAAGTGGTCGTCATCGACGGTAGGGGTTCGTTGAACAATCCGACAGTGACTTGGCCGTAAACATCTCGCGTCTCCGGCTAGGCCCGAGGTTTGGAGCCGTGTCATGATCGACAAGATCTCGCAATACGGGTGAAACAACCGATCGAGACCATCCTGACTGTTGAACAATCCGGCTCACCCCGACAACCAGGAGGACGCCATGTCCGACACGAGCCACGAGCCCACGACCACCTCGGACCGGACCACGCCGGCGGATGTCCGGCAGTTCGCCTCGGCCCGCCGCCGCTCCTTGCTGGGTGCGCTGTTCCTCATGGCGACCTCGGCCATCGGGCCGGGCTTCATCACCCAGACCGCCACGTTCACCCAGCAGCTCGGCGCGGCGTTCGCGTTCGGGATCCTTGCGTCGATCCTGCTGGACCTGGCCGTCCAGATGAACGTCTGGCGCATGATCACGCTGACGGGCAAGCGTGCAAGCGTGCTCGCCAACGACGCGCTGCCAGGCAGCGGCTACCTCCTCGCCGTCCTCATCGTCTTCGGCGGCCTCATCTTCAACATCGGCAACACCGCCGGTGCCGGACTGGGTCTGAACGCGCTGTTCGGCCTGGACCCTCGCCTCGGTGGGGCCATCAGCGCCGCCATCGCGATCGCGATCTTCCTGGCCAAGCGCGCGGGGGCCGTCGTCGACCGGGTGGTCGTCGTGGCGGGACTCGTCATGATCGTGCTCACCGTGATCGTCGCGTTCCTGTCGAAGCCGCCCGTGGGTGACGCCCTCCGCCAGACCGTGCTGCCGGACACCATCGACTTCGCCACGATCACGACCATCGTGGGCGGCACCGTCGGCGGCTACATCACCTACGCCGGCGCGCACAAGCTGCTCGACTCCGGCACGACGGGGCCCGAGCACATCACCGAGGTCAACCGCGCCGCCGTCAACGGCATCCTCGTGACCGGCGTCATGCGGTACGTACTGTTCCTGGCCATCCTCGGCGTCGTCGCCTCCGGCGTGGTCCTTGACGTTGCCGGCAACCCCGCCGCCGACGCGTTCTCCGCCGCCGCGGGCGAGACCGGGCTGCGCATCTTCGGCGCCGTGTTCTGGATCGCCGCCATCACGAGCGTCATCGGGTCGGCCTACACGTCCGTCTCGTTCCTGCCCGTGTTCTCCGCCAGGATCACCGGGCGGGTCGCCGACCTGTGGACGGTGGGCTTCATCGTCGTCTCGCTCGCGGTCTACCTGCTGGTGGGTACGGCGCCGGCCACGCTGCTCGTGTTCGTGGGCGGCGTGAACGGCCTCATCCTGCCCATCGGCCTGACCCTGTTCATGTACATCGGCTGGTTCCGCGGCTCGCTCCTCGGCAACGCCCGGTATCCGCGCTGGCTCCTGGTGGTCGGCACCCTGGCCACCGTGGTCACCTGGTACATGGCGGTCAACGCGGTGGGCCCGATCTTCGACCTGCTGTCCGCCTGAGCCTCCGGCCCGGGCGGCCCGCCCCACGAAAGGAACAGACCATGAGCGCCGTCGACCTGAACAGCGACCTCGGCGAGGGTTTCGGCCGCTGGAGCCTCGGCGACGACGAGCAGATGCTCGGGATCGTCTCCAGCGCCAACGTCGCGTGCGGGTTCCATGCCGGGGACCCGGCGTCGATCCGCCGCACGGTGCGGTCCGCCGTGGCGCACGGCGTGACCGTCGGCGCGCACGTGGGCTACCGCGACCTGGCCGGCTTCGGCCGCCGGAACATGGACGTTCCCGACGACGAGCTCGAGGCCGATGTCGTCTACCAGATCGGGGCGCTGCGCGGCCTGGCCGATGCCGAGGGTGCCACCGTCACCTACGTCAAGCCCCACGGCGCGCTCTACAACACGGCCGCGGTGGACGAGCGGGTCGCTCGGGTCGTCGCCGCGGCCGTCGTCGCCGTCGACCCCGGGCTCGTGCTGCTGGGCATGCCCGGGAGTGTTGCCCTCGCGGCGGGCGAGGCCGCGGGGCTCACCACCGCCACGGAGGCCTTCGCCGACCGCGCATACACCCCGGAGGGCCGCCTGGTGTCGCGGCGCGAGCCCGGCGCGGTGCTGCACGACGCCGACGACGTGGCGCGCCGGATGCTCCGCCTCGTCACGGAGGGCGTGGTGACCGCCGTCGACGGCTCCGACGTCGCGGTCCGCGCGGACTCGGTGTGCGTGCACGGCGACTCTCCCGGCTCCGTCGCAATGGCCCGCCGGATCCGCGAGGTGTTCGACGCCGAGGGCATCGAGCTCGCCCCCTTCGCCCCGTCGGCAGGCACCGGCGCACCGGCGTGATGCGCGTACTGACCGCCCGGGACGACGCACTCCTGGTCGAGCTCGACAACCTGGACCAGGCAGTCGCGTTGTACGAGTCCCTGCTGGCCGACCCGGTGCACGGTGTCGGGACACCCGTGCCCGGGGCGAGGACCCTGCTGGTGCCGTTCCGCCCGTCGGCGGTGAGCGCACCCGCGCTGGCCGCCGAGCTCCGGTCCAGGCCGCTGGAGCGAAACACCCGGCACGCGGCACGCACGGTCGAGATCCCTGTGCTGTACGACGGCGCGGACCTCGCCGAGGCCGCCGCGCTGCTCGGCTGGAGCCCTGACGAGCTGGTCCGGCGGCACGCCGCGGCGGCATGGACGGTGGGTTTCGTCGGGTTCGCACCGGGCTTCGCCTACCTGACCAGTGACGATCCGGAGCTGGTGGTCCCCCGGCGGCCGAGCCCACGCACGCGGGTACCGGCCGGGTCGGTGGCGCTTGCCGGCCCGTACAGCGGTGTCTACCCGCGGGAGAGCCCCGGTGGCTGGCAGCTCCTGGGCCGCACCGACGCCCCCGTCTGGGACGTGACCCGCGAGCGCCCGGCCCTGATGCTCCCGGGCGACAGCGTCCGGTTCGTCGAGGTCCACGACCTGGCGCCCCAAGCCCCGATGCCGAGGCCGACCGCCCTCGACCACAGCAGTCGCTGCCGGGATCGGTCACGGCCTGGCAGCGACTGCTGTGGTCGAGGACCGGGGCTCGAGGTGATCGGGACCGGCGTGCAGGCGCTGGTGCAGGATCTCGGGCGGGCCGGGTCCGAGGGGGCCGGGGTCTCGGCGTCGGGGGCGATGGACCGGCCGAGCCTGCGTGCGGCCAATCGGGCCGTCGGCAACCCCGCGGACGCCGCCGTCGTCGAGTCGGTGGGCGGGCTGCGGCTGCGTGCCCGTGGCCCACAGGTGCTCGCGGTGACGGGTGGGGTGGGCGACGTCGTGGTGCGGCCCGGGAGCGGCGGCCCCGGATCCGCCGGCCGCCGGCCCCGATCCGGCGAGCCGATCGCACTGGACGACGGCGATGAACTTCGGCTCACACCGCCCACCCGCGGGGTGCGTGCCTATGTCGCCGTGCGCGGCGGGATCGACGTGCCGCCGGTGCTCGGCAGCCGGGCCACCGACGTGCTGGCCGGGCTGGGTCCCGACCCGCTCGGCTCGGGCGACGTGCTGCCTGTCGGCGCGATGGATCGTGGCCTGCCTGCTGTCGCGCCATCGCCCCCACGGGCCGGCGGCGCGGCGGACCACCTCCCGGCTGCCGGTGAGACCACCGAGCTGGCCGTCGTGCTGGGCCCCCGGGACGACTGGTTCGACGCCGCGGCGATCGACCTGCTGACCGGACAGGACTGGCTCGTGACACCCCGGTCCAACCGGATCGGGCTGCGCCTGGACGGTAGACCGCTGGAGCGGCTCCCGGAGCGGCGGAGCTCGGAACTGCCGAGCGAGGGCTGCGTCACCGGTGCGATCCAGGTGCCGCCGGACGGCCTACCCGTCCTCTTCCTGGCCGACCACCCCCTGACCGGCGGATATCCCGTGGTCGGGGCTGTCATCGCCGACCACGTCGCGCTCGCCGGGCAGCTACCCGCCGGCGCACGCGTGCGCTTCACGATCCGGAACCACCCAGGAGGCACCTCATGATCCGCACCGTCCTCGTCGCCAACCGAGGCGAGATCGCGGTCCGGGTGATCCGCGCGTGCGCCGACCTGGGCATCCGGTCCGTGGCCGTCTACGCCGACGGAGACGCGGACGCCTTGCACGTGCGTCTCGCCGACGAGGCATGGGCCCTGAACGGGCGCACCGCCGCCGAGACGTACCTGGCCGTGGACAAGCTGCTCGACGTCGCACGCCGCTCCGGGGCGGAAGCCGTCCACCCCGGGTACGGCTTCCTGTCGGAGCGGGCGGCGGCGGCCCGAGCGGTCGAGGAGGCGGGGCTGCTCTGGGTGGGGCCTTCGTCGAGCACCATCGAACTGCTCGGGGACAAGATCGCGGCCCGCGACCTCGCCCGGAAGGTCGGCGCGCCCCTCGTCCCGGGGTCGGACGGCCCGGTGGCCGACGCCGCGTCCGCGCTGGCGTTCGCCGAGGAGCACGGGCTGCCGCTCGCGATCAAGGCGGCGCACGGCGGCGGCGGACGGGGCATGCGGGTCGCCCGCACCCTGGAGGAGGTGCCCGAGCTGTTCGAGGCCGCCCGTCGCGAGGCGGAGGCGGCGTTCGGCCGCGGCGAGTGCTTCGTGGAACGGTTCCTGGAGCGGCCCCGGCACGTGGAGGCCCAGGTCATCGCGGACGACCACGGGCACGTGGTGGTGGCGGGCACTCGCGACTGCTCCCTGCAGCGTCGCAACCAGAAGCTCGTCGAGGAGGCGCCCGCCCCGTTCCTGGACGACGCCGTGCGCACACGGGTGCACGAGTCCGCGCGCGACCTCTGCGCCGCCGCCGGGTACCGGAGCGCCGGGACGGTGGAGTTCCTGCTCGGGGCGGACGGCACGCTCTCGTTCCTGGAGGTGAACACCCGGCTCCAGGTGGAGCACCCGGTGACCGAGGAGACCACGGGACTGGACCTCGTGACCGAGCAGCTCCGCGTCGCGAGCGGCCTCCCCCTGTCCGTGACCGATGACCCGGCACCGAACGGGCACGCGATCGAGCTGCGGCTCAACGCCGAGGACCCGGCGCGTGGTTTTCTGCCCGGCCCGGGGCGCGTCCAGCGCTTCGTCCCGCCGGCCGGCCCCGGCGTCCGGGTCGACGCCGGCATCGAGTCGGGGTCCGTGGTCCCAGGCGAGTTCGACTCGTTGTTCGCCAAGGTGATCGTGTGGGGCCCCACCCGGGAGGTGGCGCTCGCCCGGGCCCGGCGAGCCGCGGCCGAGACCTCGGTGGAGGGAGTGCCGACCGTGCTGCCGTTCCACCGCGCGGTCCTGACGGATCCGGCGTTCACCGGGGCGGACGAGCGCGGCTTCGCCGTCCACACCCAGTGGATAGAGACGGAGCTGCTCGCGTCGATCGACCCGCAGTCGCTTGCCGCACCCGTCACCGAGCCGGGGGTCGTCGAGACCTGGGTCGAGATCGACGGCCGGCGGCACCGGGTCCGGACCCCGGGCGGGTCGGGAGTGGTGCTGGCAGGGCAGGACGCCGGCGATTCGGCGGACAAAGCCGTGGTGCCCGACAACCCGTCGTCGGGCACGGTGGTGGACGACGGGCGCACACCGCTCCTCGCGGTGATGCCCGGCACCCTCGTGCGCTGGCTGGTGGCCGACGGCGAGACCGTCGCCGAGGGCCAGCCGGTTGCCGTCGTCGAGGCGATGAAGATGGAGTCGCAGCTTGTCGCCGAGGCCGCGGGCGTGCTGCACCAGGAGGCCGCGGAGGGCACCCAGATCACCCCGGAAACCCCGATAGCCCACATCACCACTTCCCATGACTGACCGGGGTTCAGCAGGCCGCAGGCGACCATTACCGCGTGGGAAGCGGTCGAATTCGGCCTGCTGAACGAAAGTCAGTCCTTGATGTCGCCGGCGGGAAGCTACGACGGCGACGCCGTCAGCACCCCGTCGTCGTCCAGCCGCACCCGCACCCGCCGCCGCCAGGCGTCGTCCGGCCGCGGGAAGTCCGTGCGGTAGTGCCCGCCGCGGGTCTCCTCGCGCAGCCACGCCGCCCGGGTCAGGGCGCGGGCGACCATGTGCACGTTCGTGGTCTCCCACTCCGCCGCCTGGGGCTCGGCCACGACGTCGGCCGCCAGGTGCGCGTCGGCGCGCACGGCGCCGAGCCGCTCGTCGACCTCCGCCAGGGACCGGGCCGACCGGATCACGCCCGAGCCGGCCGAGGTCACCTTCTGGATCCGGGACCGGGCGGCCGCCGCCACCAGCGCGGAGCCGCCGGGCCGGGGAGCCGGCTCCCCCGGCTTCAGGTCCCCGGTGTCGAACCGCTCCACGATGTCGCGCGCCGCGCGCGAGGCGAACACGATGCCCTCCAGCAGCGAGTTCGACGCGAGCCGGTTGGCCCCGTGCACGCCGGTGCACGCGACCTCGCCGACCGCGTACAGCCCGTCCACCGAGGACCGCCCGTCGAGGTCGGTCACCACGCCGCCGGAGTGGTAGTGCTGGGCGGGCGCCACGGGCACCGGCTCCTCGGACCAGTCGATGCCGGCCTGCAGCAGCCGCGCGTTGATCGTGGGGAACCGCGTGCGCAGGAACTCCCGGCCGAGGTGGCGGGCGTCGAGCAGCACGTTGTCCGCGCCGGTGGCGGCCATCTGCCGCACGATCGCGTGCGCGACGACGTCCCGCGGCGCCAGCTCGGCCATCTCGTGCACGCCGGGCATGAAGCGGTGCCCGTTGACGTCGAGCAGCAGCGCGCCCTCGCCCCGCACGGCCTCCGAGATGAGCGGGAGCTGCCCCTTGGCGCCCGAGCCGAGCCACAGGACCGTCGGGTGGAACTGGACGAACTCCAGGTCGCCCAGCACCGCGCCCGCCCTGAGGGCGGCGGCGATCCCGTCGCCGGTCGCCCCCGCCGGGTTGGTGGACGACCGGAACACCTGCCCGATCCCGCCGGTCGCCAGCACGACGGCGGGGGCCAGGACGGCGCCGACGTCGTCGCGCGAGCCCGTGCCCCGCACGTGCAGGGTCACGCCGCAGGCGCGCCCGGCGACCGTCGTCAGCACGTCCAGCACCAGCGCGTTCTCGACCACCTCGATGCCCGGGTCGTGCCGGACGGCCTCGATCTGCGCGACCAGCGCGCGGGAGATCTCCGCGCCCGTGGCGTCGCCGCCGGCGTGCGCGATGCGGTCGGCGTGGTGGCCGCCCTCGCGGGTGAGCGCGATGTCGCCGTCGGCGGCCTTGTCGAAGACGGCGCCCCGGGCGACGAGCTCGCGTACGCGGGCCGGGCCCTCGGTGACCAGCACCTGCACGGCTTCGGGGTCGGACAGGCCGCCGCCGGCGGCGAGCGTGTCCGCCAGGTGCGCCTCGGGCGAGTCGGACGGGTCGAGCGCGGCGGCGATGCCGCCCTGCGCCCAGACCGTCGAGCCGGAGGACAGCTCGCCCTTGGTCACGAGCACCACGCGCGGCACGCGCGTGCGCAGCTCCAGCGCCGCCGTCAGGCCTGCGATCCCCGAGCCGACGACGATGGCGTCGGCCTCGACGGTCCAGCCGGGCGCGGGGGCCGCGAGGGACCGCGCCAGGCGCGGCCCCGGTCCGGGCGTGGTGCTCACGCGCGGCCCGACGCCGTGCGCACCAGGCCCGCGTGCTGGAACGGCTCGATCGGCAGGCCGCTCTCCTCCAGCCCGTAGCCGTCGGGCACGTGCCCGGGCTCGTCGTTGATCTCGACGATGCGGTTGTCCCCGTCGACGAACACGACGTGCGGCAGGAACGTGCGCGCGTCGTGGTCCGAGAGCATGCCGTAGCCGATGAGGATGACGACGTCGCCCGGGCTCACCAGGTGGGCGGCCGCGCCGTTGATGCAGATCTGGCCGGAGCCGGGCTCGCCGGGGATCACGTAGGTGGTCAGCCGGGCGCCGTTGGTCACGTCGACCACGTCGACCTGCTGGCCGGGCACGAGGTCGGCGGCGTCGAGCAGGTCGGCGTCCACGGTGATGGACCCGACGTAGTGCAGGTCCGCCTGCGTCACGGTGGCCCGGTGGATCTTGGAGATCATCATCGGCCGCTGCAGCGAGGCGGGGCGGGCGACGGGCGGACGGTGCTCGGTGGTGCTCATGGTGTTACCTCTGGACCTCTGGCGAGACCTCGACGGCCTGGTTGTCGATCAGGCGGGTGGAACCCACCCGTGCGGCCACGAGCAGCAGCGCGGGGCCGGAGAAGTCGTCGGTGACCGCGTCCACGGTCACCGGGTCGACGAGCGCCAGGTAGTCGACCACGACGCCGTCGGCGCCGTCCAGCACTTCGCGCGCGTCGTTGATCACACCCGGGGCCCCACGGTCCGCGGCGGCGGCCCCCGCCCGCAGCGCCCGCGACAGCGCCAGGGCCCGTTCGCGCTCCTCCGGCGCGAGGTACGCGTTGCGCGAGGACATGGCCAGCCCGTCGGCCTCGCGCACCGTCGGCACGCCCACCACCTCGACGGGCACCTCCAGGTCGCGCACCATGCGGCGCACGGCCAGGAGCTGCTGGGCGTCCTTCTCGCCGAACAGCGCGACGTCGGGCCGCACCAGGTGCATCAGCTTGAGCACCACGGTGAGCACGCCGTCCAGGTGCCCGGGGCGGGACGCCCCCTCCAGCACCTCCCCGATCCGCCCGGCGGACACCCGCACCACGGGGTCGCCGTCCGGGTAGACGACGTCGGGCGTGGGCGCGAAGACGACGTCGGCCCCGACTCCGGCCAGCTTGGCGACGTCGCCGTCCAGGTCGCGTGGGTACGTGTCGAGGTCCTCGCCCGCCCCGAACTGGAGCGGGTTGACGAAGATGGTCACCACCACCTGGCCGTTCGGCCCGGCTTCCGTGCGCGCCTGGCGCACGAGCTCCAGGTGGCCCTCGTGCAGCGCGCCCATGGTCATGACGACGGCGCGCTGCCCCGGCCCGGCCTCGGCGCCCTCCACGGGACCGGTGAGGGCCCAGCGCATCTGCGCGTCCTGGAGCTCGGGGCGGGTGCGGACCACGAGCGGGGTGCGCTGCGCGGGTTCCGCGGAGGGCGGGGTCGTGGTCATGATGTCTTCCTTCCGGCGTGCGACTCCCCGCTGGCGCCGTCGAGCGCGTCCAGGAGGGCCTGTGCGGCGGTGTCGCCGATGCGGTGGCTCGCCAGCGCGCGGCGCGTGGCCCCGCGGGCGAGCTCGGTGTAGCTGTCGGGGATGTCGGTGGCGCCGCTGGCGGCGGCCAGCGCGCTGAGCTCGGTCAGGTGGCTGCGCACGGTGCCGACGTCGCCCCGGGAGACCGGTCCAGTGAGCGCGGAGATCGCGCCGGGCCCGACGCCGTCGCGCGCGTCCGCGGACCGGGTGGCCTGCTCCAGGGCTGCCGACAGCAGCGGTGCGAGCACCCGGCCGGGCAGCTCGACGCCGGCCGCCTCCAGCGCCTGTGCGGCCTGCGCCACGAGCACCACGAGGTGGTTCGCGCCGTGCGCGAGGGCGGCGTGGTAGAGCCCGCGCGCCTGCTCGTCCACGACCACGGGCTCGCCGCCGATCTCGACCACGAGCGCCTGCCCGATGGGCAGCACGGGTGCGGGGGCGGTCACCGCGAACGTGCAGCCCTCCAGGCGCGCCAGGTCCAGGCTGGTCCCGGTGAACGTCATCGCGGGGTGGATCGCGAGCGGGATCGCGCCGCCCAGCCGGGCGGGCTCCAGGACGGCGGTCCCGTACCGGCCGGACGTGTGGATCGCGAGCTGTCCGGGCTGCCAGGCCCCGGTGTCGGCGAGGCCGGAGACCAGGGGGCCCAGGGCGTCGTCGGGCACCGCGAGCAGGACCAGCTCGGCCCGCTCCACGACGTCGGGCACCTCCAGGTTGGGAACGCCGGGCAGGAGCGTCTCGATGCGCTCCCGGGAGTCCTCCGAGATGCCGCTCGCGCCGACCACCGCGTGTCCCGCGGCCCGCAGCGCGTTGCCGAGCACCGCGCCGACACGACCCGCGCCCACCACACCGACGCCCAGCCGGCCGGGCCGGCGGCCCGCCTCGTCGGGGTCACTCACCGGTCACTCTCCCTGTCTTTCCATCCATCGTTCGGGCCCTGCCGCCGCACGCGCCGTACGGGCGCGCCGGGCCTGCTCGGTCATGAGCAGCGCCGCGTCGGAGGCCTCGAGGTGCGGCACCTCGGGGTGCACCGGGCCCTCCGTGGAGTGCACCTGGAACGACGCCACGCCCAGCCGGCGCTGCCACGGCCCCTGGCTCACGGCCAGCGACTGCGTCCGCTCGTGCGGCACCACGTCCAGCACCTTCACCACGCGGCCCCGGCGCA
Organism: Promicromonospora sp. NPDC050262; assembly: GCF_040655935.1. Classification (NCBI taxonomy): domain Bacteria; kingdom Bacillati; phylum Actinomycetota; class Actinomycetes; order Micrococcales; family Promicromonosporaceae; genus Promicromonospora; species Promicromonospora sp. NPDC050262. The sequence continues at coordinate 190,049 of NZ_JBFAKX010000006.1, read as the reverse complement.
GCAGCAGCGCGCGGCCCGTCACGGTGAACCCGTTGCGGCGCCACGCCACCGGGTCCAGTATGCGGGTCCGCCGGGGCGCCGTGACGTAGGCGCTCTCCGCGCGGGAGTCGCCGTCCAGGCCCGCGTCCAGGACGCGGCGCGGCTCGTCGACGCCGAGGTCGGGCAGCACGAGGGAGAGCACGGTCAGCGCCTCCTCGCGGGTACCGACCGGGAGCAGCACGCTGTTCTTCTCCTCGCTCTCGCCGCCGTAGCCGGCCACGTTCACCTGGACCCGCCACCAGTCGCGGTCCCGCCACAGCAGGCTCTGCACCAGGCGGACGGCCTGCACGCGGCCGGGCGGGATGGTCTGGGAGCGGGTCTCGAGCATGCCGTGCCGCAGGCGGACGCCGTCGGGCGAGATGGCCACCCGGAAGTCGAACTCGCCGGTCAGCCGGTTGAACAGGTAACCGCCCGCGCCCAGCACGGCGGGCAGCGAGGCGGAGATGACGGCGAACTCGCCCGTGACGATCATGACCACCACCACGCCGAGCGCCCACAGGAGCAGCGTGATCATCGCCCCCGAGCGCACCACCGACGCGATGAGCCGGCCCAGGGGCACGGTCAGGACGGGCACCTGGGGGGCCTCGAGGCTGGCGGCCCGCACGGGCCGCACCGGCTGCCCGGCGTCCTGCGCTGCGGCGACCTGCTCCGTCCCCTCCGGGACGGCGCCGTCGATCACCGCGTCGGACGGCGCCCGGGCGGCGTCGGCCACCTGCCGCGTGCCCCCCACCTTGAGGCCCGCCGCGCGGGCGAGGAGCTCGGCACGCAGCTCGTCGGCGTCGGCGCCCTTGAGGAACCCGATGGCCACGCCGGAGTCCGTGCCGCCCGCCGTCTCGAGCGTGAGCTCGCAGAGCCCGAAGAACCGGGCCACGAGCGGCTGCCGGATGTCCACCGACTGCAGGCGGTCCAGCCGCGCGTGCCGCTGCTGCCGGAACAGGATGCCGCGCCGCAGGTGCACGGTCTCGGCGCCGACGGCGAACGTCGTCATGCGCCAGGCCAGCGCCGAGTAGCCCCAGCCCACGAGGGCCACGGCCGCCAGGGCGGCGAGCAGCGTCCACCAGTACTCGCTGGACACCAGGGCGAGGAGGCCGCCGCGCGGCCCGCCCTCGAGGCTCTGCTGTCCCAGGATCACGACGGCCGCGCCGACCACCGCCCAGCCCCGCACCAGCGGGGTGATCGGGTGCACGCGGCGCCATTCCAGCGTCTCCGGCGAGTCCGGTCCGAGGTCGTCGAACGCGGAGCGCCCCGGGTCGACGTCGTGCTCGGGCATGCTCACAGCCCCGCCAGCCGGGCCTCGCCACGGGACGCCAGGCGGTCGCGCAGGCGGGCAGCCTCGTCCGGGGGCAGGCCCGGGATCTGGGCGTCCGTGCCGACGGACGCCGTGTGGAGCTGCACCTTGGCCAGGCCCAGCCTGCGGTCGAGCGGCCCCGCCTCGACGTCCACGTACTGCATGCGGCCGTAGGGCACCACGACCATCGACCGGAACATCACGCCCTTGCGGATGAGCAGGTCGTCGTCACGCTCGGCGTACCCGATCGCCCGGACCTGGCGCGGGACCAGGAGGAACGTCCACAGCAGGAAGACGGCCGGGACCCCGGCGAGGATCCAGAACCACGGGCTCACGGTGACCGCGAGCACCACGCCCACGACCAGCGGGATCCCGAGGCTGATGGTGCCCGGGACGAGGCGGGCCGTCACGAGCCGCGGGGACACGCGGTTCCAGGTCACGTCGTGCGGTTCGAATGGGCTGGTCATGATGGCCATTGTTCCGCAGACCCGTGCCGCTGGGTAGCGAGGCGTCAGGCAGGCGCCGGGGACTCGCCCTCCTCGGAGCCGCTGCGGTCCTTGTCGGACGGCGGCAGCTCGCAGAACTTCTCCACGACCAGGCCGACCACGGCGAGCACCACCGAGCACAGCACGGCGACCCCGGCAGCCACCGCGCGATCCCGGCGCGGCTCGATCGCGAGGTCGCCCAGCACCACCAGCACCTGCGCCAGGTACCAGCCGCCCAGCAGGGCCCCGGTCAGGGCGGCGGCCTTCGCCAGGACGAGCGTCCGGGCGGCCCGGAGGCCGTCGAGGTTGGGTCGCTTGCCCTTCTGGTAGGCCCGCACGGCCCACCCCAACCAGAAGATCGCCCCGGCCAGCGCCAGGATCGCGACGTCGACGAGCCACGGCACCACCGGCAGGTACACGGCGCGCGCCTCCAGGGCACGCAGCACGAGCCAACCGACGACCGCGACCGCGACCAGGACTGCGATCAGGGATCTGACCGGGGTTCTGCGCATGTCAGGCGTCGCGCCCCCGCTCGTCCCGGACCGGCACCCACGAGGGCACCGAGTCGATGGGGCCGTCCGACGCCGGGAGCGACTGCTCGGTCGCGTAGCCCGGCACCCGGATCACGGTGTGATCGTTGTCGTAGGCGTCCCGGATCCCGTTCGAGTGGCCGGTGGAGTGGCCGTTCGAGGCGGGGTCGGGCGTCCCGTTCTGCGGCGTGCCGACCGGGGCGAACACCGGCGTCGCCGGCTCCTGGGGCGCGCCGTTCACCGGCGGGAACACCCCGCTCTGCTGACGCGACGGGTTGACCGGGGCGAAGACCGGCTTGGCCGGGGACGCCGGGGACGCCGGGGGCAGCGGCTCGCGCTCCGGGTCCTCGTGGGCCGTGTCCCGGACCGCGCGGGGTGCGATCGGCGGGGCCGGGACGAGCGCCTCCTCCGGCGGCGGCACGACGGACCCGTTGCCCGGCACGCCGATCGGCACAGCCGGCCGCGGGGCCGCGGGAGCCGCCTGCGCCTGGTGCGGGATCGGCACGGAACCGCCCGGGCCCGGCACCTGTCCGCTGGGGTAGCCCTGCGGGTGGGCGCCGCCCTGGTACGGGTCCTGCGGGGCACCGGTGGGCACGTCCAGGTCCACCGGGCCGCTGTGGTGCGCCTGGGGCTGACCGCCGCCCGGCACCTCGACCACGGGGCCGCCCGGCGAGGCCTGCGGGCGCCCGCTCGGCGGGAGCGACGGGGGCAGGGCCGGCGGCATCTCGGCGACGTGCGCGTCCTGCGCGCCGTCATCGGGCACCGCGGGGTGGTTCGCGACGGTGGTCCCGCCGCCCGGCTCCGGCTCGGGGTCGGTCAGCCAGTCGAGCGCGAGCCAGCGGATGCCGGTCCGGTCGGGTGCGGTCGCCGCGAGCTGGGCCACGGGTCCGCCGCCCAGGCCGGGCAGCACCGCGTCCGGCGCGATCTGCGACCACGGCTCCAGCACGAAGGCGCGCTCGTGCGCGCGAGGGTGCGGGATCTCGATGTCCTCGGCGGAGTCGGTCAGGGTGCCGTAGGTGATCAGGTCGACGTCGAGCGTGCGGGCGCCCCAGCGCTCCTCGCGGGTGCGGCCGTGCAGGTTCTCGACCTCCAGGCAGGCGTGCAGCAGCCCGCGCGCGGAGAGCGTGGTGCGGGCCAGCAGCACCGCGTTGAGGTAGTCGGGCTGGTCCTCCGGACCGCCGACGGCGGCCGTGCGGGCCAGCGGCGACACGTCGGTGATCTGCACTCCGGGCACGCGGTCCAGCTCGGCGACGGCCGACCGCATGGTCGCCTGCGGGTCGCCGAGGTTCGCCCCGATCGCGATGACCACGTCCACGTACCCGGCGGGCACCTCGTCGAACCGGTCGCGCGGCTCGGCCTGGTACGGCTGCTCCTGGGCGTACTGCTCCTGCGCGAACGCCGGCTCGGGCTGCCCGACGGCGGAGTCGGGAACCGCAGCCGAGACCCGGGTCGCCTCCATGTCGCCCTGGTCGTACTGCTGCTCGAACATCTGGTCGTACTGGTTCGGCTGGGCGTCCCGCCGCGGCTGCTCGAACGGCTGCGGCTCGAAGCCCTGCTGGGCCTGGTCGTACGGCTGCTGCTCGAACTGCTGCAGCTGCTGGTCGAAGCTGTTGTGCTGCTCGATCCCCGGCCGCTGGTCGAGCCCCTGGACGGACTCGTACTGCTGGACCGGCTCGAACGCGGGCTCGGGCTGGAACTGCTCCTCCGGCTGGAACTGCTCGGCCTGCTGCTGGAACACCGGCTCCCTGCCGGGCACGTCCCGCTGCTCGGCCGGCGCCGGGGCCTCGGCCTGCAGCTCCCACGGCGCGGGGATGACCTGGAGCGGCTCGGGCGCGATCAGCTCGGGCTGCGGGAGGGGCTCCGGCTCCTCGGCGGGCGCCTGCGCGGCGGGTGCCACCGCCGGCACCCGGTCCACGAGCGGCTCCGCCTCGAACGGCTCGACCCCGAACTGCGCCGGCTCGGCCGGCTGGTACGACTCGGCAGCCGGGAAGGGCTCGGCGGCCGGGTACGACTCGGCGGCCGGGAAGGGCTCGGCAGCCGGGAAGGGCTCGGCGGCCTGGTACGACTCGGCCGGCTGGTAGGGCTCGTACGGCTCGGGCCGGAACTGCTCCGGCTCCTCGGCCACGGGCCGGGCCACGGGCTCGAAGTCCTGCGGCTCGGGCGTCTCGGCCGGGGCAGGCTCGGCCGAGGGCTCCGGCGCCGGGGCGACGGCGAGCAGCGAGGCCGGCACCGCCACGACGGGCATGCGCGTGCGGTCGCGGCGGATCGCCACCTCGACGTCGGCGAACGGCACGGGGATCGGCGCGTGCGGCTTGTGCACCCGCACGTCCACCGCCTCGATCTGCGGGCGGGCCAGCACCGCGGCGGCGATACGCTCCGCGACCGTCTCGATCAGGTCGGCGGGGTCGCCCTTCAGGATGTCGTGGACGTCCGCCGCGACGTCCGCGTAGCTCACGGTCTGTGCCAGGTCGTCACCGGCGGCCGCCGGGCGCGTGTCCATGTACAGCACGACGTCGGCCCGGAACTCCTGGCCCGTCTGCCGCTCCGACGGCAGCACACCGTGGTACCCCCGCGCGCTCACGCCGCTCAGCTGGATCTGGTCCAGCGCGCGGCCGTCCGGGCCTGTGACGCCCGTTCCGAACGCTGTGGTCACCGTGGTCCTCCCCCATCGTCGTTGCGTGCACCGGAATCCTGCCAGGTTGGCATGTCTTGTCCCCCGGCCGTCCACGATTCTGTGGTCAAGGCCACGGTGGAAGTCAATGCCTCCGGTGCGGATGGGGAAGAGGTACCCGGTGACCCTACCCGGGCCGCGCCGCCCGCGGCGGACCATGCGGCGGCGACCTTGGCGGCGTCGACGCTCGCCCGGACGGTGTGCACGCGCACGCACCAGGCACCTGCGGCGGCCGACAGCGCCGAGACGGCGGCCGTCGCGTCGTCGCGCGCCCGCGGCGGCGCCGGGCGCCCCGACGGGTCGGCGAGCAGGTGGCCGAGGAACCGCTTGCGGGACGCGCCGACGAGCACCGGACGGCCGAGCTCGTGCAGCGCGTCGAGGTGGGCCAGCAGCGGCCAGTTGAGCACGCCGGCCTTGGCGAAGCCGAGCCCCGGGTCGAGGATCAGCTGCTCGGGCCGGACCCCGTCGTCGTGCAGCGCGGCCATGCGCGCCGCGAGCTCGTCGCGGACGTCGGCCACGACGTCGTCGTACACCTCGAGGTCGTCCATGACGTCGGCGTGCCCGCGCCAATGCATCGCCACGTACGCGGCGCCGGTCTCGGCGACCGCGCGCCCCATCTCGGGGTCGGCGAGGCCGCCCGAGACGTCGTTCACGATGCGGGCGCCGGCGGCCACCGCCCGCTCGGCGACGGCCGCCCGCGTGGTGTCCACGCTCACGACGGCGCCGCGCGCGGCGAGCTGCTCGATCACGGGCAGCACCCGCGCCAGCTCCTGGTCCTGCGGCACCCGGACGGACCCCGGCCGCGTGGACTCGCCGCCCACGTCGAGGATGTCCGCACCCTCGCCGAGCAGCTCCAGCCCGTGCGCGACGGCGGCGGAGGGCTCGAACCACTCACCGCCGTCGGAGAACGAGTCCGGGGTGACGTTGACCACGCCCATCACCAGGGTGCGGCCCGTCCCGGACAGCTCCGGCAGGCCCTGCACCCGAGCGTCCCGGGCGCTGTGTCGCACGTTGGCGGACACCGTCACTTCCCGAGGATGAGGCTCATCGCCTCGGCTCGCGTCGCACCGTCCCGCATGACGCCGCGCACCGCCGAGGTGATCGTGCGCGAGCCGGGCTTGCGCACGCCGCGCATCGACATGCACAGGTGCTCGCACTGGACCACCACGAGCACGCCGCGCGGTTCGAGGATCTCCACCAGGGAGTCCGCGATCTGCGTGGTCATGCGCTCCTGCACCTGCGGGCGGCGCGCGTAGACCTCGACCAGCCGGGCCAGCTTGCTCAGCCCCGTGATGCGGCCGTCCACGTTCGGGATGTACCCCACGTGCGCGACGCCGTGGAACGGCACCAGGTGGTGCTCGCAGGTGGAGTACACCTCGATGTCCTTGACCAGCACCATCTCCTCGTGGCCGAGGTCGAAGGTGGTGGTCAGCACCTCCTCGGGCTCCTGGCGCAGGCCCGCGAAGATCTCCCGGTACGCCCGGGCGACGCGGGCCGGCGTCTCGCGCAGGCCCTCGCGCTCGGGGTCCTCGCCGACGGCGAGGAGGAACTCACGTACTGCCGCCTCGGCCCGTGCGGCGTCGTACGGCGGGATGTCCGCCGCACGCCGCACGGGCGTCGACAGGGGTGTGACAGACCCGTCGGTCATCGTGGTGCTCCGGTCAGTTCGTCGGGTCCGTCGGCACGCTGTCCGACGGCGTCGCCGTGTCCACCACTGCCTCGTCCTGCGGCACCACCGCGGCGTGCCCGTTCTGGGCCGCCAGCTCCTTGGGCGTGAGGACGGGGCCGCGGGTGTGCACGGTGCGCTGCTCGCTGGAGAGCCAGACGTCGCGCGCGGCGCGCTTCTCGACGGGCGCGAAGACGTCCGCGAGCTCCTTCTGGTTCAGCGTCTCCTTCTCGAGCAGGCGCAGCACCAGGTCGTCGAGCACGTCGCGGTACTGGGTCAGCACCTCCCACGCCTCGTCGTGCGCGGCCTCGACGAGCTTCCGCACCTCGTTGTCGATGGTGCCCGCGACCGCCTCGGAGTAGTCCCGCTCGTGCCCGTAGTCACGGCCCAGGAACGGCTCGCCCGAGCTCGTGCCGAGCTTGATGGCGCCGACCCGCTCGCTCATGCCGTACTCGGTGACCATCTTGCGGGCGATGGCCGAGGCCTTCTCGATGTCGTTCGAGGCGCCCGTGGTGGGGTCGTGGAACACGATCTCCTCGGCCACGCGCCCGCCCATCGCGTAGGCGAGCTGGTCGAGCAGCTCGTTGCGCGTGGTCGAGTACTTGTCCTCGAGCGGCATGACCATGGTGTAGCCCAGGGCACGGCCGCGCGGCAGGATCGTCACCTTGGTGACGGGGTCCGTGTAGCGCATCGCCGCGGCCACCAGGGCGTGCCCGCCCTCGTGGTAGGCGGTGATCTTCTGCTCCTTGGACTGCATCACGCGCGTGCGCTTCTGCGGGCCGGCCACGACGCGGTCGATCGCCTCGTCGAGCGCGCGGTCGTCGATGAGCTGGGCGCCACTACGCGCGGTGAGCAGGGCGGCCTCGTTGAGCACGTTCGCCAGGTCGGCACCCGTGAACCCGGGGGTCCGGCGGGCGACCGCCGCGAGGTCCACCTCCGGGACCATCGGCTTGCCCTGCGCGTGCACGTTGAGGATCGCCTCGCGGCCCTTGAGGTCCGGGGCCTCCACGGCGACCTGACGGTCGAAGCGGCCCGGACGCAGCAGGGCCGGGTCGAGGATGTCGGGGCGGTTGGTCGCGGCGATGAGGATGACGTTCGTCTTGACGTCGAAGCCGTCCATCTCGACGAGCATCTGGTTCAGCGTCTGCTCGCGCTCGTCGTGCCCGCCGCCCATGCCGGCGCCACGGTGGCGGCCGACGGCGTCGATCTCGTCGACGAAGATGATGGCCGGCGAGTTCTGCTTGGCCTGCTCGAACAGGTCGCGCACGCGGCTGGCGCCCACACCGACGAACATCTCGACGAAGTCGGAGCCGGAGATCGAGTAGAACGGCACGCCGGCCTCGCCGGCGACGGCGCGCGCGATGAGCGTCTTACCGGTACCGGGCGGGCCGTACAGCAGCACGCCCTTCGGGATCTTGGCGCCCACGGCCTGGAACTTGGTGGGCTCGGCCAGGAACTCCTTGATCTCCTGGAGCTCCTCGACGGCCTCGTCCGCGCCCGCGACGTCGGCGAAGGTCACCTGCGGGGTGTCCTTGCTGACGAGCTTGGCCTTGGACTTGCCGAAGCCCATGACCCGGTTGCCGCCGCCCTGGGCCCGCGACAGCAGGAACCAGAACACGACACCGATGAGCAGGAACGGGATCAGCACCGACAGCATGGAGGACCAGAAGCTGGGCTGCGGCACCTCCGAGTCGAACCCGTCGGCCGGGTCGGACTTCACGATGGCGTCCTCGACGCGGTCGCCCTGCGGCAGCGTGTAGAAGAACTCGACGGTCTTGCCGTGGTCGACGTCCTCGGCGGCGTCGCCCTCACCCTCGGTCGACTTGTACGCCTTGGAGAGCTCGAGCTCCACCCGCTGCTCGCCGTCGACCATGAGGGCATGCTTCACGGTGCTGCCTTGGAGCAGCTCGATCCCCTGTGACGTCTCGATTCGCGAGACGTTGGGCTGGTTCAGTGCCGAGATGGCCAGCGTCACCACGACCAAGGCGACCAGGATCCAGATGACGGGCCCACTCAGAAGCTTCTTGATGTTCATCGGCGACGGGGACTAGGCCCCGTTTCCCTCCGCTCGCGCAGTATGTATCCGTCGAAACTACATGGTCTCCCTGAGAGGAGCCCCGAGTGTTCGCCCAGAGCATGTGACTCCTGCACCACACTCGCCCGGACGCGACGAACCGCCCGGGACGGGCACCGATCAGCCGCCGTAGACGTGCGGTGCCAGGGTGGCAACGAACGGCAGGTTGCGATAGTTCTCGGCGTAGTCCAGGCCGTAGCCCACCACGAACTCGTTCGGGATGTCGTAGCCGAGGTACTTCACGTCGACGTCGGCCTGCGCGGCGTCCGGCTTGCGGAGCATCGAGGCGATCTCGACCGACTCGGGGCCGCGCGAGCGGAGGTTCGACACCAGCCAGGACAGCGTGAGACCCGAGTCGATGACGTCCTCGACGATGAGCACGTTGCGACCCGTCAGGTCGGACCGGAGGTCCATCAGGATGCGCACCACCCCGGAGGACTTGGTGCCCGAGCCGTAGGACGACACGGCCATCCAGTCCATCTGGGCCTTGTGGTGCAGACGACGGGACAGGTCGGCCATCACCATGACCGCGCCCTTGAGCACACCGACCAGGAGCAGGTCCTTGCCCGCGTAGTCCGCGTCGATCTGGGCGGCCATCTCGTCCAGCTTCTTGCTGAGCTGCTCCTCGGTGAGCAGCACCTCTGCGAGGTCGGATCCGACGTCGGACTTGTCCACGAGTCACTCCTGAGTCGTTGTGGGGGGTCTGACGCCGGTCCAGCCGTCCGAGGTCCCGGTCGGCGCGGCGCGCAGGAAAAGCCTGCCACACGCACGACGTGCCCGTGCGCCGCCGGGGAGCCCGGCCGGGCCCTGACCGCTCCAGGACACGACGAACGCGTCGAGCGCGTCGACGTGCCGCGTGGTGGTGTCCGCGGGCCGGCAGCCGGCCGCGAGCGCCGCGAGCCGCAGGGCCCGGCGCCGCAGGGCCGGGTGGGCCCGCGCGAGGACGTCGACGTCGAGGGCGTGCTCGCCGGGTTCGGCCCCCGAGGCGTCCTGCGCCACCGCCCCGGCTGCCGCCGGCTCTTCCTGCGCCGCCGCTCCCGCCCGCGCCAGGAGGTCAGCAGCGAGGGAGTCCAGCAGGTCCGCGTCGTCCCGGGCCTGGTCCGCCGTGCGCGCGAGGGCCTCGGCGACGCCCGGCCCGAGCGTCTCCTCGAGCACCGGCAGCACCCGCCCCCGCACCTGCGAGCGCAGCGGCGTGAACCCGCCGTCGCCCGGCCCGTCGGCAGGCGCTGCGCCCGGCCCGGCGTCGGGCAGCAGGTTGGTCGGGTCGGTCCAGAAGCCGAGGCCTGACGCCGCGCACACCGCCTCGGTCTGCGCGCGGCGCAGCCCGAGGAAGGGCCTGCGGAAGATGCCCCGCTCGCGCGGCATCCCGGCGAGCGACCGGGCGCCGGCGCCGCGCGCGAGGCCGAGCAGCACCTGTTCCGCCTGGTCGTCGAGGGTGTGCCCGAGCAGCACGCGGCGGGCGCCGGTCTCGGCGGCCACCTCCTCGAACGCGCCGTACCGCATCGCGCGGGCGGCGGCCTCGGGTCCGGCGGAGCTCGTCCCGGCCGGCCGATCGGGGCGCCGCACCAGCACCGGGTCCAGGCCCAGGGCGCGGCACTGCTCGGCGGCGCGGGCGGCGACCTCGGCGGACCCCGCCTGCAGCCCGTGGTCCACGACCACCGCGCCCGCCCGGACGGCGTGCCCGCGCGACCGCACCGACCGCCCGACGCGGCCGGCCTCGAAGGCCACCGCCGCGGCGAGGGCGAGGCTGTCGGCGCCGCCGGAGCAGGCGACGAGCACGAGGTCGTCCGGGCCCAGGCCGGACAGCGCCGCGCGGACCGCGGTACGGGCCGCGGCGACGGCGGGGTCGACCCTGGCCACGGTCAGCCGTGCACCCGGCGCACCCACGCGCGGGCGTCGGCGATCTCCCGGGCGGTCGGCAGGTTCTCGGGCCCGGCCCACACGGCGTTGAGCCCCTCGCGCCCCACGGCCCGCTCCACGGACCGCACGAACGCGGCCCCGTCGCGGTACTGGGCGAGCTTGGCCTCCATGCCGAGCAGCTTCTGCACGACGACGTCGAAGGTGCTGCGCCCCTCGCCGTCGCGCCGCCGCTCGAACTTCGCGCGGATGCGCCGCACGGACGGCACCACCCGCGGCCCGACGGCGTCCATCATCACGTCGGCGTGCCCCTCCAGGAGGGCCATGACGGCGGTGATGTCGGCGAGCTCGGCCTTCTGGTCGTGCGTGAGCACGCCGTCCATGATGGTGCCGCCCTCGCCGCGGAGGGCGTCGAGCACGCTCCGCCCGATCACGGCGATCTTCCGGTCGAACCGGGCCTTGGCCAGCTCGGCCGAGGTCCGGGCCATGCCCGTGACCAGGCCCCGGGTGCGGCCGCTCAGGTGCCCCGACAGCCAGGGCGCCGCGGCGAACTGGAGGGCGTGCGTCTGCTCGTGCAGGCAGACCCACAGGCGGAAGTCCCGCACCGGGACCTCCAGCGCGCGCTCGGCCTGCAGCACGTTGGGGGCGACGAGGAGCAGGCGGCCGGGTCCGGAGTAGGGGTCGAACTGGCCCAGCACGCGCCCGCTGAGCAGGGCGAGCACCGCCCCGATCTCGGCGGCGCCGGCCATCTGGGCGCCGGCCGAGGTGGCGCTCCTGGAGACCTCGGCGACGACGGCGCCGATCCCGTCCGTCATGACGGCCATCGACTGCGTGTTCGCGCGGGCCCAGGTCGCCCGGTCCACCACCGCGACCGGGCTCAGCGCCGTGCCGCCGGCGCCCGGGGCGGCCGGTGCCATGCGCGTGGTCTCCAGCACATGCCCGACGGCGTCGCCCGCCGCCGTCCGCAGGCCGCTGACCAGGGCGTCGAGCTCGTCGCGGTCGGCGCGGGGCCCGGGCGCGGCGAGGCGTGCCGCGATCTGGGCAGCCGCCGACCAGTCGACGATCTGAGGGGTGGTTGAGGCCTGGGTCACCGGACCACGGTAACGGCCAGGGGTGGTCGCGCGTCAGCCCTGGACGGAGTACGCCGCGAGGTCTCCGACGAAGCTGTCGTAGATGGACGTGGCGCCCACCGTCTGCTTGGCCGGGATCGAGTCGGCGAGCACGGAGAAGACGAGCAGCCGGTCGTCGGCGGTGATCACCGTCCCGGCGAGCGCGCGCACCTTGGGCAGGCTCCCGGTCTTGGCCCGCGCGAGCCCACGGGCGGGGTTGTCGCCCGTGAACCGGCCGTGGCTGTCCGCGAGCGTCCCCGTCAGCCCCGCGATGGGCATGCCGGCTGCCTCGCTGCGCAGCGAGGGGTTCGCCGGGTCGACCATGACCCCGAGCAGGTCGACGAGCTGCTGCCCGCTCAGGTAGGAGCCGTCCCCGAGCCCGGAGCAGTCCCGCAGGCGGGCGCCGGTCATGTCGACGCCGAGGTCCTTCGCGGCGGCGATCACGGCCTGCGTGGCGCCGTCGTTGGAGCCCGGCAGGCCGACGTCCACCGCGACGAGCCGCCCGAGCACCTCGGTGATCGTGTTGTCCGAGTACTGCATGGCGAACCCGACGACCTCCGCGAGCGGGGCCGAGCTGACCTCGCCGAGCACGCGTGCGTCGTCCGGGGCGTTCTCGTCCACCACGGCCCCGGCGGTCGTGAGCCCCTGGTCCTCCAGGGCCGCGGAGAACGCCTCGGCGGCGTACTTGCCCGGGTCGGACGCGCGGGGACCGTTGTCGGTGTAGCCGTCGGACAGCAGGCCCACGTTGATCCCGACCGACGAGACGGGCGCGATGTAGCCCGCCGCGATGTCGGGGCTGGCGACGGTCGGCGCGATCTCGTCACCGGTGAAGAGCGTGTCGTCGAGCGCGACCCGCACCTCGGTGTCGCCTGTGACCTTGATCTTGGCGGCGACCTGCTGGGCGAGATCGGCCAGCCCGGCCCGCCCGTTAACCGCGTTTGGGTCGCCCTTGCCCTCGGACAGCATCATGTCGCCGCCGCCGACCAGCACCACCGTGTTGTCGTCCACGAGCACGGCCTTGGTGTCCAGCGTGCTGTTCGCGATGGACGACGTGAGCGCGGCGACGCCGGTGAACAGCTTTTGCGTCGAGGCAGGGGTCATGAGCTTGTCCGGGCTCGACGAGCCGAGCACCTGGCCGGTCGCGCCGTCCGCCACGACGACGCCCACGCGGGAGCCGAGCCGCTTGTCCTTGGCGAGGTCGCTGACCAGGCGCTGCATCTCCACGCTGTCCGGCACCGGGGCGTCGTCCGGGAGGTCCTCCAGGAGTGCGACCGGTGCGGGCCCGTCGACCGCCCCGGGGGCGGACGGGAAGGGACTCGGCTCGGGCCAGGGCGCGGCGGTCGTGAGCATGCCGGGGACCATGTCGTACGCGTCCGCCACCAGGTACCCACCGAACAGTGCGACGACCGCGGCGACGGCAGCGCCCGAGCGCAACCCCCACTCCATGGGCATCCTCTCGATCGTCACGTGAAAGCCATCGCCAACTCTAGTCGCGGCAAACACGCGGCGTGTACGACAGCGGCGATTCACGGGAAATTTCACCCACGCATGCCGTCGATTCCCGCGCGCGTCGCGCACGCTGCGAATTATGCCGAACACGGACAGTGGTTCTGACCACAGGTCACGGTCGGGATACACGACACATGGCACACTGGACAGGCGCAAGACCGCCGCCGCGGTAAGACACTTCGGCGACCATCATCGAGAACTGGAGCACATCGGCGTGGAGTTCGACGTCACGATCGAGATCCCCAAGGGTCAGCGGAACAAGTACGAGGTGGATCACGAGACCGGACGCATCCGCCTCGACCGCATGCTCTTCACCTCGACGCGCTACCCGGACGACTACGGCTTCATCGAGGGCACCCTCGGCGAGGACGGCGACCCCCTGGACGCGCTCGTGCTGCTGGAGGAGCCCACGTTCCCCGGCTGCCTGATCAAGTGCCGCGCGCTCGGCATGTTCCGCATGCGCGACGAGGCCGGCGGCGACGACAAGGTGCTGTGCGTGCCGACCGGTGACCAGCGCGCGGCGTGGCGCCAGGACATCGACGACGTCTCGGACTTCCACCGCCTGGAGATCCAGCACTTCTTCGAGGTCTACAAGGACCTGGAGCCCGGCAAGTCCGTCGAGGGCGCCCACTGGGTGGGCCGCGCCGACGCCGAGGCGGAGATCGTCCGCTCGATCCAGCGCGCCAAGGACACGGGCTACTACGACAAGCACTGAGCAGCCCGCACCCCACTCGTGTCAGACGCACAGGTCACCCCGGTGACCTGTGCGTCTGACTCGTCTACGGCCGCCCCGCGTAGGGCATCGCGCTCGTCAGGCGCAGCGGGTTCTCCGACAGCGGGTGCCCCGGCAGCGTCGCCTCGATCATCATGCCGCCGCCCGTGTACATGGCGACGTGGTAGATCGTCGACGGGTCGCTCGGGTTCGACCCGTAGAAGATGAGGTCACCGGGGCGCAGCGCCCCGTAGCCCACCTTGCCGACCGCCAGGTACTGCGAGCGCGACGTCCGCGTGATGTCCACGCCCTGGCTCGCCCACGACATCATCGTCAGGCCCGAGCAGTCGTACGACGTCGGCCCTGCGGCGCCGAGCAGGTACGGCGCACCCAGCTTGGTGCGGGCCCAGGTCACGGCGCCGATCCCGCGGCCCGCCGACCCGGCGGAGACCCCCGAGGTGGGCGGGGCGACGGGCGCGGCCGCCGGCGGTTCGTCCGACGTCGTGCCGCCGCCGCCAGAACCGGAGCCGTCCCCGGAACCGCCCGGCTCCTCCGCGGGCTCCGCCTCCTCGGCCCGGGCCTCCGCACGGGCCGCGTCCCGGGCCTCCTGCTGCCGTTCGAGCTCCGCCCGTGCCGCCGCCTCGCGCGCGGCCTCCGCGGCGGCGGCCCGGGCGGCCTCCCGCTCGCGCTCGATCCGCACGCTGGTCTGCCGCAGCTCCGCGAGCCGCTGCACCAGCGCCTGCCGCTCCACCTCGGCCGCCCGGGTGCGCGCCTCGAGGTCCGCCGCCGCGGCCTGGGCCGTGTCGAACGCCGACTCGGCCTGCTCGGCCGCCGCGTCGAGCTCCTTCTTCGCGGCCGTCCAGCGTGCGTCGGCGGACTCCGACGCCGCCCGCGCGTCCTGGTACCCGGCCAGGGCCCCGCCGACCTTGCGCTGCACCGCCCGCTCGGCCGCGCTGCGGCCCACCATGTCGGTCACCGAGTCCGCCCGGAGCGCGACGCCGAGCGAGCCCAGGCCGTCGTCGCGCGACGACGCCCGGTAGACCTCGGCGAGGCTCCCCCGCGCCGCCACCTCGCCCTCGTGCGCCTTCGCGGCCGCGGACCGGGCCTCCGCCACCGCCTGCTCCGCCTGCTCGACGGCCTGCTGGGCCTCGGCGTAGTCGGCTGCCGCGACCTGCACGCGGACCTGCGCCGCCTCGAGCTCGGAGCGGAGCGTCGCGAGCGCGGCCTCGGCCTGCTCGACGTCGATGGTGCCGGCGGCGACCGCGTCCCGGGCGGCCTGCGCGTCCTGTGCGGAGGGCGGGTCGGCGGGCGGGTCCGCCTCGGCGACAGGACCCCACGGGAACACCAGCCCGAGGGCGAGGACCGCGGCCCCGAGGGCCCGGAGTGCCAGCACGGCGTGGATCCGTCGCATGATCCCCCTTCCGATCCGCACCCACTCGGCGTGTCGCCTTGCGCGGATCCTGTGAATCACTTCGTTGTTACCGGTCCAAATGTGCCCCGAGCATCCGAAGTGCGCATCCGGAAGGCAAAACGACGCATAGGACGACACGGGTCCGGAGTCGCCCACCGTGTCTCATTTCTGCATCTCACGATTCAAGACATGTCTTTCGACCTCGCCTTGGTGCGTCTACGGTCACACCATGACTCGTCGAATGTGTTGTTGCTGATCCAGCGCACGTTCGCCTGCCCTCGGCCGCTCGGCCGACCTCCGCGTGCGCGCCCTCGACCCCGCCGCGGACCATCCCTGATGCGCAGGCCCCTCGGGGCATGTCGCGGCACAGCTCGGTCAGTTCAGCCAGAAGCACGCCACCTCGCACAGGAAGCAGGTAGAGCCATGACTCAGCCCCAGTGGTCGTTCGAGACCCGCCAGATCCACGCCGGCCAGGAGCCGGACCCCACGACCGGCGCCCGCGCCCTGCCGATCTACCAGACCACGTCGTTCGTGTTCCCCGACGCCGGGGTCGCCGCCGACCGGTTCGCCCTGAAGGACCTCGGCCCGATCTACACCCGCATCGGCAACCCCACGCAGCAGGTGGTCGAGGACCGGATCGCCAGCCTGGAGGGCGGCGTCGGCGCCCTGCTGGTGGCCTCCGGCCAGGCCGCGGAGTCCCTCGCGATCCTCAACCTCGCGCAGGCGGGCGACCATATCGTCGCGTCCGCGAGCCTCTACGGCGGCACGTACAACCTGCTGCACCACACGCTCCCGAAGTTCGGCATCGAGTCCACGTTCGTGGACGACCCGCACGACCTCGACGCCTGGCGCGCCGCCGTCCGCCCCAACACCAAGGCGTTCTTCGGCGAGACCATCCCGAACCCGCGCTCGGACGTGCTCGACATCGAGGGCGTGGCCGCGGCCGCGCACGAGGCCGGCGTCCCCCTGATCGTGGACAACACCGTGGCCACGCCGTACCTCATCCGCCCGTTCGAACACGGCGCCGACATCATCGTGCACTCCGCGACCAAGTACCTGGGCGGCCACGGCAGCGCGATCGGCGGCGTGATCGTCGACGGTGGCCGGTTCGACTTCGCGGCCGACCCCGAGCGGTTCCCCGGCTTCAACACGCCGGACCCGAGCTACAACGGCCTGGTGTTCGCCCGCGACCTCGGCGTCGACGGCGCCCTGGGCGCCAACCTGGCGTTCGTGCTCAAGGCGCGGGTCCAGCTCCTGCGCGACCTCGGCGCGGCGATCTCGCCGTTCAACGCCTTCCTGCTCGCCCAGGGCCTGGAGACGCTCTCGCTGCGGATCGAGCGGCACGTCGCCAACGCGCAGCACGTCGCCCGGTGGTTGGAGGCCCGGGACGACGTCCGCGGCGTCCACTACGCGGGCCTGGAGAGCTCGCCCTGGTACGGCAACGCCCAGAAGTACGCCCCCCAGGGCGCCGGCGCGGTGCTCGCCTTCGAGCTCGACGGCGGCACCGAGGCGGGCCAGGCGTTCGTCTCCGCCCTGCGGCTGCACTCCAACGTGGCGAACATCGGCGACGTCCGCTCGCTCGTGATCCACCCCGCGTCCACCACCCACTCCCAGCTCACGCCGGACGAGCAGGCGCTGTCCGGCGTCACGCCCGGCCTGGTCCGCCTGGCGGTGGGCCTGGAGAACGTGGAGGACATCCTGGCCGACCTGGAGCTCGGCTTCACCGCCGCCAAGAACCTCCTGGGCGGCGAGACGGACTGATCCACCCGCAGTACCCCGGGGCGGGCACCGGACAACCCTCCGGTGCCCGCCCACCATCCCGAGCCGCAGGAGGAGCCATGGCCGTCACCACCCCGAAGGCCGCTCACGGTGCCCTTGACCCGAGCATCCGCACCACGAGCGTCCCGTTCTCCGTGCCGCAGGACACGCACGGCGGGGGCGACGTCGCCACGCCCGGCCCGGCCGGACCGGTCGAGACCTCGCGCGCCCGGAGCAAGCCTCCGGTGCCCCCGAGCGGCGCGTGGCGCGAGGGCGACGACCCGGGACGCCGGCAGTTCGCCGACGTCGGCGCGTTCGAGCTGGAGGCCGGCGGCCGCCTGCCCGCCGTCCGCGTGGCCTACGAGACCTGGGGCACGCTGAACGCCGACGGCTCGAACGCCGTGCTGGTGCTGCACGCCCTCACGGGCGACTCGCACGTCACCGGCGAGGCCGGGGCGGGGCACGTGACCGCCGGGTGGTGGGGCCAGATGGTCGGCCCCGGCCGGCCCATCGACACCGACCGTTACTTCGTGGTGGCGCCCAACGCGCTCGGGGGCTGTCAGGGCACGACCGGACCGTCGTCGACGGCGGACGACGGGCGCCCCTGGGGCGGCCGCTTCCCCTACGTCACGACCCGCGACCAGGTGGCCGTGGAGATCGCGCTGACCCGCGAGCTCGGGATCCGCTCCTGGGAGCTCGTCATCGGCGCGTCCATGGGCGGGCTGCGCGTGCTGGAGTGGGCGCTGCTCGGGCCCGAGGCCGGCGTCGAGGTGCGCAACCTCGCCGCGATCGCGACCACCGCCCAGACCGGCGGGGACCAGATCGCCTGGGCGCACCCGCAGCTCGCCGCGATCCGCGTGGACCCGCGCTTCCGCGGCGGCGACTACTACGACGCGGCCGACGACGACGGCCCGCACACCGGCCTGGGCATCGCCCGCCAGATCGCGCACACGACGTATCGCACGGGCTACGAGCTCGACCAGCGCTTCGGCCGCCTGCCGCAGGGCGGCGAGGACCCGTTCGCGGGCGGCCGGTTCGCCGTGCAGTCGTACCTGGAGCACCACGGCGACAAGCTCGCGCGCCGGTTCGACGCCAACTCCTACCTCGTGCTCACCGAGTCGATGCTTTCGCACGACCTGGGCCGCGACCGCGGCGGCGTCGAGAACGCCCTGAGCCAGATCGCCGCGCGCACGCTGGTGGTGGCGGTGGACAGCGACCGGCTGTTCCCGCCCGCCCAGTCCGCGCGGCTGGCCCGCTGGATCCCGCAGGCCGAGTCGCTGCGGATCGTGACGAGCGACGTGGGGCACGACGGGTTCCTGGTCGAGGCGGACCAGATCGGCCCGATGGTGAGCGAGTTCCTCGGATAACCGCCGCGCGCCCCGCCGGGCCCAGGCTTAGCGTGGACGTATGGCAAAGCTCAACCCGTACCTCAGCTTCAAGTCCGAGGCCAAGGACGCCCTGGACTTCTACCAGTCCGTGCTCGGCGGCGAGCTCGACGTCAGCACCTTCGGCGGCACCCCGATGGAGGGGATGCCGACCCCCGACGAGGACAAGGACCTCGTCATGCACGGCCAGCTCGATGCCCCGGGCGGCCTCACGATCATGGCGGCGGACACGCCGTCGTTCATGGAGTACGTGGCCCCCACCAGCGGCGTCACCGTGTCCCTGACCGGCGGCCCGGACGACCACGACTACATCAGGAACGCCTACGAGAAGCTGTCCGACGGCGCGACCCCGGGCCAGCCGCTCGAGCTCGCCCCGTGGGGCGACTACTACGGGGCGCTCACCGACAAGTTCGGTATCTCCTGGATGTTCGACATCGGCACGGAGCAGTCCGCCAGGTGATCTTCCGTTCGTCCCCGCCTACCTGGTCCGCCGCCGCGGGCCAGGTAGGTTGAACGGATGCTTGCCGCCTACGTGACCCGCTTCTCGCCCGACAGCCCGCTCGACGGCCTGGAGGTGGGCGAGCGACCCGAGCCCGAGACCCCGGAGCACTGGACCACCGTGGACGTCCGGGCGGCGTCCCTGAACCACCACGACCTGTGGTCGCTGCGCGGCGTCGGCCTGCGGGAGCAGCAGCTGCCGATGATCCTGGGCACCGACGCCGCGGGCGTGACCCCGGACGGGTCCGAGGTGATCGTGCACGGCGTCATCGGGGCCGACGGCCACGGCGTCGGGCCGAAGGAACCCCGCTCGCTGCTCTCGGAGCGCTACCCCGGGACCCTCGCCGAGCGGGTGGCGGTGCCGGCCGCGAACCTGGTGCCGAAGCCCGCCGAGCTGTCGTTCGAGGAGGCCGCGTGCCTCCCGACGGCGTGGCTCACCGCCTACACCATGCTGTTCACGCAGGGCGGCCTCACGCCAGGCGACCGCGTCCTGGTGCAGGGCGCGGGCGGCGGTCTGGCGACGGCGGCGGTCACGCTGGGCGCGGCGGCCGGCCTGGAGGTCTGGGTGACGTCGCGTTCCGCCGAGAAGCGGGAGCGGGCCATCTCGCTGGGTGCGGCGGGCGCCGTCGAGACCGGTGCCCGGCTGCCGGCGCGCGTCGACGCGGTGCTCGAGTCGGTGGGCCAGGCCACGTGGGCGCACTCGATCCGCTCGGTGCGGCCGGGCGGCTCGGTGCTGGTCTGCGGCGCGACGTCGGGCGACGCTCCCCCGGCGGAGCTGACGCGCATCTTCTTCCAGGAGATCCGGGTGCAGGGCGTCACCATGGGCTCGCGCGAGGACCTGGGCGCGCTCGCCCGGTTCTGCGCCCGCACCGGCGTGCGCCCGGTGATCGACGCCGCGGTGCCGCTCGCGAAGGCCGCCGAGGGCCTGGCGCGGCTGAACGAGGGCGAGCAGTTCGGCAAGGTCGTCGTCCGACCCTAGGTTCCTTCGCTTACAGACCTGTCAGCAAAGTTCGCCGAAAGCCTTGACCGGGGTCCGGAATGTCCGCGACCATCTGAGAGAGCGCTCTCTCAGATGGCTCAACGTGCCAGACCGACGTTCGAAGGAGCACGTCACATGCGCAGACACGTCCGCACGCTCGCGGCGGCGACCACCGCCGCGGCCCTCCTCGCCCTGGGTGCGATCACCCAGGTCACCACCGCATCGGCCGCCGCCGACCCGCTCTCGCAGGGCCGGCCGGTCACCACGTCCAGCACCGAGTTCGACTGGAGCACCGGCGCCAACGCCGTCGACGGCGACCCCGGCACCCGCTGGTCGAGCGCCGCCGCCGACAACCAGTGGATCCGCGTCGACCTGGGCTCCGTCCAGGCGATCGACCGGGTCGTCCTCGACTGGGAGGCGGCGTACGCCTCCGGCTTCCGTGTCGAGACCTCCGCCGACGGCGCGGCGTGGTCCACCGTGTACTCGACCACGACCGGCACCGGCGGCGACCAGAACCTCGACGTGGACGGCACCGGCCGCTACCTGCGCCTCTGGGTCACCCAGCGCGCCACCCAGTGGGGCGTCTCCCTCTGGGAGCTGCAGGTGTTCGGCACCGGGGGCGACGTGCCCTCCGACACCTCGCTCCTCTCCTACGGCAAGCAGGGCAGCGCGTCCAGCTCGCAGAACGACGGCAACTGCTGGCTCTGCTCCCCCGACAAGGCCTTCGACCTCGACCCGGCCAGCCGCTGGGCCGTCAGCCCCGACACGGGCTGGGTCGACGAGGGCTGGATCGCCGTCGACCTCGGCGCCGCCGCGCACGTCAGCAGCGTCGTGCTCCAGTGGGACCCGGCGTTCGCGACGACCTTCGACATCGAGGTGTCCGACAACGGCACCACGTGGCGCACCGTGCACACCACCACGGGCGGCACCGGCTTCAAGCAGACCATCCCGCTCGACGCCGACGGCCGGCACGTGCGCGTGCACCTGCGCGACCGGAGCGGCCCCTACGGCTACTCGCTGTGGGAGTTCCAGGTCTACGGCACGGGCGGCGCGCCCGCCGCTCCCCCGACCGAGCCCGCCGACCCCGACTTCGACGACCTCGACCTGGTGTGGAGCGACGAGTTCAACGGCGCGGCCGGCACACCCGCCGACGGCTCGAGGTGGACCATCGACGCCGGCCTGCCGCAGAACAACGAGCAGCAGGTCTACACCCCGAGCGGCAACGGGTTCCAGGACGGCCAGGGCAACTTCGTGCTGGAGGCCCGGCGGGAGGACCGCAACGGGCGGCAGTACACGTCGCACCGCATGAACACGTCCAACAGGTTCCACGCCCAGTACGGCCGGTTCGAGGCCCGCGTCAAGGTGCCCGAGGGCCGCGGCCTGTGGCCCGCGTTCTGGATGATGGGCTCCGACTTCCTGGACGGCCGGCCGTGGCCGTACAACGGGGAGATCGACATCATGGAGTTCATCGGGCAGAACCCGACCCAGGCCCACTCCACCCTGCACGCCCCGGCGTACAACGGCGGGGGCGGCTACGGCGGGGGCTACACGCTGCCCGACGGCTCGAAGATCTCGGACGGCTTCCACACCTGGGCCGCCGAGTGGGACAGCGAGGGCATCCAGTTCTCGCTCGACGGCCGCGACGTCTTCTACGCCGACAAGGACACCGTGGAGTCCACCCGCGGGCCGTGGGTCTACGACCACGAGTTCTACCTGATCCTCAACCTCGCGGTCGGCGGTGACTGGCCGGGCCCGCCGGACGCGTCCACGCCGTTCCCGTCCCGCATGCTGGTCGACTACGTCCGCGTCTACCAGTAACCACCCTCGTTGAGTGCTGGGTTTTCGCCCTTCTGGCACACGAAAAAGGGCGAGAACCCAGCACTCAACGGCCTGGGCGGGGTGGGGGTATAAAGGGCTCGTGCCGAACCGTCCCACCTTGGAGGTCGTGGCCTCCGTCGCCGGGGTGTCGCGCGCGACCGTGTCGCGGGTGATCAACGGGGTGGCCAGCGTCGATCCCGGGATCGTCGAGGTCGTGCGCCGGGCGATCGACGAGACCGGCTACGTGCCGAACCTCGCCGCCCGGTCGCTCGTGACCCGCCGCACGGGCTCCGTCGCGCTCGTCGTGTCGGAGCCGCCCGAGCAGCGTTCGCCGCTGCCGTTCCTCGAACGCCTCTTCACCGACCCGTACGTGGGCCGCGTGACAGCCGGGGCGCAGGCGGTGCTGCGGCCCCGCGACATCCACCTCGCGATCATCCCCGCCGACCCGCCCGCCCACGACCAGGTGGTGCGGTACGTACGGCAGGGGCACGTCGACGGCGTGCTGCTCATCACCTCCAGCTCGGCCGACCCGCTGCCCGCGCGGCTCGCGGGCCTCGCCGTGCCGCTGGTGCTCTCGACCCGCACCACCGTGCCGGACGTCGCCTGGGTCGACCTGGACCAGGCCGCGGGCGGACGGCTGGCCGCCGAGCACCTCGCCGGGTCCGGGCGCACCCGGCTCGCGGTGGTCGCCGGGCCGGCCGACGCGCCGTTCGGGCACGACCGGCTGCGGGGGTTCCTGGACGGGGTGCGCGCCGCGGGGCTGCCCGCGCCCGAGGTGGTCCCCGCCGACTTCACGCGCCCGGGCGGCGAGGCCGCGGCCCGCGCGCTGCTGGCCGCCCGGCCCGACGTCGACGGCGTCTTCGCCGCGAACGACCTGATGGCGGACGGCGTCTCCACCGCCCTGCGTACCGCCGGCCGGGACGTGCCCCGGGACGTCGCCGTGGTGGGGTTCGACGACTCGAGCGTCGCCGCACAGGCCCATCCCCCGCTCACCACCGTGCGCCAGCCCGTCGAGGACATGGCCGACGCGATGGCGCGGCTGCTCCTCGCCGAGCTCGACGGCGGGACCACGGGCGGGTCGGCGACCTTCGTGCCCGAGCTCGTGGTGCGTGCCTCGGGCTGACCGGCCTCCCCGGCCGGCACCCGGTCAGGCGAACCGGCGGGAGAACTCCTCCACGAGGGTGGGGCCGGTGTCGCCGATGCGCCACACGCTCCAGCCGTCGGCGGTGTACGAGCCCGACGCCGCGGTGGCGGCCGAGTCCGGGTGCCGGTACCGGGCGCCGTTGGCCAGCTCGATGGCGCCGTCCGGCAGGAGCATCGCCTCGAAGTGCTGGTTGCGTCGCGGACGCGACCACACGATCCGGGTGGGCGTGCCGATGCTGCGGGCCAGCGCCTCCAGGTCGGGGTCGTCCTCCTCCTCGAACAGCATCGGGGTGCTGGCCCGGATGCTCTCGCCCGGCGGCACCGGACGGGCCGGCGCCTCGGGGGCGCTCGACGGGTACGGGTCGGCGGCGAACGACGTCTGCCCGTAGCCGTCGTCCGGGCCGGCGAGGTAGCCGCCGGACTCCCACGGGCTCTGCTCCACCACGACCGGGGCCGCGCCGTCGGCGTAGGGCGACTGGTAGCCGGGCTGCTCGCCGTAGCCGTAACCGCCCTGGTCGCCGTAGCCGGAGGCCTCGGCGGAGTAGTCGTAGGCGGGCGCGGCGGACGCGGGCGCGAAGGACGACTCGGACTGGTAGGCGGGCTCGCGCTCGTAGCGGGGCCGGGTGATCTCGAAGTCCGGCGTCTCGGGCTCGGCCGGGACCGCGTAGGCGGGCGCCTCGTCGTACGGCGCGGGCTGCCAGAGGTTCTCCTCGGCCGGCTGCGGCACGGGAGGCGGCGCGTAGGGCGCGTCGGCGGACGGCATCGGGCCGGACGCCGGGTAGCCCGCTGCCGGCTCGTCCGGCTGGCTGGAGGCCGCGAACCGGTCGGTGCGCGAGCGGCGCCGCACCGAGGGGGCGGGTGCCGGAGCGGGTGCCGGCTCGGCGGGGACCTCGGCGCGGGCCGGCGTGCTCGCCCCGCCCAGGGAGGACCGGCTCGCGGCGAGGCGCGGCGGGGTGCTCGGCGTCGGACGGGACTCCGCGCCCGGGCGCACCCGGGAGACCGGGGAGCTCGACGGAGCGGCGGCGCTCGGCCCGGGCGGGGCGGGGGGCGCCGGTACGGCCGGTGCCGACGGGGCGGGCGGGACCTCGGACGAGGCCGCGGCCTGCGCGCGGCGACCCGCGCGGGTGCCGGCGGCGCGCTCGGACGCGCCCCCGCGGAGGCTCGACCGGAGGCCGGTCGCCGCGTTGGTCGGGCCGGACGACGGTCCGTCGGCCACGGGCGGCTTGGGCGGCGCGGGGCGCTCGGACCGGGCCTGCGGGGCCTGGGCGACGACCGGCATCTTGCCCGTGAGGGCGTAGCCGACCTTCACACCCTCCTCGAAGGCGTCCTTGGGCGCCGAGGACCCGCCGGTCACGCCGCCGGTGACGCCCGTGTCCATCGACGTGCTGACCGAGCCCTTCATCGAGCTCGTGATGGTGCCGCCGATCGGCGCCGACTTCGGGGCCGGCAGGCCGGGTGGCAGGTGCACGACGAGCGGCGACACGTCGAGGAACTTGCGGCCGTCGTTCGAGTTCACGACGCCCATCTTCAGCACCTCGACGGGCATCGAGGGCTGCCGCAGGAAGTCGACGGCGTTGAGGATCTCGTCGGGCGCGTTCTGGCAGATGATGATGAGCCGCGCGCCCCCGCCGCCGTTCTTGCCGGCCTGCGTGCGGGTGATCGGCACGCTGTCGTAGAAGGCGGCGACGTCGTGCTGGAACGAGCTGGCCCCGCCGCGGTAGCGCGCCGCGAGCTCGGCGCGGGTCAGCCGGCCGGCGGCTCCGGCGTGGTCGAGCGCCTTGGCGAGGTTCTCCCGGTCGAGGTCGGCCACGAGCTCCACGACGACGGGCGAGCCCGACGCGTCGAGGGCGAGCAGGTGCGGCTCGTCCGGGCCGGAGCCCTGCGCGATCGGGAAGACCTCTTCACCGAGGAGCCCGTCGATGTGGGAGTCGACGACCTGGTTGGCCGTGGTCTTCAGGCCGGGTTCGGAGCCGTCCGGGCCGTTGGCCGACGTCACGAGGAGTGGCCGTTGGGTATCGACCTCGAACAATGGCATCTCGTGATCTCCCAGGGTCCTGCGGCATCGGTCCGCCTTAGCCTAAAGGCCGGTGGCAAGTGTCCGGAAACACGGGGGTGAAGGTGTAGTGAGACTTGTCCCGGGGTCCTGTCACGTCTAGGGTCCCGGGCCATGACGAGCGCCGCGCCCACGCTGTGGCCCGTCCTGCTCGCCGGCCTCGTCGCCGGGTACGCCGTCGCGCTGCCGGTGGGGCCCGTCGCGTCGTACCTCGTGGGGCTGGCCGCCCGGCACCCGTGGCGGGTCGGCGTGGCCGGAGCCCTCGGGATCGCGACCGTCGACGGCGCCTACGCCCTGGTCACCGGCCTGTTCGGCACAGTCGTCGCCGACCTCGTGCGACCCGTCGCCGGTCCGCTCCGGGTCGCCTCCGCCGTCGTGCTCGTGGTGCTGGCCGCCCACGGCGCGTGGACCGCCTGGCGCGAGCGGGCGGCGTCGGACGGCGAGGCGCGCACCGACCCGCTCAGCGCGCCGCGCGCCTTCGGCAGGTTCGTCGCGATCACCGCGATCAACCCCGGCACCGTCGTGTTCTTCGCCGTGGTCGTCACCGGCGGCGCGCTGCTGCCCGACGCCGCGGCGACCGGCGCCGCGCCGGTCGCCGCCGTCGTGTTCGGGGTCGCCGCGTTCCTGGCGTCGGCGTCGTGGCAGCTCGTGCTGGCCCTCGGCGGCACGCTGCTGGGCCGGGTCCTGTCCGGGCCGCGCGGCCGGCTGGGCACGGCGCTGGCGTCGTCGGGCCTGATGGTGGCCCTGGCGCTCGTCATGCTGCTGGGCTGACGCCGCCCGACGCCGCGCGGCCCCGCGCGCCTCAGGAGTGGCCGGTCTCCGACTCGTCGGCGGCCAGCCGCTCCTCGACCCGGGCGATCTTGCTGTCGATCTGCCCGGCGGCGGCACCCGGCCGGATGTCGGCCTTGATGACGAGGGACACCCGGTGCCCGCCGCGCGCGACGGAGTCGGTCGCGCGCTGGATCACCGGCATCACCTCGTCCCAGGACCCTTCGATCTCGGTGAACATCGAGGTGGTCCGGTTGGGGAGCCCGGACTCCCGGACGATGCGGACGGCCTCGGCGACCTGGTCGGCGACGGACTCGCCTGCGGTCATGGGGGCTACGGAGAACGCGAAGACAGCCATGCACCCATCCTGCCCCCTCCGGACGGGTACGGGAGGTACTGACCGGTACGACGCGCACGTAGGCTCGACGCGTGAACGTCACCCTCCTCGCCGGCGGGGTCGGCGGTGCGCGGCTCGCGCACGGCCTCGATCTCGCGCTCGGCGCGGCACCCACCGGAAAGCCGGCCTCGGCCCTCACCGTCGTCGTGAACGTCGGCGACGACACCGAGCTGCACGGCCTCGACATCTCCCCCGACATCGACACCGTCCTCTACACCCTCGCCGAGCTCAACGACGAGGAGCGCGGCTGGGGTCTGCGCGGCGAGTCCTACGCGACCCTGACGGCGCTGAAGGACCTGGGCGAGGACACCTGGTTCACGCTCGGCGACCGGGACCTCGCCACCCACATCGTGCGGACGGCGCGGCTGCGCCGGGGCGAGCCACTGTCCGCCGTCACGGCGCACCTGGCCGCCTCGATGGGCGTCCGCCCGCGCGTGCTGCCCGCCACCGACGACCGCCTCGCGACCCTCGTCGACACCCCGTCGGGGCGGCTCGGCTTCCAGGAGTACTTCGTGGGGCGGCAGCACGCGGACGCCGTCCTCGGCCTGCACTTCGACGGGGCCGACGCCGCCCGCCCGGCCCCCGGCGTGCTCGGCGCGCTGGCCGCCGAGCTGGTGGTGCTCGCGCCGTCCAACCCGTTCCTGTCCATCGAGCCGCTCCTCGCTGTGCCGGGGGTGCGTCAGGCCCTGACGGACGCCCCCGGCCGGCGCGTGGCGGTCAGCCCCATCGTGGGCGGCCAGGCGATCAAGGGGCCGGCCGCACAGATCCTGGAGTCGCTGGGGCACGAGGTCTCCGCCCTGGGCGTGGCCCGGATCTACGCGGGCCTCGTGGACGTCATGGTGATCGACGAGCGCGACGCGAACCTCGCCGGCGCCGTCGCCGACCTCGGCCTGACGGTGCACGTCACCGACACGATCATGGGCGGCCCACCCGGCCGCGAGCGCCTGGCTCGCGAGCTGCTGGCGTTCGCGTGACCAGCTCGCCCAGGCGGGGCGGGGGCACGACGGCGGTCGTGCCCCTGCGCGACGGCGTCTCGGGCAAGTCCCGGCTCGCCGCGGTGCTCGACGCCGGTGCGCGGCGTCGTCTGGTCCGGGTGCTGGCCCGGCACGTGGTGTCCACGCTGCTCGCAGCCGACGGGATCGGCCGGGTGGTCGTGGTGACGGCGGACCCGGTCTTCACGGGCGAGACGCTGGCCGGGCTGGCGGTCGAGGTGCTGGAGCAGCCCGCCGACCGGCCGGGCCTGAACGCCGCGCTGGAGCACGCCCGGGAGACTCTGGCGGTCGGCGGCGAGGGCTCCCGCCTCCTGGTCGCCCACGCCGACCTCCCGGCCCTGACCCAAGCGGACGTGGCGGCCCTGCTCACTGAGGAGGCCCCGGTGGTGGTCGCGACCGACCGGTACCGGTCGGGCACCAATCTGCTGCTCCTCCCCTTTGCGGACCCGGGCTTCCGGTTCCGGTTCGGCGTCGGGTCCCTGGCGGCGCACCTCGCCGAGGCCGAGGCCCGGGGGCTGACGGCGCGGGTCGTGGACCGGCCCGGCACCGCCGTCGACCTGGACACCGCCGACGACTGGTCGCAGCTCCCGGACGAGGTGCGGGCCGCCGTCGGCGCGCAGGTGCCCGGGCTGCCGAACTAGCCGGCTCCGGCCGCCTCGACGGCCGCCCGCAGGCTCCGGATCGCCTCCGGCAGCCGCGCGTCGGCCAGGTTCCCGTAGCCCACCACGAGCACGGTCGACCGGGCCGACGGTGCTGCCTGGTACCGCCGCACGTCGACCAGCGCGACGTCCCGGGCCGCCCCCTCGCGCACGACGTCGGCGGCGTCCACGCCGTCCGGCCCGGCCCGCACCCCGGCCAGGTCCACCGTCACGTGCATCCCGGCCGCGATCCCGCCGATCCGCGCGCCGGGCAGCTCGCGGTCCAGGGCATCCAGCAGCGCGGCCCGGCGTCGGGCGTACCGGGTGCGCGCCGCGCGCAGGTACCGCGCGTAGGCGCCGTCCCCGACGAACCGGGCGAGCGTGAGCTGGTCCAGCGTCGCCGGACCCGGCGCGGGGCCCCGGCGCACGGACACGTCCAGCACCGGGGCGCGCCAACGCTGCGGGACCACCATCCAGCCGATCCCGAACGCCGGGGCCAGCGTCTTGCTCGTCGAGCCGAGCAGCAGCACCCGGTCCGGGTCGAGCCCCTGGAGCGCGGGCACGGGCCGGCGGTCGTAGCGGAACTCGGCGTCGTAGTCGTCCTCGATCAGCAGCCCGTCCACCTCGCGCGCCCAGTCGAGCAGCACCGCGCGCCGCTCGTCCGGCAGGGCCGCGCCCAGCGGGAACTGGTGCGCCGGGGTGAGCAGCGCGGCGCGGGCCCCCGTGCGGGCGGCCTCGGCGCGCAGCCGTGCGGGCGAGATCCCGGCGTCGTCCACCGGGACCGGCACCGGGGTGAGGCCCGCCGCGGCGGCGACGTCGCGCAGCGCGGCCCAGCTCGGGTCCTCGACGAGCAGGTGCGTGTGGCCCGCCGCGGCGAGGGCCGCCGCGATCCGGGACATGCCGTCGGCGGCGCCCCGGGTGAGCACCACGGCGTCGTCGGGCCCGGACACGATCCGGGAGCGCCGCAGGTGGGTCGCCACCGCCGCGCGGGCCGCCGGGTGCCCGGCGGGCGGCTGCGCGCCCAGGTCCTGGTTGGTCGCCTCCGCGAGCGCCTCGCGGGCCGCGCGGAGCCAGGCGTCGCGGGGCACGTGCCGCAGGTCGGGCACGCCGGGGGCGAGGTCGTGCGTCGCGCGCTCGGGTGCGCGTTCCAGCCGCGGGGAAGCCCGACCGGGACCGGCCGTCGCCCGGCCCGCCCCGCCGTCGGCCACGGGTGCGACCGCCGCCACCCGCGTCGCGGACCCCGTGCGTGCCTCCAGCACCCCCTTGCCCACCAGGTGCCCGTACGCCTCGGTGACCACCCAGCGCGAGATGCCGAGGGCGTCGGCGAGCGTGCGGCTGGGCGGAAGGGCCGTGCCGGAGGCCAGGCGGCCGGAGGCTATGTCGCCGAGGATCGCCTCCTCCAACCGGTGCCGCAGCGCGCCCGGCCCGGGCACCGGGGCGATCAGCACGTCGGCAGAATTGGTCTGGTCCGTGGCCATGGCATTGGACCGTAGCACCAGACCGATTCCTCCCTAGCGTGGTGCGTGCCGGGCAGGAGCCCGGGACGAGAGGAGCTGACATGCGGTACCGCACGCTGGACAACGGGCACGCGTCGTTCGAGGTGTCGACGCTGTGCCTGGGCACGATGTGGATGGGGACCCGGACGGACGAGGAGACGTCGTTCGCGATCCTGGACCGGTTCGTCGAGGCCGGGGGCACGTTCCTCGACACGGCCAACAACTACAACTCCTGGGGCGAGGGGTACGGGCGCGACTCCGAGGACGTGCTCGGCCGCTGGCTCGCCGCGCGGGGCAACCGCGACGGGCTGCGGATCGCGACCAAGCTGGGCGCGGCCCGGAAGGACCCGGCCCTGCCGCTGTCGACGACGCCGCCCACCAACTACCAGGGCCTGGGCGCCGCGACGATCGACCGGGAGGCGCGCGAGAGCCTGCGCCACCTGGGCCTGGACCACATCGACCTGCTGTACGGGCACGTGGACGACCGGGACACGCCGCTGGAGGAGACGGTCGGCGCGTTCGGCAAGCTGGTCGACGAGGGCATCGTGGGCATCCCGGGCATCTCGAACGTCGCCCTGTGGCGGGTCGTCGAGGCGCGGGAGACCGCCGCGCGGCTGGGAGTGGCGCCGTACGGCGCGGTGCAGCAGTGCCACAGCTACCTGTACCCGCGCCCGCAGCCCATCCGGACCAACTGGGCCACGCCCGAGCTGCTCGACTACGCCCGGTCCACCGGCGCCGACGGCCGCCCGGGCCTCACCGTGCTGGCGTACTCACCGCTGCACCAGGGCGTGTTCAGCCGCGACGACAAGCCGTTCTACGACGGGGCGGACCACGCGGGGTCCCGCGCCCGGATCACCGAGCTCCGGGCCGTCGCCGCCGAGCTCGGCGCGACGCCCAACCAGGTGGCGCTCGCGTGGCTCCTGGGCGGCGAGGTGCCGGTGGTCCCCGTGTTCGGCGCGAGCAGCGTGGCGCAGCTCGACGAGGCGCTCGGCGCGGTGGACCTGGTGCTGGACGACGACGTGCGGGCGCGGCTCGACGCCGCGTGACGCCGGGTCACCACCCGCCGCGGTGCACCACCTCGTCGAGGGGCTTGCGCCGGCGGCGGGTGGGCGAGCCCTTCGCCCCGCCGTCTGCCGGGTGCCCGACGGCGACGACGCCGGTGATCTCGAACTCCTCCGGGATGCCGAGCTCGGCCCGGACCGCCGGCACCTCCCGCGGCGAGACGCCGAAGAAGCAGGCGCCCAGCCCCTCGTCGACGGCGGTCTGCAGCATGAGCAGCGACGCCATGCCGACGTCGACGTGCCAGAACGGGACCGGCCAGCGGGCCTCGTCGAGGTCCTCCCAACCCTTGTCCTTCTCGGCGTACCGCCGCAGGTAGGCGGCCTTGGACGCGAGCGCCAGCACGATCACCGGGGCGGTGCGCATGCCGTCGAGCCAGGCCGACATGTCGCGCTCCGAGTCGTCCGGGGTGGACGCCGCCCAGAACCGGTCCCGGTCCTCGGGCGCCTCCAGCACCACGAACGCCCAGCCCTGGCTGAACCCCGCGCTCGGGGCGCGGACGGCGTTGCGGGTGATCCGGTCCACGGCCTGCGCCGGGACGGGTTCGGCGGTGAACTTGCGGTGCATCCGGCGCGTGCGGACGACGTCCTGGAACTCCATGGCCGCATTCTCCCCTCCGGCCCCGGTTCGGCGTCCGACGAAACTGGTTGCCGCCCGGCGGCGCGCCCGCCAGTCTGAGGAGCATGACTCTTCAGGCGATCGAGCAGGCGACGCTGCCGTACGGGAACTTCGAGGGTTACCTCCACGGGTCCGAGGTGTCCGTCATCTTCGAGCGGGTGGCCGAGGACGGCACCGGCCCCCGGCTGCACCGGCACCCCTACTCCGAGACGTTCGTGATCCGGTCCGGCCGGGCGCTGTTCACCGTGGACGGCAACGAGTTCGAGGCCGTGGGCGGCCAGATCCTCGTGGTCGAGGCGATGGTGCCGCACAAGTTCCGGACCCTCGGCGCGGACCTCTACGAGGCGGTGCACATCCACGCCAACGACCGGTTCGAGACGGAGTGGCTGGAGTAGGGCCTACAGCCGGTCGGCGATGACCTCCAGCAGCGACTTGCCCTCGACGCCCATCAGGTCGAGCGCCTGGGTGCGGCACGAGAAGCCGTCGGCCAGGTAGGTGGTGCCGGGGGCGGCGGCGCGCAGGGCGGGCAGCAGCGCGTTCTCCGCGACCGCCACCGATGTCTCGTAGTGCCCCTTCTGCATGCCGAAGTTGCCGGCCAGGCCGCAGCAGCCCGCCAGCACCTCGATCTGCGCGCCACCCTGCTCCAGCAGCGCCTGGTCCGCCTCGTACCCCATCACGGAGTGCTGGTGGCAGTGCGGCTGCACCACGGCCGACACGTCGGCCAGCGAGGGCAGCTCCCACTCGTCCGGGGTGTCGTCCGAGGTCAGCAGCTCGGCCGCCGTCCGCGTCATGCGGGCCACGGCCTGCGCGCGCGGGTCGTCCGGGAACAGGTCGATCAGGTCGGAGCGCAGCACCGCCGTGCAGGACGGCTCCAGCCCCATGATCGGGATGCCGTTCACCGCGTACGGCCCCAGCACCTCCAGCAGCTTGAGCAGGCGGCGCCGGGCGCCGTCGAGCTGGCCGGTCGAGATCCAGGTCAGGCCGCAGCAGGCCTGCTCGTCCGGCACGATGACGTCGAACCCCGCGGAGGTCAGCACCTTCAGGGCCGCCTGCGGGACCGTGGGCGAGAGCGCGTCGCTGAACGAGTCGGTCCATAGGACCACCTTGGGCTTGGTCGCGAGCCGCGCCGCCGTCCTACCCTCGTGCCCCGGCTCGCCCGTGACCGGCAGCCCGGGCACGCCGTGCGTCGCGCCGCCGCGCGCCCACCACTGGCGGAACGGCACCTCGGCGAACCTGGGCATCGACCGGCGGGTGTCCATGCCGCCCGCCCACAGCACCGCCTTGCCGATCCACCGCACGCCCAGCAGGGCGTTGACCAGCTCGGGGACCGCGCCCGCGAGGCGCGCCCAGCGCGGCAGCCAGCCCAGGGCGTAGTGGTCCACGGGCCGCAGCTTGCCGCGGTAGGTCCGGTACAGGACCTCCGACTTGTACTGCGCCATGTCCACGCCCGCCGGGCAGTCGCTGGAGCAGGCCTTGCAGGACAGGCACAGGTCCAGCGACTCCCGGACCTCGGGCGCGGCGAGGCCGCCGACCAGGGTGCCGTTCACCGCCTCCTGCAGCACGCGGGCCCGCCCGCGGGTCACGTCCTTCTCGTCCTTCGTGGCCTGGTAGCTGGGGCACATGAAGCCGCCGGCCGCCGAGTTGTCGGCCCGGCACTTGCCCACGCCCACGCAGCGGTGCACGGCCGTGGTCAGG
Organism: Promicromonospora sp. NPDC050262; assembly: GCF_040655935.1. Taxonomy (NCBI): domain Bacteria; kingdom Bacillati; phylum Actinomycetota; class Actinomycetes; order Micrococcales; family Promicromonosporaceae; genus Promicromonospora; species Promicromonospora sp. NPDC050262. The sequence goes on along the minus strand of NZ_JBFAKX010000006.1, from coordinate 157,401 downwards.
TCGTTGTGGTCGTGCGCGAACGAGAAACCCTCGTACCCGGACTTGCGCCGCACGCCGTGCCCCGAGCCCTTGCCGACCAGCGGCAGCTTGGTACGCACGGCCGCGGCGGCCGGACGACGCAGGTCGTCGTCCACGGCCCGCGGCCGCACGACGACGCCCGGGTTGAGCAGGTCCTTCGGGTCGAACAGGGCCTTGAACCGCTCCATCAGGGCGATCGCCTCGGGCGAGTAGATCAGGGGCAGCAGCTCCGAGCGGGCCCGGCCGTCGCCGTGCTCGCCGGACAGCGACCCGCCGTACCGGGCCACGAGCTCCGCGGCCTCCATCATGAAGGTGCGCAGCACCGAGCCCGACGTCTCCAGCGGGATGTCGATGCGCAGGTGCACGCAGCCGTCGCCGAAGTGCCCGTAGGGCAGCCCGTCCACGCCGTAGCGGTCCATCAGCGCCTGCAGGTCGCGCAGGTAGGGCCCGAGCTTCTCCGGCGGCACCGCGGAGTCCTCCCAGCCGGGCCACGCCTGCTCCCCGGCGGGCGTGCGGCCGGCGAGCCCCGCGCCGTCGGCCCGGATCTGCCACATCTTGGTGGCGTCCGGCCCGGCCGGCAGCACGGCGGTGTCGAGCGCCGTCGACGCCTCGACGATCGCGTCCGCCCGGCCCAGCGCCTCGGCCTGCGACGAGCCGCCGACCTCGATCATGAGCCAGCCCGTGACGTTCGGGTCGCCCGCGCCGGGCAGGGGCGGGACGGACGTGGCGCCCTTGGCGCGGCGCACGACGTCGACCAGCCGCGCGTCGAGCCCCTCGATGGCGAGCGGCTTGTGGTCCAGGAGCCGCGGGACGTCGTCGGCGGCCGTGGCCATGTCCGGGTAGCCGAGGACGACGAGCGTGGGCGCGCCCGGCACCTCGACCAGGTTCAGCTCCGCCTCGAGGACCGTGACGAGCGTGCCCTCCGTGCCCACGAGCGCGCGGGCGAGGTTCGACCCGTTCTCCGGCAGGAGGTGCTCCAGCGAGTAGCCGGACACCTGGCGGCCGAAGCGGCCGAACTCCGTGCGGATCAGCGCGAGGTTCTCCCGGACCAGCTCCTTGAGGCCGGGCACGTCGGCGAACTCCGGGTCGCCCGAGCCCGCGGTGAACCGCCGCCCGGCGCCGTCGACCACGTCGAGCGAGACGACGTTGTCGGCCGTGCGGCCGTACGCGACCGCGTGCGGGCCGCAGGCGTTGTTGCCGATCATGCCGCCGACAGTGGCCCGGTTCTGGGTGCTCGGGTCGGGCCCGAACCGCAGCCCGTGCGGCTTGGCCGCCGCCTGGAGGGTGGACATGATCGTGCCCGGCTGCACGCGGGCCGTGCCGCGCTCGGGGTCGATCGCGAGCACCTGGTTCAGGTGCCGGCCCAGGTCGAGCACCACGCCGGGACCCACGGAGTTGCCCGCGACCGACGTGCCGGCGCCGCGGGCCGTGACCGGCACCGCCAGCTCGCGCAGCGCCCCGAGCGCCGCGACGACGTCGTCGGTGCTCTCCGGGAAGACCACGCCCTCGGGGACCACGCGGTAGTTCGACGCGTCCGTGGAGTACTCCGCGCGGCGGCGCGTGCCGGTGTCGACGTCGCCGCCCACGACGGTGCGCAGCGCGTCGGCGACCGCCTCGCGGGCGGCCTCCGCGGCGTGGTCCGCCTCGCGGCGTGCGGCCTTGCGCCGCTCCTCGCTCTCGGCGCGGCGGCGCTCCGCGTCCTCGGCAGCGCGGGCCTCGGCCTGCTCGCGCGCGGTGCGGGCGGCCTCGGCGTCGTCGGCGGTGTGGCCCTTGTCGTTCATGCCGTTCAGGGGTCGGGCGTCGTCGTGGGTCTGAGGTGGCACCCCGCGATTCTCGCACCACGGGGCGGCAGATCGCGTCAGGCGTTCACGGGCGCGTGGCGCGCCCGTGAACGCCCTGCTCAGCCCTCGAAGGTGACGTCGAGCGTGATCTGGCCGACGCCGGTCAGCGCCTTCGAGATCGGGCAGCCGACCTTGGCGGCCTTCGCCGCGGCGATGAAGCCCTCCTCGTCGATGCCGGTGGCGAACCCGCGCACCGTCAGCGCGCTCCTGCTGATGTAGAGGCCGCCGGCCGGGTCCGGGCCGAGCGTGACCACGGCCGTGACCTCGATCTGCTCCGGCGTGGCGCCGGCCTGGCCCAGCTCGTTCGTGAAGGCCATCGTGAAGCACGACGAGTGCGAGGCCGCGAGGAGCTCCTCGGGGCTCGTGACCCCGTTGGCCTCGTCGGCAGCGCGCGCCGGGAACGACACGTCGTACGTGCCGACGCCGGACGACGAGAGCTCGACCTGGCCCGACCCCTCCTGGAAGGTGCCGTTCCAGGCGGTGCGAGCGGTACGTGCTGGCATGGTGCACTCCTTGAAGATCGCGTTGTGACCTCGGACGGGTCCCTGCGTGCCCGACCCTACGACGCCCGCCGGGCAGTCGCGTCACGGCGTGAAGTCGAGGAGCTCCTCGTCCACCGCGATGACGGTCCAGCTGCTGCCCGCGGCGTCCGACAGGTCGTACGCAGGGACCAGCAGCACGGCGCCGTCCGGCAGGGTGTAGCGCACCTCCGTGAGGACCGCCGACACGATCGTGACGTCCTCCACGGGCCACGCGATCGGCCCGCCGGGGGCGGGCGCCTCCGCGGAGGCGTCGCCGTCCGACCCGGGCTGCCCGGCCCCCCGCGCCGCCGGCGCGAACCGCGGGTCACCCAGGCGCTCCACGGCCGCCTCCTCGCTGACCACCGGGTACGTGCCCAGGCTCGTGCCGTCGGCCGAGCGCACCTCCGCCGTCCGCGGCGTGTCCGTGAGCCCCACGCCCGCGTGGAACACGAGCCTCGTCGCGGAAGCCAGGTCGCCGCCCGCGTCGAGCGGCTGCACCCCCTCGGTCGCGGGCTCCTCGGGCGCCCCCAGGACCGAGGTCGGCTCGTCGTCCGTCCGGGACTCCGCCTCGCCGGACCCGGAGTCGGAGTCGGGCGCGGACTCGGCCGCCGCGCCGACGTCCTTCGCCGTGGTGGCCGTCTCCGGCCCGGACTCGCCCGCCAGGTAACCGCCGCCGCCCGCCGCGACGATTCCCGCCACGGCGGCGGCGACCAGCCACGGCGTCCGACGGCGGTGCCGTCGCACGGCGACCTCGTCCACGCGCGTCGTCCCGACGGGCTCTCGACCGGCGGTCTCCCGCCCCGACCCGGGCCCAGCCCCGGACCCCGACCCCGAGATCAGCGCGTCGACCTTGGCCCGGAGCACGCCCTCGACCGGTTCGGGCGCACGCTTCGCGGGGTCCGCCGCCGTCAGGCGATCGAACGCCGGGTCCTCCGGTCGCTGGTGCTCGTTCATCGCTGTCCCTCCGTGCCGTGCCCGGCTCCGCGCCGTCCACACCCTCTACATGTGCTCATGCGTCCACCGCTTGCTCGTGCGCGTCCCACGCGTCGCGCAGGCGGGCCCGGGCACGGGACAGCGCGGCGTCTGCGCCGCCGCGGGAGACGCCCAGCACCTGGGCGAGGTCGTCGCCCGACAGCCCGTCCCAGGCGACGAGCAGGAGGATGCGCCGGTCGCGCGCGGACAGCCGGGACAGGACCTGGCGCACGGCGTCGTCGTCGACGGCGAGCGTCGCGGGGTCCACGTCGTCGGGCTCGTCGGGAACGATCGCGACCGGCAGGGCGCGCATCTTGCGCCGGTGGTTCGCCAGCACGTAGCCGGCGGTGCGGTAGAGCCAGGGCAGCGCCGCGGCGTCGGGCACGTCGTCGCGCCGGCGCCACGCGGTGGCGAGCACCTCGGCGGCGAGGTCCTCGGCGTCGGAGGCGCGGCCGCCGTCGGGCAGCCGGCGCACGAAGTAGGAGTAGAGGGCGCGCGAGTGCGCGTCGAAGAGCGCGCCGAACCAGGCTTCGTCGTGCTGCGGCGGTTCGTCGTGCGGGGCGCCGGGGCTGTCGTCCACGACCTCACTCTGTCGCGGGTGCCGGGATCCTTGCACCCCCGGACACAGGAGAACCCCGGCGGGACCGGTCCGTCCCGCCAGGGTTCTCCGTCAGCGTGCCTCAGGGCACCTCGGTGCGCCTCGGGTCAGCAAGCGCCCAGGTCCTGCCACACGCCCCACTCGCCCGTGGTCCCGGGCGTCTCGCCCTGGGTCCACCACTTGGCGCGCCACTCGTGGCCGCCGTGCGAGACGGTGTTGCCGCCCACGTAGACGGAGGACGCGGTCCAGGCGGCCGAGGTGCAGGCGTCGCCCGGCGGGTCGGTCGGCGGGTCGGTCGGCGGGTCGGTGGGATCCGTCGGCGGGTCGGTCGGGTCGGTCGGACCGCCGCCGCCCTCCACGGGACCCGGGGTGCCGGAACCGAGCACGTTCCACAGCGCGCCGGTCAGCGCGCCGGAGCGGTCACCCGAGAGGTCCCACCACATGGCGCCGCCGAGCCCCTCGGACCGGATGTACTGCGCCTTCTTGGCGACCGACTGGTCGTTGTCGTAGGACCACCACGTGTTGCCGTCGTGCCGCCAGGCGGCGCCGAGGTTCGCGTCGTAGTACCCCGTGCCCACGTTCTTGATCACGTCGTAGTCGTTGATGCCGGCCTCCCACTGGCCGGGAGCGGCACCGGTCGCGGTGCCCCACGCCGCGGACGACGTCGCACCGGTCCAGCCGCGGCCGTACATCGCGAGGCCGAGGCCGAGCTGCGCGGGGTCGATCCCGGCGTCGGTGTAGGTCCGCACGGCGAGGTCCGCGCTGAACTGCCGGGCCTCCTCCCGCGGGTCGGCGGGGTCGTGGTAGAGGTTGCCCTGGTGGCCGGTGAGCGCCGGGTCCCACGCGCCGTGCAGGTCGTAGCCCTGGACGTTGCCGAAGTCGAGGTAGTCGAAGATCGCCGGGTCGTTCCAGCCGCCGTCCTCGATGTCGGCCGGGTTGGCGGGCAGGAACGCGGAGAGCTCGTAGTCCTTGCCCGTCGTCGCGCCGAGTGCGTCGAGCTGCTCGCGGAACTCGGCGAGCAGCAGCTTGAAGTTGCGCGCGTCGTTGACCTCGTCGACGTGGTTGCCCACGTTGCCGTTCTGCGAGCCGGGCCACTCCCAGTCGATGTCGAACCCGTCGAAGACGCCGGCGGCGGCGCCGGTGCCACCGCGGCCGTCGATCACCGGCAGGTTGCCCTTGATGAACATGTTCACGCAGCTCGACACGAACTTCTCGCGCGAGGCGTCCGTCGCGGCCGCCAGCGAGAAGTTCTTGGACCAGGTCCAGCCGCCGATCGACATCAGGACCTTGAGGTCCGGGTGCTTGGCCTTGAGCTGCTTGAGCTGGTTGAACGACCCGGCCAGGGGCTGGTCCCAGGTGTCGGCGGCGCCGGACACCGAGTTGGCCGCCGTGTAGCCCATGCCGTAGTCGGCCCAGGCGTCGCCCGCGCCGTCGGACCCGTTGGGCCCCTCGCCCTGCGCCTTGTTGGCCTCGAAGCACTCGAGGTTCTGGTGGTGGATGTTGGCGAACGCGTAGTTGATGTGGGTCAGCTCGTCGGCCACGCCGGACGTGTCGATCTGCTTGACCTGGTAGCCGCGCCCGTACACGCCCCACTGCGTGAAGTAGCCGACGCTGCGGAAGCCGTTGATGGCCGAGGTGCTCGCACCGGCGGCCTCGGCCTCGGCCGCGTTCGCGTCCCGCAGGCCCACGCCCGCCACGGCGGCGGAAGCTGCCACCGCGAGGGCGGCCACCCCCGCGAGTATTCGTCGGGTGGTCTTACTGGCACCTGATAGCGGTTGGTACGTCGAGTCCATCGTCTTCCCTCTCTGGTCCGGTCGTCGATCCGGCAACGGTGGTCGCGCTGGTCACGCTCCGTTAAAAGTAAGGAAACCTGCGTTAACGGGAAATAAGGGGATTCCACACGGTGGGACTACGTAGTGATACGGGACGGTCGACGCCGGGTTGTTTCGGTGTGAAACCTTCGCCACCGAAACAACTTCGTGCGGTATCAGGTACCCGGGCGGCACGAGGAGGGGCAGGATCCCAGGACCGGGGCCACATCGCAGCAAAAGTCGCACGCTCAGGTTGATGCGGGTGAAACGTGTGGAGGTCATACTTGCGAGCACCGTGAACGAATCCGGGAGGCTCGACGATGACCGCGCTGCCGCAGCAAGTCGTTTTTCCGCTCCCCCTCGGTGACCGCACCGTGGCCCCTCACGTCGCGTGCGAGCTCACGCGTGTGGTGGGTGACGAACCTGGATGTGTGGACCAGACAGCACGGATGCTCGACGAGGAGCATCTGGTGGGTACGGCGCTGATGCCGGACCCGCTGCCTGCCGCACGTGCGGTCCGCGAGGCCGTAGGCCCGCTCGGCCTCGACGACGACGCACGCCGTGTGCTGCTCGTCGCCGCAGTCGCCGTGGTGGACCGCACCGAGCTGTTGCTCGCCGCGTCGGGCACAGACATCGACACCCTCATGGCCGGCCCCGCCGGCCGCCACCTCCATCTCGTGGGCGGCCGGTTCCGCTTCCACCATCCACGCGTCCGGTCGGTGGTGCACGACGACGCCGACCTCGCCTCCCGCACCGCCGCGCACGTCGCGCTCGCCGAGGTGCACCGCAAGGCCGACGAGCCGCTCATCGCGATGTGGCACACGGCCCTGAGCACGCTCGCGGGCGACCCGCTGCTCGCGGACGGCCTGGTCGAGCTCGCCGAGCAGCACCTCGCGCGCGGCGACGTCCACCGCGCGCACGAGGTGGCGCGCGAGGCCGCGAGCCACGGCACCGACCGGGTGCGGTCACGCGCCTTCGCGGTGGCCGGGCGGGCGGCGCTGTGGGCGGGCCACGTGCACGACGCCGTCGTGTACCTCCGCCGCGCGACCAGTCCCTCGGACGCCGGCTCGTCCGCGGCCGGCGTGCCCGACGCCGCCCGCTCGCTCGGCATCGCGCTGGCCCTCCTCGACGGCCGGCCCGACGCCGTCGTCCCCGAGGACGCCGCCGGACCCGACCGCGCCGCGATCGCCGCCGCCCGCAAGACGATCCGCCTGCTCGACGGCGCGCCCGGCGAGGCCGCCGCGATCCTGTCGGAGGTGGCCGAGCTGGCCCCGGCACGCCAGCCGGGCTGGTGGTTCGACGGTCCGGACGAGGCCCTGACGCCGCTCGCCGAGGCGCACCTCCGGGTGGCGCAGTCGTACCTGGCGCTGCGGCTCGGCAACATCACCGAGGCGGCCTCGGTGCTCGACGACGCCGTCGAGCGCCTGCCCGTGGCCCTCGCCTTCGGCGGCCTCGGGATCGCGCTCGCACGCCGCCTCGACCTGGTCCGGGACGGACACCTGCGCCGGGCGACCACCGCGCTGGAGGCGTCGGTGCCCGGCCAGGTCGCGCCGGTGGTGCGGGCGGCCACCCTCGGCGACCGGGCCCAGACCGCCGTCTTCGACGGGCGCTGGGTGGAGGCCGCGACCCTGCTCGGGCTCGCGGCCGAGCGCGGCGGCGACGAGCTGCGCCGCCTCTGGCTGCCCACGCCCGACCCGGTGGAGCTGCTGGTGCTCGCCGGGCAGGACCGGGCCGCGCGCCGTTCGCACGAACGCCTGCGGCTCCGCGTGCTGCCGTCCGTGGGCTCCGACCCGGGCGGCGGCTATCCGACCGGGGCCGGCCACACCGGGACCGGGCACGCCGGCCACACCGGTCCCGGGCTCGCCGGGCCCGGCATGTCGGGCGGCGGCTTCTCGGGCGGCCCCATGCGGCGCCGCCGGCTCGACCTGGCGCGCGCCGAGCTCGCGCTCGCCGACGCGTCCGGCGTGAACCGGGCGCGCGAGCGCGCCGTGGAGGCGTCGCTGCGCGTGGGCTCCACGTTCGAGCGGGGTCTCACGGAGCTGGTCGCAGCCCGCTCCTTCGCGCGTCTGGGCCTGCCCGGCGACGCCGCCGCGCACCTGCTCGGCGCCCACGAGCTGTTCGAGGAGTCCGGCGCCAAGGCGTGGGAGCACATCGCCGAGCAGGCGCTCACCACGCCGGGGTTCGTCCGCGAGGCGCCGGGCCAGGCAGGCCCGGCGCCCGGCGACGGTCGCGCCGCCGAGGCTCCCCCACGGCCCGACGTCGGCCGGCCGCGGCGGGAACCGGCGAGGCCGGTGCCGACCGAGGCACCGGGCGAGCCGGTCGTCGACGCCGGGGAGGAGCTGTGCGGGCAGTGGACCGAGCTGCTCACCGAGCGGGAGCTGGACGTCGCGCGGCTCGTGGTGCAGGGCCGGACCAACCGGCAGGTCGCCGCGAACCTCTACGTGTCGGTCCGCACCGTGGAGGTGCACCTGGGGCGGGTCTTCCGCAAGCTCGGGGTGCGCTCCCGCACGGAGCTGGCGGTGCTGGCACTGCGCGGGTAGGCCTCAGGCCTCCAGGAGGACGGTCACCGGACCGTCGTTGACCAGCTCCACCTGCATGTCGGCGCCGAACCGGCCGGTCTCGACCGTCAGCCCGCGCTCCCGCAGCGCGGCCACGACGGCGTCCACGAGCGGTTCGGCGACCGGCCCGGGCGCCGCCTGGTTCCACGTGGGGCGGCGCCCCTTGCGGGCGTCGCCGTAGAGCGTGAACTGGCTGACCACGAGCACCGGCGCACCGATGTCGGCCACCGACTGCTCGTCCTGGAGGATGCGCAGGTCGGCGATCTTGCGGGCGATGGTCTCGACCTGGGCCGGGCCGTCGTCGTGCGTGACGCCGACCAGGGCCAGGATGCCGGGCTTGTCGATGGCGCCCACCACCTCGCCGTCGACCACCACGGACGCGCGGGTGACGCGCTGGAGCACCGCCCTCACCGGCGGCCCTCCGCGTACTGGTCGGCGAAGACGGCCCGGACCTCGCCGACCGGCCGGCCGCCGCCGAGCACCGGCACGCGGCCGAGCCCGTCCAGACCGCCGGGGTACACCCCGGGCAGGCCCGCGGCGCCCGCGGCGCGCAGCGCGGCCGCGAGGATCGCGGGACGCGCCCGGGCGGAGCCGTCGAGCACCTTGAACGCGATCGCGGAGCCGTCGGGCAGCCCGGCGGCGTAGACGCCCTCGGCGCCGTCCTTGGCGACCAGGCCCGGCACGGCCTGCATGGCGAGCGTGACGTCGCGGCCCGTGCCGCCCACCATGTCGGGGTGCGCGGAGATCGCGCGGGCGGCCCGCGCCTCGTGCGAGCGGACGTCCTCCGTCGGCGCGGCGCCCAGGGTCGAGAAGGCGCGCGCCAGGCCGAGCAGCGTCGTGGAGAACAGGGGCGCCCCGCAGCCGTCGACGGTGGTGTGCATGACGAGCTCGGCGTCGCCGGTCATCTCGAGGATGGTGCTGCGCACGGCCCGCTGCAGCGGGTGCTCGGGCGACAGGTACGTCTCGATGTCCCAGCCTTGCGTCAGGCAGGTCGCGAGCATCGCCGCGTGCTTGCCGGAGCAGTTCTGCGCGAGCGGCGCCGGACCCGGCCCGCCGTTGTGGGGCGCGACGTGCCACTCGAGCGCGGCCGGCGGGTAGAGCGGCAGGTCGGGCGTGTTCTGGAGCGCGCCCGAGCCCAGGCCCACGGAGCCCAGGATCTGGAGCACGCCCTCCAGGTGGAACTGCTCGCCGTTGTGGCTCGCCGAAGCCAGCGCGAGCAGGCGGTCCGGCAGCTCCAGGCCCGCGCGCAGCATCGCGAGGAGCTGCAGCGGCTTGAGCGACGACCGCGGCCAGACCGGCGTGGTCGGGTTCCCCACCTGGAGCACCGGCCGCCCGGACGGGTCGAGCACCACGAGGTGCCCCAGGTGCACCGACTCCACGAGGTCGCCGCGGATCACCTCGGCCAGCGGCGCGGCGTCGTCGAACACCGCGCCCGACGTCGACGCCGCACGGCCGACCGCCATGGGCGCCGTCACCATCCGCCCTGCGGACCGCGCGGCTTGTTGCCCGTGCCGTACGGCTGCAGGCGGGGGCGCACGTCGGCCCAGTAGACGATGGCCGGGACCACCGCGATCACGTTCAGGAAGGAGCTGGCCGTGATGAAGCTCGGCGGCAGCCCCAGGAGTCCGAAGACGGCGGCCACGCCGAGGATCGCGAGCCAGATCGGCTTCGAGAGCTTGCCCTCGGACGTGTAGGCGTGGGCGGGACGACGGATCGCGTCGACCAGGGCGATGACCTGGGCCGCGAAGACGATGACGCCCAGCACGATGAAGACGAACGTTTGGAGAGCTCCGAACACAGGACGAGCCTACGGCAACCGGGGCGGCGTCTCGCCTGGTCCGGACGACTCAGCCGGCCTGGCGCGCGTCGTCCTCGTGCCTGGCCCCGAACAGCATGGTGGCGAGCATCAGCATGAACACCACCCAGCCGAGCACGCCGGGCAGCCAGACCCAGGACCAGCTCACAGTGGTGCCCACGACGAGCGCGGCGACGCCGGTCAGGCTCCACACCACGACGGTGTAGATGCCGAACCGCGCGGCGGCCGCTGGGTCGCGGTCGAACCGGGTGCCGGCATGCGCGTGCACGGACTCCTCCGCGAGCGCCCACTGCTTCTTCCGGTTGGTGGTCGTCGCGGCGAGCCACGAGAGCAGCACCACGCCCGCCACAAGCACGAGCCCGTCCAGGACGAGCCACCCGTTCGTCCCGCCGAACAGGTGCACCAGGGCGAGCAGCACCCCTACCAGCACCAGCCCCCAGCCGACGCCGAACAGCGCGGCACGCCGGCGGGGCACCGGGTGGCTGGCCGTTGTCTCCTGGCTCAGCGAGCCGCCCACGATCCAGCCGAGCGCGCACCCGGCGACGAGCGCGAGCACCGTGGGCAGCAGGGGCCCGAGGTCCCGGTGCGCGTAGCCGACGGCGGCGAACACGGTGCCCACCACGCTCGCCGCCAGCACGATCGACATCAGCACCACCGCCGCGACAAACGCCCCGGACGCCGGCACCCGGTTCCGAGTCATCAGCTCGAACGCGGACGGCGCTGGCCGCTCCGCCGCGCGCGGGCCCGCGTCCGCCTCGTCGACCAGCGCGCGCACGTCGCCGAGCTCGGCGACCGCGCGCCGCGCGGCGTCGTCGGGTGCCACGCCGCCGGCGGTCAGCTCGGCCACACGGTCCAAGAGGTTCGCGCGGATCTCCTCCTTGAGGTCCTGCACGTCGGGGGTGGTCGGGATGCCCGCGAAGGCTTCGTCCAGCAGGCGGTGCACCGAGGTGTTCGTCATCAGGAACCTTTCAGGTCGAGGAGGGAGTCGATGGTGCGTCGCGTGGCCACCCACGCGTCCACGTTGCGCCGGTACACGGCACGCCCCGCGTCGGTGATGCGGTAGTACTTGCGGCGTCCGCCCTGGGACTCGTCGCCCCAGTAGGCCTCGACCAGGCCGTCCTTCACGAGCCGCCGGTAGGCCGCGTAGAGCGTGGCCTCCTTGATCTCGTGGTCGCCGCCGGTCGCGTCGCGGATCTGCTTGTAGATCTCGAAGCCGTAGCGATCCCGGACGCGCAGCACGCCGAGCACGATCGTGTCGGTGTGCCCGCGCAGGAGGTCGGCGGCGAAGGGGTCTATCACGCCAACTACTGTATCTGATCAAGTACCTGACGACAACAAGTTCTGTGCACAACCTGTGGACAGGCGCCTACAGCTCGGGCAGCGCCGCGCGCGCCTCGCCCGGGGTAGCCCCCGTGGCCTCCAGCGTGTCGACCACGGGCGAGCGCAGCAGCATCACGAGGGACTGCACCTGCCAGTCGCCCTCGCCCACGGTCCGCGGGTCCACCTGGGCGGCCACGGTGGTCAGCACCTCGCGCGCCCGTGCGGCGTCGCCCCCGGAGCCGACGTCGGAGGCGAGGAGCCGCACACCCGACGCGAAGCCCTCGACCAGCCCGGCGACCGGCCGCACGTCGTGCTCCCCCTCGACCACCGGGAGCACACGGCGAGCCAGCACACGCACCGACCGCATCGTCCGGTCCACGAGCACCGCCTGGTCCTCCAGCCGCGCGAGCTCGCCGCGGTGGATCCGCCCCACGGAGATCCGCGCCAGCTCGCGCGCGTCGCGCGCGGCCTCCTGCCACTCCGCGAGCACCGGCTCCGAGGCGCGCCCGCGCACGAGGGCCGCCCGGACGTCGTCCGCGTCGTCCGAGCGCAGGCCGCGGGCGAGCGTCTCCAGGGTCTCTGCGAGCTCGGTCACCGCCTGCTCGGCGAGCGCCCGCGGACGCCGCCGGGTGTCGCCAGGCGTGAGCAGCGCCACCATGAGCGCGACGGCGCCGCCGACCAGGGCGTCGGTCCACCGGCCGAGCGGCCCGCCGGAGACCTGGGGCAGGCCCACCACGATGATCGCCTGGACGCCGGCCTGCGTGACCAGGAGCGCGCCCCGGTCGATGAACCGCGCGGCGACGGCTGAGATGAACAGCACCAGGCTGAGCTGCCACCAGCCCGAGCCGATCAGGTGCACGATCAGGTCGCCCATGGCGACGCCGACCGCCACGCCCACGGCCATCTCGGAGACCCGGCGCACGTCCCGCTGCGCGGTGAACCCGAGCAGCACCCACGCCGCGACCGGCGCGAAGAACGGCTGCTCGTGCCCCAGCACGTAGCGCGCGATCAGGTACGCGACACCGGCGGCGAGCGACGCCTGCGCGATCGGGATGAGGCTCGCCCGCGCACGGGTCCAGCCCTGCCGCAGCCGGGTGCGCAGCATGAGCGTGCGCATGGCCTTGCGCCACATCTCGTCGGCAGGGCCGGGCAGTGAGGTCACGGTGGCATCCTGCCATCCGCCCTCACGCGTGCGTCAGATGAGGCTGGCCGGGCCGCGCAGGCCCGGGGTGAGCGGGCCGTGGGACTCCGGGCGGTCCACCGACATGCCGTCGCCGGGCACCACGATCTCCTGCGCCGCCGACACCTCGATGCCCTGCCCCGAGACCTCGCCGGACACGATGAGCTCGGTGTCCTCCGGGACGTTCCGCTTGAGCACGGCCAGGCCGATCGGGCCCAGCTCGTGGTGGCGCGCCATCGAGGTCAGCGTCCCCACGACCTTGCCCGGTGCGCCGTCCGACGCCGGCAGGCGCACCTCGGCGCCGGCCTCCGGGAGCAGGTGCTGCGAACCGTCGAGGTGCAGCATGACGAGCCGGCGCGGCGGGCGGCCGAGGTTGTGCACGCGCGCGACCGTCTCCTGGCCGCGGTAGCAGCCCTTGTTGATGTGGACGGCGGTGCGCAGCCAGTCGAGCTCGTGCGGGATGGTGCGGCCGTCGACCTCGCGGGCGAGCCGCGGACGCCAGGCCTCGACCCGCAGGGCCTCGGTGGCCCAGGTGCCGGCCAGCGGCCAGCCCGCGGCCTCGCGGGCGGCGACCTGGGCCTCCAGCTCGGCGCGCGGCACCAGCACGAGCCGCCAGGGCCGCATCGCGCCGGGGTGCTCGCTCTCGGCCGGCCCGTAGCGCGTGCCACCGCCCACGACGTTCGGCCAGGCGTCGTGCCAGGTCACCGGCTCGCCCTCGGCGCCCTCCGCGGCCACGGGCTCGCCGATCGCCGCCCACTCGTCGGTGGCGTCCGTGATCTCGACGCGGAGCATGAACTTCATGCGGTCGAGCCAGCCGGCCAGGGCGGGCGCCGACTCGCGCTCGGTGATCAGCCAGGTGGCCTCGCCGTCGTCCACCACGCCCGCGGCGTGCTCGACGTGGCCCTGCGGCGACAGCACCAGGAGCTCGGTGCTGGTCCGGGGCGCCAGGCCGTCGAGCTGCTGGGACGTGATCGAGTGCAGCCAGCTCAGCCTGTCGGGGCCGGCGACGCGGACGATCCCGAGGTGGGACTGGTCGACCACGGCGCCGCCGCGCGACAGCGCGCGCTGCTCCGCCGTCGGGTCGCCGTAGTGCCAGGCGACCCCGGCGTCGGGCCCGGCGGCGGCGACCGCGCCGCGCCGGCTCAGCAGGGGGCTCTCGTAATCCATGCTCACCTCAGGTGCAGCGTCGTGGGCGGGCGGGGCATTCCCGCTCGCGTGATTACTGCCGGTCCAGCTCCGCCGACGCGTACGAGCGCAGCGGCTCGCCGAACGCGGCGAGCTCCTCCACCCACAGCAGGCGACCCTGGACCAGTCCGTACAGCCGCTTCGACGCCCGTACCTCGGACGCCGTCGACGTCCGCGCGATCGCGTCCGAGGCCAGGTCGATCCGCCCGTTGCCCACGGCGCCGATGTAGACGGTGATGCGCCCGGAGGCGTCGGCCGCGAGCACCTCGAGCGCGTGCTTGTTCTCCTCGAGGCCGTCTGGCCGGTCCGAGGACACGCGCCAGTAGCCGGTCTCCGTGGACCACACCGTGCCGGCCTCGGCCACCTCGGCCTCCGGCGCGTCCGCCTCGGTCGGGTCGCCCTCCGTCGGGTCCGGCACGGGGGCGGGCCACTCGCCGTCGGCGGGCAGCTTGTCGGGGACGACGCTCTCCAGCACCCGCAGCGTGGACTCGAACCGCAGGTACGGGCCGCCGTCGTGGTCGAAGACCAGGTCCTGCACGAAGGTCTTCTTGCCGATGCCGGGGTAGTCGATCACACCCTCGCCGCGCCAGCGGCCGACCAGCCAGGCCAGCGGGTACACCTCGGGCGAGAGCCCATCGGGAAAGGTGAACGTCATCAGCGCTGGCCGGTGTACAGCTTGTAGACGACGTAGCCGGCGAACCAGGCGACCGCGACTGCGACCGCCACGATGAGGCCGGTGAAGATGAGCTCAAGGGCGTGGATCGACATGGTGCCGATCCTAACGTCCACGGCCTACAGTCGGCCCATGCGCCCGCTCGTGATCAAGACCACCTCAGGCCTGGACCGGCCCGAGGCCACCAACCAGGCCTTCACCGTCGCCGCGGCGGCCGTCGCGTCCGGTGCGGAGGTGAGTCTCTGGCTCACCGGCGAGTCGGCCTGGCTCGCCCTGCCCGGCCGCGCGGCCGCGCTCGAGCTCGAGCACGCGACGCCCCTGCCCCAGCTCATCGAGGTGGTCCTGGGCGCGGGCACGGTCACGGTGTGCACGCAGTGCGCGGCGCGCCGGGACATCACCGAGGCCGACGTGCTGCCCGGCATCCGGATCGCGGGCTCGGCGCTGTTCACCGAGGAGATCCTGCGGGACGACGCCCAGGCGCTGGTCTACTGACCGTCCTGGACCGCGCTCAGGCGCGGACCAGGCCCGACCGGCGCAGCAGCAGGTAGAGCTCGCACCCGAGGCACAGCCCGACGACAGCGTTGAGCGCCGCCGCGACGAACGCCGCCGCGGCCGCGATCGGCACGGCCGGGAGCACCCCGAGGAAGCCGAGGATCACGCCCACGCCGGTGACGAAGAGGCCCACGCCCTGCGCGAAGCGCGGCGGGCGGCGGTCCTCCATCTCCGTGGGCGGGCTGAGCCGGGGCCGCACGAACCGCTTGTAGAGCAGACCCTGCCACGAGCCCTCGGCGCCGCGGATCGTGCCGAGCAGGAAGCTCAGCATGATGAACGTCAGCAGCCACAGCCCCGCGGTGCTCGCGCCCAGCAGCACGACGGCGGCCAGCAGCACCGCGGTGATGCTCGCCCCGACGCGCGGCCCTCGCGGGTCGATCCCCTTGCTCACGCTCATGACTGCCCTTCCCCGTCTGCCTGGACCGCCGCCGGAACCCGGCTCAGCGCCTGTCGCGCCTGCGTGTCGGACACCACGCCGCTCATCCGCGCCACCTCGCGCCCGCCGCCGTCGACCACGAGCACCGTGGGCGTGCGGAGCACGCCGAGGGTGCGCACCAGGTCGAGGTGGTCGTCCACGAGCACCTCACGGTGCCCGACGCCGGGGCTCGCCCCGGTCAGACCGCCCAGGACCCGGGAGGTGGACCGGCACGCGGCACACACCTCGGCCGAGAACTGCACGAAGGTCACCCGGTCCGCGAGCGCGATCCCCGAGGAGGCCCAGTCGATCCCGACGGGCGTCTCGCGGGGCGCGCGTACGGCGCCCTGACGTGCCGACCACCACACGCCGAGCGCGGCGGTACCGAGCACCAGGACGACGAGCGCGATCACCTGTCCCAACATTCGCCCCACCCTGCCGTGCCTCGCTCGTCCAGACAAGTCCTCGTCCGCGATATGGATCCACCATGAGGCCGGTCACAGTGCGGGCCTCTGACCTTCTCGGGTGCCCGCCCACATGATTCCCTGGTCTGCACAACCAGTCGGAGCAGTATTTCTCGTGCCGAAATGCCACCCGAGCCGGCGACCCCCCGGTGGTAGCGTGCATGCATCCGCATATATAGGAGAATTGTCTAGGATGGAAGTTTTGCCAACTCGTACGTGGAATGGTCTGACCATCCCGGCGGCCGGGGTGTACCAGATCGACCAGAACCACAAGCGGCTCGGCTTCCTCGCCATGCACATGATGGTCAGTCCCGTCCGCGGCGAGTTCGCCGAGGGCGAGGCGACGGTCACCGTCGGCGAGGACCCGCTCGCCTCCCAGGTCACGTGCACCATCCAGGCGGCGTCGGTCGACACGCACGTGGACGAGCGCGACACCCACCTGCGCAGCGCCGACTTCCTGGACGTCGAGAACCACCCGACCATCGAGTTCCGCAGCACCGGGTTCCGGATGCGGACGCAGGTGGACCCGATCTTCTCGTGGGCCCGGCTCAAGGCGGGCACCGCCGGCCGGCGGCCGCACGACCCGATGCAGGCGGACGGCTCGTTCACCAAGTTCGTCATGGACGGCCTGCTCACCGTGCGCGGCGTGACGCGCCCGGTCACCCTGGAGTGCGAGTTCGGCGGCGTGGGGCACGACCCCTACGGCCAGGACATCTTCGGCTTCCACGGGAGCTGCGAGATCGAGCGCGAGGAGTGGGGCCTGCTCTGGAACGTCGCGCTCGAGGCCGGCGGCGTGCTGGTGGCCAAGAAGGTCCGCATCGAGATCGCCGGCGAGATGATCCGCCAGTCCTGACCGCGGCCCGCCCGGGGGTCACCTCAGAGGATGACCATCCGGCCCACGACGAACACGAAGATGCCGCACACCGCGACGGGCAGCGCGCTCGCCGAGAGCCCGGCCAGCCGCGCGCCGCGGGCGGGCAGCCGCTCCAGCAGCAGGTGCAGCGCCCCGACGACGACTCCCGCGACCAGACCGCACCACAGCCCGCTCACGGTGTCGATGTTGGGCAGCAGCGTCCCGGCCGCGCCGCCCACCAGCACGGCGGCGACGGCGGAGATACCGAGCGCCACCCAGCCGCGCACCGGCAGCGCCGCCACGGCGGCGGCCACCGCGAGCGCCACGGCGCTCGTGACGACGAGCGCCGCCCCGGCGTCGGATCGCGCGGCGGCGATCCAGCCCGAGGCGGCGATCGCCGCGACGACGCCGGCCACGGTGCCCGACACGGACTCGGTGAGCTGGGGGCGTCCGTCACGGCGCAGCATCTGCGCGATGAAGGCGAGCACCACCGCGCCCGCCAGCACCATCGGCAGGTGGCGCAGCACGGGCTCGCCCTGGGTGAGATAGGTCGCGGCCGCTCCCCCGACGCCGCAGAGCGCCACGACCACCCTCGTGCTCCCCGAGGCGGGCAGGCGCAGCAGCGACGGCCAGCCCAGCGCGACGAGGACCGCCAGGACCACGGCCGCGCCCACGAGGGGCAGGGGCCGGGGCTGGACGTAGGACGCGGCGGCGACGAGGGCCGCGAGCGCGGCGGTCGTCACGGCGCGGGTGGAGACGGACACGGCTCAGAGTTTTCCAGAGACTTACCGAGTTGCCTCAATCGCGGCCCGGGGTGCCGCCGTTCCGGGCCCGCACAGGCCTGTTCCCGGGCCTTCTCCCGGGCCTGAGCGAGACGAGCAACACCCGCGTCATGCGAACGTCACGGGTCCTGACCAGCATGGTGGTGTCCAGGAAAAGGGCGTGTAACATGCACGCAACAAGCAACAGGGCAGACTTCCGCAGAGCCAGTTGGACGCGACGGGACGTCTCGCTTCAGCGAGACCCGAGCCAGGGACGGTAGCAGGACGCCGGTTCCGAGAGGAGGTGCGTCAATGGCAGAGCTGTTGATCCTCACGCCCGCCACCGGCGGGTCGGCCGAGGTACTGCCCGCACTGGGACTGCTGTCCCATCGGGTGCGGGTGCTCCCGATGGAGCCCTCCGCGCTCGTCGACGCCCCCGACGCGGACGTCGTGCTGCTGGACGCCCGCCGCGACCTCGTCGCGGCCCGCACCACGTGCCGCCTGCTGCACGCCACCGGCCTGACGGTGCCGCTCGTGCTGATCCTCACCGAGGGCGGCCTCACGGTCGTGACCCACGAGTGGGGAGCCGATGACCTCCTGCTGGAGTCCGCCTCGCCCGCCGAGGTCGAGGCCCGGCTGCGCCTGGTGGTCGAGCGTTCGGCGCGCGGCCCGGCCGAGGAGTCGCAGCAGGAGATCTCCGCGGGCGAGCTCGCGATCGACGCCGGCGGGTACACCGCCCGGCTGCGCGGCCGCCCGATCGACCTGACCTACAAGGAGTTCGAGCTCCTCAAGTACCTGGTGCAGCACCCGGGCCGCGTGTTCACGCGGGCCCAGCTGCTGCAGGAGGTCTGGGGCTACGACTACTACGGGGGCACGCGCACGGTCGACGTCCACGTGCGGCGCCTGCGCGCCAAGCTGGGCCCCGAGCACGAGCAGCTCATCGGCACGGTGCGCAACGTCGGCTACCGGTTCGACCCGCCCAAGGAGCGTCCGGTCGAGGACGTGCCGGCGCCGGAGGCGACCACCGCCCCGTCGTCCGACGCCAAGCCGGCCGACGACCAGAACGGCGGCTCCGCGGGGAAGCGCGTGGCGCAGACCGGCCACTGAGCCGGGCACGGGGTGCCGCGCAGACCGGGCACCGAGCGCGTAGGTTCATACCTGTGACCGCACTCTCGGCCAGACCGGCCGTCCGCTCGGCAGCCACCAGCGACTACACGTGCGCCCTCGTCGAAGGGCCGTGGCGGCACGAGTTCGTCTCCTCGGGCGGTTCGCGCTTCCACGTCGCGACCGCGGGCCCGGAGAGCCGCTCCGCGCCCCTGGTGCTCCTGCTGCACGGCTACCCCCAGTTCTGGTGGTCCTGGCGTGCGCAGATCCCCGCCCTGGCGGACGCCGGCTACCGCGTCGCGGCGATGGACGTCCGTGGTGTGGGCGGCTCGGACAAGCCGCCGTCGGGCTACGCGCTGACGGCGCGGGCGGCCGACGTCGCCGGCGTCGTGCGCTCGCTCGGGCGGGAGGAGGCAGTCGTGGTGGGGCACGGTACGGGCGGCACGCTCGCGTGGGCGGTCGCGGCGCTCCACCCGGGCACAACGTCGGCCGTCGCCGCGCTGGCCAGCCCGCACCCGGCCCGGGTGCGCCTGCGCAGCACCGCCGCGTTCACGCCGGCCGCGCTGCGCGAGCTGGCGTACCTCCAGGTCCCCACGCTGCCGGAACGGGCGCTCATCCAGGGCGACCTGGTGCGGCGCACGCTCGACCTGGGCGCGGCCGCTCCGCTGCCCGACGACGTCGTGGACCGGTACCGGGCCGTCATGCGCATCCCGTTCGCGGCGCACTCGGCCGCCGAGGCGCTGCGCTGGGTGGTCCGGTCGACGCCCCGGATGGACGGGCGCCGGTTCGGTACCGCGCTGCGCCGCCCGCTGGACGTGCCGGCGCTGCAGCTCCAGGGCGCCCGGGACGGGTTCCTGCGGCACGAGCGCGCCGACGTGGACGCCAACGCCGTCGTGTCCGACCTGCGCTACGAGCTGCTGCCCGGAGCCGGCCACTTCCTCCCGGAGGAGGCGCCGGAGCGGGTGAACGAGATCCTGCTGGGCTGGCTCGCCCGGGTGGCCTAGCTACTTCAGCGGCAGGCCTGCCAGCGGCGAGCGCTCCGGCGCCGGGCGCACGAGCTTCGCCGCCTTGTCGGGGTCGGTCTCGCCCGCGCCGTACGACGGGCACAGGTGCTTGATGCTGCACGCCCCGCACGCCGGGGTGCGCGCGAGGCAGACGCGCCGCCCGTGCCACACGAGGTGGTGGCTGAGCATGGTCCATTCCTTCTTCGGGAAGAGCTCACCCACCTCGGCCTCGACCTTGACCGGGTCCTCCTCTGCGGTCAGGCCCAGGCGCCGCGCCAGCCGCCCGAAGTGCGTGTCCACGGTGATGCCGGGCACGCCGAACGCGTTGCCGAGCACCACGTTCGCCGTCTTGCGGCCCACGCCGGGCAGCGTCACCAGGTCCTTCAGCCGTCCCGGGACCTCGCCGTCGAACCGCTCGACGAGCGCCTTGCCCAGGCCGATCACGGCCCTGGCCTTGGCCCGGAAGAAGCCGAGCGGACGCAGGATCTCCTCCAGCTCCTCCGGGTTGGCCTCCGCGTAGGCCTGCGCGTCCGGGTACATCACGAACAGCTCGGGCGTGGTCTGGTTGACCCGGACGTCGGTGGTCTGCGCGCTCAGCACCGTCGCGACCAGCAGCTCCAGCGGCGTCCGGAAATCCAGCTCGGCGCGGGCGTCCGGGTAGGTCTCCCCGAGCACGCGGTTGATGCGCCGCGCCCGGCGCACGAGCGCCAGCCTGGTCTCCGGCGCATCCTTGGACTGACGTTCGGGCTCGTGCTCGCTGACGGTCACGTCGCCACAGTAACGACCCCCACTGACATCCGGCCCGGGAACTCCGTCAGCGGGAACCTGGCGCGGGGTTGGCCCGTGTACCTAGGACGCGGAGTATGAGAAGGTCAAGGGCGCACCCGCCGTCCACCAGCCGAGCGGTCGCGACCCGATGCCCGCCCTCCGGTCCGGGCAGCGCCCCGGACCCCACGACGGTCCACGTGAATCGAGGAAGAGTCACCATGCCGTACACGCACCACCTACGCGTCTACCCGTCCGCCGAGCCGCTCAAGCGCACCGACCAGCTCGCCTGGAAGCTCGCGGAGCTCGCCACCGACACCGTCGAGCCCACGGCCGAGGTCACCGACATGGTGATCAACCGCGTGATCGACAACGCCTCGGTCGCGGCGGCCAGCCTGACGCGTGGCCCCGCCGTCGCCGCCCGCTCGCAGGCGCAGGCGCACCCCTACACCCCCGGCTCCACGGTCTTCGGCCTGGACGCGGAGGCCACCAGCAGCCCCGAGTGGGCGGCGTGGGCCAACGGCGTCGCCGTCCGCGAGCTCGACTTCCACGACACGTTCCTCGCCGCCGAGTACTCGCACCCCGGCGACAACATCCCGCCGATCCTGGCCGTGGCCCAGCACGCCGGCCGCTCGGGCCGGGACCTGGTCCGCGGCATCGTGACCGGCTACGAGATCCAGGTGGACCTGGTCCGCGCGATCAGCCTGCACAAGCACAAGATCGACCACGTGGCGCACCTCGGCCCGTCGGCGGCGGCCGGCATCGGCACGCTGCTGGGACTGGACACCGAGACGGTGTTCCAGGCGGTCGGCCAGGCCCTGCACACCACCACGGCCACGCGGCAGAGCCGCAAGGGCCAGATCTCCACCTGGAAGGCGCACGCCCCGGCCTTCGCGGGCAAGCTCGCGGTCGAGGCCGTGGACCGCGCCATGCGCGGCCAGACCTCGCCCGAGCCCATCTACGAGGGTGAGGACGGCGTCGTCGCGTGGCTCCTGGACGGGCCCGGCGCCGCCTACGACGTGGTGCTGCCCGAGCCCGGCGAGGCGCGGACCGGCATCCTCGACACGTACACCAAGGAGCACTCCGCGGAGTACCAGGCGCAGGCGATCATCGACATGGCCCGCGCGCTGGGCAACGAGCGCCCCGAGCTGCGGGACCCCGCGAACGTCGCCTCGATCGTGCTGCACACCAGCCACCACACCCACCACGTGATCGGCTCGGGCGCGAACGACCCGCAGAAGTACGACCCGACGGCGTCGCGCGAGACGCTCGACCACTCGGTCCCGTACATCTTCACGGTCGCGCTGCAGGACGGCGGCTGGCACCACGTCGGCTCCTACGCCCCCGAGCGCGCGCAGCGGCCCGAGACGGTCGAGCTGTGGCGCAAGGTCACCACCGCCGAGGACCCGGAGTGGACGCGCCGCTACCACTCGACCGACCCCGCCGAGAAGGCGTTCGGCGGCCGCGTCGAGATCACGCTCACCTCGGGCGAGGTGGTCACGCGCGAGATCGCCGTGGCCGACGCCCACCCCCTGGGCGCCCGCCCGTTCGCCCGCGCGAACTACGTGGCCAAGTTCCGCACGCTGGCCGCGGGCATCCTGTCCGACGCCGAGATCGACCGGTTCCTCGACCTGGCCGAGCGCCTGCCGGAGCTCACGCCCGCCGAGGTCCGCGAGCTCACGATCGTCGCCGCTCCCGGCGTTCTGGACGCCGTCCAGGCCCCGACCGGCCTCTTCGAGCTGGGCAGGCACTGATGCTCTACTCGCACCTCACCGCCGCGGCCAAGCGCCGGGCCTTCCGCGAGGCCCTCGCCGGGCCCGAGATCCTGCGGCTGCCGGGCGCGTTCAACCCGCTGAGCGCCAAGCTGATCCAGGACAAGGGGTTCGACGGCGTCTACGTCTCCGGCGCCGTGCTGTCGGCCGACCTCGGCCTGCCCGACATCGGCCTCACCACGCTCACCGAGGTGGCCGGCCGGGCCGGGCAGATCGCCCGGGTCACCGACCTGCCCGTGCTCGCCGACGCCGACACCGGGTTCGGCGAGCCCATGAACGTGGCCCGCACGGTCCAGACCATGGAGGACGCCGGCGTGGCCGGCATCCACATCGAGGACCAGGTCAACCCCAAGCGCTGCGGCCACCTCGACGGCAAGGAGGTGGTCGGGCTCGGCGACGCCGTCCGGCGCATCCGGGCCGCCGTCGACGGCCGCCGCGACCCCGACTTTCTCATCATGGCGCGCACCGACGTGCGCGGCACCGAGCCGGGCGAGCGCGGGCTGAAGCTCGCGATCGACCGGGCGAAGGCCCTGGCCGACGCCGGGGCGGACGCGATCTTCCCCGAGGCGATGAAGGACCTGAAGGAGTTCGAGGCGGTGGCCTCGGCCCTCGACGTACCCGTGCTGGCCAACATGACCGAGTTCGGGAAGTCCGAGCTCTTCACGGCCGAGGAGCTGCACGACGCCGGGGCGCGGCTCGTCATCTATCCCGTCACCCTGCTGCGCATCGCGATGGGTGCCGCGGAACGGGCGCTGGACCAGATCTCGGCGTCGGGCACCCAGGCGGACCTGGTGCCGCAGATGCAGACCCGGGCCCGGCTCTACGAGCTGACGGACTACGCGGCCTACAACCACTTCGACTCGAACGTCTTCACCTACCAGCCCTGACTTAGTCTCGACACGAAGGAGTGCGCATGACCGAGACCACGGAGATCCGCAAGGGTCTGGCCGGCGTCGTCGCCGACACGTCGGCGATCTCGAAGGTCAACCCGGAGACCAACTCGCTGCTGTACCGGGGCTACCCGGTGCAGGAGCTGGCCGCGAAGAAGTCCTTCGAGGAGGTCGCCTACCTGCTGTGGCACGGCGAGCTGCCGACACCCGCGCAGCTCACCGAGCAGACGGCGGCCGAGCGCGTCCACCGCGAGCTGCCGGACAACATCCGGGACGCGATCCTGGAGCTGCCCACCGACTGCCACCCCATGGACGTGTGCCGCACCGCGGTGTCGATCCTGGGCGCGCACGACCCGCAGGCCGAGGACTCCTCGGTCGAGGCGGAGCTCGCCAAGGCGCTGCGGCTGTGGGCGGTCCTGCCCGCTGTCGTCGCGCTGGACCAGCGCCGCCGGCGCGGCCAGGAGATCGTGCACCCGCGCGAGGACCTGGGCTACTCCGCGAACTTCCTGTGGATGACGTTCGGGGAGGAGGCCGAGCCCGCCGTCGTGCAGGCGTTCGAGGCCTCGATGGTGCTGTACGCGGAGCACTCGTTCAACGCGTCCACGTTCACCGCGCGGGTCATCACCTCCACGCTCGCCGACCTGCACTCGGCCGTGACGGGCGCCATCGGCGCCCTCAAGGGCCCGCTGCACGGCGGCGCGAACGAGGCCGTGCAGGCCACGTTCGAGGAGATCGGCTCGGCCGACCGGGCCGAGGCCTGGCTCGACGACGCGCTGGCGCAGAAGAAGAAGATCATGGGGTTCGGCCACCGGGTCTACAAGAGCGGCGACTCGCGCGTGCCGACCATGCGCGCGGTGCTCGGCGACCTCGCCGCGCACTACGGCAAGACCGAGGTGCTCGACCTGTACGAGACCCTCGAGAACGCCATGGTCAGCCGCAAGAACATCAAGCCGAACCTGGACTACCCCGCCGGTCCGGCCTACCACCTGATCGGGTTCGACACGAACATCTTCACGCCGCTGTTCGTGGCCTCCCGGGTCACCGGGTGGACGGCGCACGTCATGGAGCAGCGGGCCGCCAACTCGCTCATCCGGCCGGTGTGCGAGTACGTGGGGCCGGAGCAGCGCGAGGTGCCCTGACGACGTTCCCAGGACGCCCGTTCCGAACTCCCAGGTGACACCCCTAGGATTTATGGACGGGCGTCCTACTTCGTGCTGGGCAAAGCCGACATCCCGCATGAGGCGGACGATCGCGTCGGGCTGCACGCCACGCGGACGCCACGAGAGACACCGATGACCCGGCAATCTCGTGACATTGAGGCAGACTGAGAGGTGGAAAAGACTGATGGACGAAAGTCCCCGACACGTGAGGACACCACTGGTGGACGACGAAGTCGTACTCTCTGCCCCCCTCTTCGCGGACATGGAAGGCGAGGAGACGCGCGCGCTCTTCGAGTCCATGGTGCCCGTGGAGCTGGTCCGGGGTGACGTGCTCTTCCGCGAGGGCGAGCCGGGCGACCGGCTCTATGTCATCGCGCAGGGCAAGATCAAGCTGGGCCGCCGGTCGAGCGACGGCCGCGAGAACCTGCTGTCGATCCTGGGCCCGGGCGAGATGTTCGGTGAGCTGTCCCTGTTCGACCCGGGTCCCCGCACGGCGTCGGCCTCGTCCGTCTCGGACTCCGTGGTCTACGAGCTGCGTCACGACTCGCTCGTGAAGTGGATCGCGGACCACCCCGGAGTCGCGACCCAGCTCCTGGGTGCCCTGGCGCGCCGGCTGCGGCGCACGAACGAGACGCTCGCCGACCTCGTGTTCTCCGACGTCCCCGGCCGTGTCGCCAAGGCGCTGCTGGACCTGTCGACCCGGTTCGGCGAGCCCAACGACGACGGCATCCGCGTGGCGCACGACCTCACGCAGGAGGAGCTGGCACAGCTCGTCGGCGCCTCGCGCGAGACCGTGAACAAGGCCCTGGCCGACTTCGCGACCCGCGGCTGGGTGCGCCGCGAGGGCCGGGCCGTGGTCCTGCTGGACCTCGACCGCCTGGAGCGCCGCGCCCGCTGACCCGTTCGCCGGGGTAGAACCGCTGGTTCTACCTCGGCGCCGCCGTCAGCGTCATCAGCGTCGCCTCCGGGCGGCACGCGAAGCGCACCTGGGCGTACGGCGACGTGCCGGCGCCCGCAGAGACGTGCAGCCACGTCGAGTCCTCGCCGCCCTCGCGGTCGGGGCGCGGGCCGGGCCAGCCGTGCAGGCCGGACGCCCGGCCGCGGTCCAGGTCGCAGTTGGTCACCAGCGCGCCGTAGTACGGCAGGCAGAGCTGCCCGCCGTGCGTGTGGCCCGCGATGATCGCGTCCACGCCGTCGTCCTTGAGCTGGTTCAGCACCCGCTGGTACGGGGCGTGCACGACGCCGAGGCGCAGCACCGCGTCCTCCTCACCGGGCGCGCGGCCCGGCTCCGGCATGACGTCGAGGTCGAGGTGCGGGTCGTCCATGCCGACCAGCCCGATGGTGCGCCCGTCGCGGAGCTCCACGAGCCCGCGCCGGTTGTCCAGGTCCACCCAGCCGGCGTCGGTGAACGCCTTCCGGAGCGACTCGGTGGGCAGCGGGATCTTCTCGCCGCCCTCGATCCGGGCGTCCGGCAGCAGGTACCGGGCGGGGTTCTTGAACGACGGCGCGTAGTAGTCGTTCGACCCCATGACGAACGCGCCGGGCACGTCCATGAGCTGGCCCAGGACGTCGAGCAGCGGGGCGAGCGACTGCTGGTGGCCGAAGTTGTCGCCCGTGTTGATCACCAGGTCGGGCTCGAGCGCGGCCAGCGACCGGACCCACGCCTGCTTGGTGCGTTGGCTCGGCGTCAGGTGCAGGTCGGCGACCTGCAGGATCCGGACGGGCCGCTGCCCCGGGGGCAGCACCGGCACGGTCACCCGGCGCACGCGGAAGAGCTTGGTCTCCACGTGCGCGTAGGCGATTCCCGCGACGGCGATGCCCCCGACGATCCCGAGGGCCCTGCCGACGTTACCCAGCGTCCCCATGCGGATCAGTCGTTCCCGCCGGGGCCGCCGCCACCACCGTTGTCGCCGCCGCCGGGGCCTGCGTCGCCGCCGCCATCGCCGGTTCCGGCGTCGCCGCCGGCGTCACCGCCGCCGGTGCCGTCGCCGCCCTCGTCCGAGCCCGCGTCGCCCTCGTCGCCGTCGTTGCTCTCCTCCGTCTTCGGCGGGGCCGGAGCCTTGCCGACGAGCGCGGGGGCGGGAGCGGGGAACGCCGTCGGGGGCAGGTCGGCCATCGCCTGGTCCATGTACCGGCGCCACGTCGGCGCGGCGATCGTGCCGCCATACATCGGACCGGCCTTGGCCGACGTGCTGTACCAGGACATCGACGGCAGGTACACGCTCATGTGCGGCACGTTGCCGCTGGCCTCGCCCACCCAGACCGAGGTGGAGAGCTCGGGGGTGTAGCCGGTGAACCAGCTCTGCATCGCCTCGTTGGTCGTGCCGGTCTTGCCCGCCACCGGACGGCCGTCGGCGAGGCCGGGGGCGATGTCCCAGGCCGTACCGAACGGGCTGGTCTGGAAGACCTTGGTCATGGCGTAGGCCACCGTGTTGGCGACCTCGGGCTCGAGCGTCTGCTTGCAGTCGGCCGACGGGACCGGGACGTCCTTGCCGTCGTGGTCCTTGACCTCCAGGATCGCGACCGGGTTGCAGTAGGTGCCGCCCGAGGCGAACGTCGCGAAGGCCGACGCCTGGTTGATCGGCGTCGACGCCTGCGTACCGAGCGTCATCGACGCCAGCACGTCGATGTCCGCCTGCTGCGGGTTGTCGATCGTCCGGAAGGTCGGTGCGCCGTCGCGCGTCAGGCCCGACGTCATCGGCCGGAAGCCGACGTCCCAGGCCGTCTTCTGCACGTTGCACAGGTCGAGCTGCTGCGACATCCGGGCGTAGACCGTGTTCAGCGACTGGAAGGTGCCCTGGAGCACGCTCACCGAGCCGCTGGCGGACCCGTCGACGTTCGACACGTTCCAGGGCTGGTGCGTGAAGGCGTGCACGCAGCCGTTGGCCTGGAACGCCGTCTCGTAGGCGGAGAAGGCGTTGGCGCTGACGCGGTCCTGGAGCGTGCGGCCGCTGCGCAGCCACTCCGCCAGGACGAACGGCTTGAAGTTGGAGCCCACCTGGAACCCGCGCGAGTTGCCGTGGTTGTAGTCGGCCGAGTAGTTCTGCGCCGTCGTGCGCGCCGCCGGTTCGGCCCGCGCGTCGTACGGCACGTTCTGCGCCATGGCCTTGATCTGCCCGGTGCCCGGCTCGACCGACGTGACGGCCGCCTCGAGGTCGTAGGCGTTGTCGGCCGGGACTGCCTGGCTGATCGTCTCCTCGGCGGCCTTCTGCATCTTGAGGTCCAGCGTGGTGACGATCCGCAGGCCGCCGCGGTACAGGAGGTCGTACCGGTCGTCCCTGGTCTCCCCGAACTCGGGGTTGGCCATGATCTCCTTGATCACGTAGTCGCAGAAGAACGCGGCGCCGCCCGCCGAGTCGCAGCCGACCTCGATGGGCTGCACGTCGAGCGTGTCCTCCAGCTTGGTCGCCATCGCCTCGTCGCGCTCGGCGGTGGAGATGTAGCCGAGCTGCCACATCTTGCCGATCACGAGGTTGCGACGCACCGACGCGTCCTCGGGGTTGGCGACCGGGTCGAACTGGCTCGGCGCCTTGGTGATGCCGGCGATCGTGGCTGCCTCGACGACCGAGAGGTCCTTGGCGGACTTGTTGAAGTAGTGCTGCGAGGCGGTCTCGACGCCATACACGCTCGTGCCGAACTGCGCGATGTTGAGGTAGCCCTGGAGGATGTCGTCCTTCGACATCTCCTTCTCGAGCGCGATCGCGAGCTTCGCCTCGCGGAGCTTGCGCGTGAGCGAGTCCTCGCGGGCCTCCAGCACACCGAAGGTGTCGCCGGCGCGGTCGGCCTCCTCGATCAGCACGTTCTTCACGTACTGCTGCGTCAGGGTCGACGCACCCTGGGTGTCACCGCCGCCGAAGTTCTGCACGGCGGCGCGCGAGATGCCCTCGGGGTCGACGCCGCCGTGGGTGTAGAAGCGCTCGTCCTCGATCGCGATGACGGCGTTCCTCATGTTGGCCGACACCTTGTCGAGCGGCACCACGATGCGGTTCTGCGCGTAGAACGTGGCCAGCTTCGTCTTTCCGTCGCTCGCGTAGATCTGCGACTGCTCCGACAGGGGCCCGGGAACCAGCTCGGCGGGCACCTCCTCGAACACCTCGACACCCGTGTCGACCGCCGTGTCCATGCCGGACGCCAGCGGGATCACCAGCCCGGCGGCGATCACGCCGCCGGCACCTGCGGTGAGCACGAATGCGAGAAGAAGTCCGATGAGCTGAGCCGCGGGTATGGTCCGAGTGATCCGGCGCGGCTCGCGAGGGTTCGCCATGGCCATGCGCCCAGGTTACGGGGTGTCACTGACAGGGCGCGCCGAAAACCTGCCCGGCCGGTGTGCAGGTCTCGTGGGGAATCGCCGTCGCCGATCGCGGGCTAGCATCGTCGGCATGGCAACGAAGTGGGAGTACGCGACGATCCCCCTCCTCATTCACAACACCAAGGCGATCCTCGACCAATGGGGCTCGGACGGCTGGGAGCTCGTGCAGGTGGTCCCCGGACCCGACGGCACCGGTCTCGTCGCCTACCTGAAGCGCCCCACAGGCGGTGACGCATGAGCCACGAGCAGCGTCTCGCCGAGCTGGGCATCAAGCTCCCCGAGGTGGCGGCCCCGGTCGCGGCCTACGTGCCGGCCGTGCAGACCGGCCGCTACGTCTACACGTCCGGCCAGCTGCCCTTCGCCGAGGGTGCGCTCCAGGCCACCGGCAAGGTCGGCGAGGGCGAGGGTCTCGTCTCCCCGGAGGACGCCGCTCGCTACGCCCGCACCTGCGCGCTCAACGCGCTGGCCGCCGTCCGGTCGGTCACGGGCTCGCTCGACTCGATCTCCCGGATCGTCAAGGTGGTCGGCTTCGTCGCGAGCGACCCGTCCTTCACCGGCCAGCCGGGCGTGATCAACGGGGCCTCGAACGTGCTCGGCGAGATCTTCGGCGACGCCGGCCTGCACGCCCGCTCCGCCGTCGGCGTGGCAGTCCTCCCGCTGGACTCGCCGGTCGAGGTGGAGCTCGTGGTCGAGCTCGCGTAACGCCCTCGCAGGGGCCCGGAACGGGCGTGACCGGAGCCACTACGGATTCGGTTTCCGTTCCGGGCCATGCGTCGGCTATTCTGAGCAGGCTTCCGCGGAAGGGCTTCGTGCCTGATGCGCGGTGGACTCCATCGGGGTGTGGCGCAGCTTGGTAGCGCGCTTCGTTCGGGACGAAGAGGTCGCAGGTTCAAATCCTGTCACCCCGACCAGTGGATCATGGCCCTGACCAGCATTTATGTTGGTCAGGGCCATTGTCATTCCCTGACACCGAGGCTCAAAACCCTCCGCTGCTGCACGAAGTGCTGCACTACGCATCAGCGCGTCACCCCGTCGCCGGGCATCCTGAACAGCGGTTCCATGTGCCAGTCGGGAGCGACGACCTGCACACTGAAGACCTGATCCATCACGGTCGCGCCGGTCTGTATCACGGGCCGCAGCTCGTGCCGGTAGACCCGCTCAGTCGTGGTCGTATCGGTGTGGCCGACGAGGCGGGCAATCTCTTCGGTGGGTATGCCGCCCGCTGACATCAGCGAGACGAATGAGTGCCGCAGT
The DNA here is from genome assembly GCF_040655935.1 of Promicromonospora sp. NPDC050262. Classification (NCBI taxonomy): domain Bacteria; kingdom Bacillati; phylum Actinomycetota; class Actinomycetes; order Micrococcales; family Promicromonosporaceae; genus Promicromonospora; species Promicromonospora sp. NPDC050262. The sequence continues at coordinate 127,605 of NZ_JBFAKX010000006.1, read as the reverse complement.
TCACGAGGCGTCCAGTCCTCCGCGACGACACTCGGCACCAGGCGGAGCGCCGACCGAAAGGCACGACGGACGTTCGCGGCGTCAAGGCGCGCCTACGGCGCGCACCCGGTCGGCGGGCCGGGGCCCCGCGATGGGGCCCCGCGCTCCGGGCGCTTCGCGCCCTCTGCGCACCCCACCGCACCCCACCCCGCAGACCGGGTACAACAGCGGAAGGCCCGGAGACCGAGTAGGTCTCCGGGCCGATTCGGTTCCACGACGGCAACCGCTACCGTCCCCCCATGACACTCGACCAGGTGCTCGCCATCGTCTGGGGGGTAGGTGCGATCGCCATCGGCCTGCACGCGGCCCTGAACAGCGAGGCCAATGCGCGAGCAGCGCTCAAGCAACAGGGCAGCGACCCCGACGAGTCAAAGTTCCAATGGATGTACCCGCTCACACGCACCCTGGGATGGATCCTGGTCCCTTTTGGCTTCGCGGCAGCGGTTCTGGGGCTGCTCGGGCTCTGAGCTGACGCCTGCTGGGTGGTCCCCATTTGCCTCCGGCCGGCACCGCAGGAATCAAGAGGATCGAGGAGACCGCGGGGTCCCTGATCCTCCGTCATCCATTGGATTGACCGGGACCCTGACACCGAACCCGCCGGCAGTGCAACAGGTCCCGCCGACCAGGCACACCACGTCACCCACACTCGACGGGCGGGACCTGTTGCACTGCCGGCAGAACCGACGTCCGAGACGTGCCCCGCGCCAACGGATGACGGAGGATCAGGGACCCCGAGCCAGGAGATTGATGGGACACAAACCCGCGAGGCCATCACCGAGGATCGCGTGCGCTGCTGCATGAACTGCTGCACGCAGGCCACGACCAGGAGCGGACGCCAGCGAACAGCAACGGGCGGAATCCTCCGCGTGGGAGAGCAAGAACCCGACTCAGAATCGCTTCGGGACGAAGACGCAGGTTCAAATCCTGTCACCCCGACCATATGAGAGGCCCTCCGACCAGCAGAAATGCTGTGTCGGAGGGTCTTTTTTCTTAGTGCTGCCGGGGCGCGACGGGAGGCTTGTCGCGCCGACGAGGCTCCCGGTAGACATGGGCCCGTGACAGACCAACGCCGCGCTGCCAGCACCGTCACCGCGACCTCCCTGACCGTGATCGCCTGTTGCGCCCTGGCGATGACCGTCAAGGTGTTTGCCGGAAGCCCCTTCGAGATCGACCAGCCCAGGGTCTTGGAGCAGAGGGCCCTGGAGCAGTACGTGGTCGACGCGGTGCAGTACGGCGCCCCCAGGACCGTGACCAAGGACGACGTCACCTGCCCGGCGTCCGTCGTCGTCGAGGTCGGGCGCACGTTCGAGTGCGATGCCCGGGTGGTCGACGACACCACGTCGACCACGGTCACCGTCGAGATCGTGGACGAGCTGGGCAACCTGTACGCGACCGCCGACTGAAAGGCCCCACCGTACGCAGCGGACGCCATGGCCGTTCCTGACGCCGTTGCCCTCGCCGCCGGTTCTGCCCGTGGCAGACAGGGCTGTTTTCGACGAGCGATGCGAACGCGCGTGTCATAGGTTGATGGCATGAAGCGTTCGAGGGTGGTTCCGGTGCGGGTGGGCGATGGGTCGCCTGCCGGATCGGTGCTGCCCGGGGCTGGTGCGACGTCCAACGGCGTCGTGCCTGCCGGTGGTGGCGCCGACGCCACACCCATGGATGCTGCCCGTGTGCGAGAGGTGCGTCGGATGCTGGCGGGCATAGCTCTGCCAGGGACCGCGAGTGCAGACGCTCGCTCGGACCGGAGTGCACCGCGCGCGCAGGCGGAGTGGGTGGATCTGCTCGGTGAGCTGGAGGCGTTGAAGAACGCGGTCACGGCGACGCAGGCCCGGCTGGCCGTGGTGTTGGACGAGGCGACCAAGGCCGACGAGGCCGTGCACGGGATCCGGGCGGAGCGGCAGGGTCGTGGTGTGCCGAACCAGGTCGGTGCTGCGCTGCGGGTGAGCCCGCATGCGGGTGCCGGGTTCCTGAGTACCGCCCGGGTATGGGTCGCGCAGATGCCGCACACGTTCAACGCGCTGTGCTCGGGGGTGTTGTCGTCGTGGCGGGCCACGCTCCTGGTCCGGGAGACCTCCCACCTGTCCCTGGAACACCGCGCCCTGGTCGACGAGGAGATCTGCGGACCACAGCACCTGGCCGAGCTGGCCCGGATGGGCACCCGCCGCCTGATCGCACGCATCAAGGAACTGGCCGCCCAGTTGGATGTGCACGCGTGCGTCAAGCGCAACGCGAAGGCGGTCTCTGAGCGGCAAGTGTCTGTGCGTCCGGCTCCCGACCTGATGGTCTACCTGACCGCCCTGGTGCCCATGGCTGAGGGCGTGCAGGCCTACGCTCAGCTCAAGGCCCACGCCGAGACGACCAAGACGGCCGGGGACGTGCGTGGGGTCGGGCAGATCATGGCCGACACCCTGATCGAACGCGTCACCGCCCGTCAGCCTGGGCACGCGGGTGATGTGCCGGTCACGATCAACCTCCTGGTCTCGGACGAGACCCTCCTGGCCGGTGGTAACGAGCCCGCGGTGGTGTTGGAAGGCGCCCCGGCGGGTGTGGGCACGGTCCCGGCGCCCGTGGCACGCCACCTGGCCGCGCATGCAATCGACACGGACACCGCGTGGCTGCGCAGCATCTACGTCAACCCGCACGGCAGGTTGCTGGCCAGCACGTCGACGTCAAGGTTCCACCCCCAGGGCCTGGCCGCGCTCCTGCGCGCCCGGGAGCAGGGGATCTGCGCCACGACGTGGTGTGACGCCCCGATCCGGCACCTGGACCACGTCACCCCGCACGCCGAGGGCGGCCCGACCAGCCTGGACAACGGGCAGGGCCTGTGTGCCCGGTGCAACCATGCCAAGCAGGCACCGGGTTGGTCGCAGAAGACCACCCAGATCGACGGCCGGAACGCGGTCGAGACGGTCACGCCGACGGGGCACACCTATGTCTCGGTCGCCCCCACACCACCCGCACCGGTCACGACCGGCAATGCAACGCCGGCTCATGGTGCGCTGGTTCGCACCACAGTCCGCGACGCGATCCCGGTCCCTGACACGGCGCCCGCACAGGGCGGGGCATCAGCCCCCGAGCGATCCACCACCCCAACCTGGACCCCCGCCGTCGGCATGACGGGACCGAGCAAGGGCCGCACACCCCGCAGCCGCTACCAGATCGGCTGCCACACCAACCCCCGCAACGCCCCGATCCCGTACCGACCAGGCACACGAAACCACCGCCGTCCGACAGCCCGCCCGGCCCCACCACCGGTCCGGCTGCATGGAAGACGCTGGCCCGACCTCTCCTGGGCTCACCCCACCTGAACAGCGAGCCCGCCCTCCGCACGCCCGGGAACTGGTGCCCGCATCCCTCTCGGGTGCAAGACTGATCGCCTACCCCAAGCCCGGGAGTCCGAGCCCAGGAGGAGTCCTATGAACCCGTACGTTCTGGTCGGTGGTGGGCTGACGACTGCCCGCGCGGCGGAGGCGCTGCGCAAGGAGGGATACCGCGGCGATCTCGTGGTCGTCACCAGCGAGCCCCATCATCCGTACGAGCGCCCGCCGCTGAGCAAGGACTACCTGCGCGGCGAGGCGGAGCGCGACGTCGTCTTCCCGCTGGACGAGACCTGGTACCGGGAGCACGAGGTCACCGTCCGCACCAACGAGACCGTGGTCGGGCTGAACCCCGACGGGCACACGCTGACCCTGTCCGACGGCACCACGCTCCCCTTCGCGAAGCTGCTGCTCGCGCCCGGGTCCACGCCGCGGCCGCTCGATGTCACAGGCACCGATCTCGCGGGCGTGCACTACCTGCGCACGATCGACGACTCCGACCGCATCTCCAGCATGCTGCTCGAGGCATCGCTGGAGGGAGTGGGCCGGGTCGCCGTCGTCGGCGACGGCTGGATCGGGCTCGAGGTCGCGGCGTCGGCCAGAACCCTCGGGCTGGACGTCACGATCGTGGGCCGCGGGACGCATCCGCTGGGACGCGTGCTGGGGCCCGAGATGGGCGACTTCTACGCCGGGGTCCACGCCGAGCACGACGTGCGCCTGCTGCGCCGGACGTCGGTCTCGGGGTTCCAGGGCGCGGAGGGCCGGGTCACCGGGGTCGACCTGTCGGACGGGACGCGGATCGGTGCCGACGTCGTCGTCATCGGGGTCGGCGCCACCCCGAACATCGGGCTCGCGGAGGTCGCCGGGCTGGACCTGCGGGCAGCGTCGGAGGGCGGCGGCATCGTGGTCGACGGCACGCTCGCGACGTCGCACCCGGACATCTTCGCCGCGGGCGACGTGGCCAGCATCCCCTCGCCGCACTACGGGCGGCCGCTGCGGGTGGAGCACTGGGCCACGGCGGAGCGGACCGGCGCGCACGCCGGCCGCGCGATGCTCGGCGCCACGGATCCGTTCGACCGGCTGCCCTACTTCTACAGCGACCAGTACGACGTCGGCATGGAGTACACCGGCTGGGTGGACGTGCCCGGCGGGTACGACGACGTGGTGATCTCCGGCGACCTGAGCGCCCGCGAGTTCGTGGCGTTCTGGCTGCTCGACGGACAGGTCGTGGCCGGGATGGCCGTGAACGTGTGGGAACAGATGGACCGTGTGGAGGAACTGATCAGGTCTCGGAGGAAGGTTCCGCGCGAGGAGCTGGACGCCTTCGTGGGCTGAGTTCCGGTGGGACGATCTCGGGGTGCCGCCACTCCGCCGGGTCCTGCTGCTCGCCACCGCGTCCGCGCTCGTCCTGGCAGGGTGCACCCCGGGGCCGCCGGACGAGATCGAGTCGGCCGCGGAGGCGGTGCGCGCCCTGCCCGGCGTCGCCGACGTGGCGGTGACCCGGACGTTCGGGCCTGAGCCCGTCCAGGGCAACTTCGGGCAGCGAAGCGAGACGCGGCCGAGCACCGTGCAGGTCGAGGTCGCCCTGGCGGGGGCGCTCGACCCGGAAGGGGCGGGCGAGGCCGCCGGCACGGCGCACCGGCTCCTGGCGGGGGCGGCGAGGGACGTGGACGAGAACATCACCGTGACATCGGACTTCGTCGGGCCGGGCCTCACAGTGAGTGCCGGGCCCGACACCGCGGCCGACGTCGTGGTCGACGCCGTCGAGGACGGTTACGGCCTGCTCGCGGCAGGAGCCACGACCGTCGGCCTCGGACTGGGCGCGGACGGCGGCTCGGACCCGCTCGCCGCGACCGCGCACGTGGCCGCGGCCTCTCCGGACGACCTGGTCGACATCGCCGAAGCGGCCGACGAGCTGGACCGCCGGGTCGAGCTGGAGGCCCCTGGCGCCCGCTACCGGTCCGCGGCCCGCGTGCCCGACATCGACACGGTACGGCTGCTGGTCGCCGCGGCGGGCCGGCCGGGTGTCCAGGACGCCACCTACCTCGCCCAGGAACGACGGCTCACGCTCCAGTCCGATGCCGAGCCGGGCGCCCAGAGCCTTGCTGACCTGCGACGTTGGCTCGAGGCGCAGGATTTCGCCACGGCGGACAACCCGTTGGCCTACACCGTCCTGGACGCCGGGTACACCGAGACGACCGGCTGGGTGTCCGGCGCGGAGCCCGCTCCGCGCCCCACCGAGCCGGCCGGTGGTGCGACCCCCTGGCCCGACGACGACGCCGCCCCCAACTGCACGGGGCAGGACCTGGAGGTCACGCTCGGCGTCGTGGACTCGGCAGCGGGCACGCGGGGTGTCTCGGTCCGGGCCCGCAACGTGTCGGGCCGGCCGTGCGCCGTCGAGAGCGTGCCCGACCTCGTCTTCGAGAACGAGGCCGGGCAGCCCCAGGGGAACGTCACGGTCCAGCCGTCCGACCCCGGCGTGGTCCCCACTCGCGTGGTGGTGCCCGACGGCGAGGCCGTGCTCGCCCCGCTGCTCTGGCACACCATGTCGACGGCCAACGACCCGGACACCACCACGACGATCCAGGTCACCCCGGTCCCGGACGCCGACCCGGTGCCGCTCGACGCGACGACGGACGGCACCCGGGCGACGGGGCTCGACATCCTCGACGGTGCGGAGGTCCGCGTCGGCCCCTGGACGCAGGGCGACTAGGGCTCAGGAGCCTGGCGCGGAGTCACGACCCCGTCGAGCCGTTGCACCACCTCAGCATCCCTCTGGCGTCGGGTGCTCCCGCAAGAATCCGTAGGTGGTCGACCGTGCCGGACCAGTCCGAGCCTCCGACAACCAGTGGCGCGCCGGACTCGACCCCGAGCGGATCGACGGCGGTCTGAGCGACACGGCGCGGCGCCTCGGCGACGTCCGACTGGCAGAAGTACATCCGGACGTCACCCACATACGGGTTACGGATCGCCGTGACGGTGTTCCACACGCCAGGGACAGGCTCCGCGTCGGCATAGACCGTCGTCTGCTCGGCCCCGACCCCCGTGGCGACGGTGAATGCCCAGCAGGTGCCGGTCGCCGTCGGGCACTCGGGCGAGGTCGCAACCGCCAGCTCGAAGTCCGATCCCTGCGACACCACGCGCCCCGCACCGGCGTCAGCGGGGTTGACCACGGCCGACACCGTGAGGACTCCCGTGGGGTCGACGATCTGCCTGGACGAGGCGGCCGTATCGGCAGGACTGTCGAGAACGAGGCCGAAGTCGGCAGGGTCGATCTCCGCGAGGTAACCCGGGCCCCAGAGACTCGCGTCGGAGAGCGTGAGGTTCTCCCCCGCTGTCTCGTCGGCTGTCGTGACACCCGTACCCTCGTTGAACAGCCAGCGGCCCACCGTGGCCGAAAGCCCGACGAAGAAGGTGTAGGTCGGCGCGACGGCCACGCTTCCTGCGTCATCCACGGCCCGAACCGTCAGTTGTACCGCCCCCGATGCCTCCGGAAGGAACTCCAGGAGTTCGCCAGGGAGGATCTCACCGCGCGCACCCGTGCTGAACTCGTACCGGAAGTAGGCGATGTCATCGCCGTCCGCACTCAACGAGAAGGCGCCCGGCACGTACGGCCCGCCGGAGGTGGCACTCCGCTCGTAGAGCGCGGGATACCCCTCGACCGGGGTGATCGTCGGCACGCCGGGCGGCACGATGTCCACGGAGAACTCGCAGTTCACGGCTTCTGAGACCCGACCGCTCGGCAGGGGCGTCTGCACGGACCAGGAGTAGTTCCCTCCGTGCGCCAGAAGTCCGGTGTTGATCGTCACGGTGTGGGGCGAGCCTGATGCCTTCGGGCTCGTCTCGGTCCGCTGGATCTCCGCGCCCGTCGTCAGGTCCCGCACCGTGAAGATCGCGGACATGGCGGTCGGGAACGGCTCGCGGTCGTTCGTGAGCACGGCACTCATCCGCGGTTCCAGCAGCCGGATGGCTGGGCGGTCGTCCCCGACGACGCAGGGCACGGAAGCTGAGGCCAGCACCCGTTCCGTCACGGTGTCGGTCATGTCGAGCACCACATCGAGGCCCGCCTCGGAGCCGAAGGACGCCCGACCGCATCCACGGCAGTCCTCGTCGACCGCCTTGAGGCCGAACGACAGCGGCCGGTCCCGCAGGAGGGAGTACTTGAGGATGTCGGCCACGTCGATCCGGACCTCCTGGTCCCCGCCACAAGGGACGTCTGCCAGACGGGTGAAGGCTGACGTGTACAGGTTCGAGGTCGCCCAGGTCGAGCTCTCCGTCACCGCCGTCGCCGGGTGGACCGCCACGTTCCGGATCCCGCAGTCCTGGTCCTCCATCACGTTCACGGTGAGGTACGCGGACCGGATGACGCCGTCCTCAAGATCAGCGAGGTCGTCGGGAGACCCCAGGTCGCCGAAGTCGTACACGACTCGCTGCACGTCGTCCGCCCCGCAGCCGGCGCCACCTTCGCCGACACACTGCCCGACGAACCTGTCGTCGTCGAAGGAGAAACCCGTGACATCATCCGGTGCACCGGACCGGACCGCCGTCCATGTCTCGGGTGTGCTGCTGAGGGTGACACTCTCATAGTCGGCCGATGCGGCGGTCGCCCCGGCTGCCATCGCTTCCGGGTACTCCGCCGCGACGGCACCGGGCACAAGCAGCGTTCCGCTCAGGGTCAAAGCCGCGACCACCGCGGCGACTCGACGTCGGATCCTAGGACTCTCTGGCACGGGCGAACCACCAACCTCTCGACGAGCCCCGGCTGGACCTCCCCTCCACCCTCGGAGGGGCAGGTCTGGCCTCGGATGATGCCCGCCGGGGCACCTCGACCGTATCGACGGACGCCCGCCGGGCACGACGAAATCGTGGGGTGATTTTGTCCTGGTTTGACCGATGCTCGCCCGCCCTCAGGCCTCGCACGCCTCCTGCAGCGCACGGTCGAGGCGGCCGGCCGTGGGCTCGAACCCGCCGACGGCGATCTTTCCTCGCAGCGGCAGGGGCAGCTCGCGCTCCACGCCGAGCACGTGGACGGCGAGGTCCGCGGTGTCGAACATCATCCAGCCGTCGGATATCGGGAGGTCACCCTGCGGATCGACGATCCACATGGTCGCCTCACGGTCGGGCGGGATGACCACCCGGTCCGAGGTCTGCGAGCGTTCCGGCGCACCGTCCGCGGGATTCTTCAGATACAGGTAGTCCTCCAGGAAGTCGTCGGCCATCGGCTCGAACCGGAACACGTCCGGGTTCGTGCTGATCACCGTGACCGGCCACCGCGAGGAGTTCCGCACCGTCTGCACCAGCACGACGTCCTCGTCCGTGCCGAACATCACCCAGGGATCCTCCCCGGGGACGCAGTCGGGCAGGGTCGCACCGTTCCCGGTGCTGCTCCCCGAGCCCAGCTCCACCACGGCCGTCCGAGCCGCGATCTGCCAGGCCGCGACCCCCGCGACCAGCGCCAGGGTCACCGCAGCACCCACGATCCGGGCAGTCCTGCGCGGCCGCCCGACCTCCGCCGACTCCACCTCTGCACCGCTCGTCATGGCCGGACAGTAGGTGCGAATCGCACCGGCAGTCCACCAAAACGCCCTCAGGCGTCGCACGCCTCCTGCAGCGCCGCGCCGAGCTGGTCGCCGTCCTTGCCACCGCCGACGTAGAGCGTGCCAGGAAGCTGGAGCGAGGACTCGCGCTCGACGCCGAGCGTCCGCAGGGTCACAGGCACCTCGTCGAACGAGTACCAGACGCCGGAGTCCTGGACGCTGCCACGCTGCGGGTCCACGATCCACATCGTGGCCTCACGCCCCGGCGGGAGCACGACCTGGCCGGAGGTGTCGGCGGGCTCGGCGCCGTCGGCGGACGAGACCGCACTGTGGTCATCCGGATCGTCGCTCAGCGCCTCGAACCGGTACACCTCCGGATCGGAGCTGGTCACCGTGACCGGCCACCGCGACGGGTTGCGCAGCGTCTGCCCCACGACCACGTCGTCGCTGGTGCCGTACACGGCCAGGGCCATCCGCGGAAGGCAGTCCGGGAACGCCATGCCCCCGCTCAGGGTGACGCCCTCCGCCACGATCCGGGTGCTGCGGGCCGCGTACTGCCAGACACCGATGCCGGCAACCAGCGCCACCACCACGACGGCCGCGCCCACGATCCAGGCCGTGCGCCGGGAACGCCGACGCCCAGGTTCTTCCCCGGCCCCACCTGTGTCCACCATCCCCACAGGATAGGGCGACGCAACGACACAGCGGCACCGGCCGGGCACTGGGCCCGGCCGGTGCCGAAGGGGATCAGCCGCGCCGCTCGCGAACCGCCTTGGCGAGGTCGCGGAGCAGGTCCTCCGTGGTGTCCCAGTCCATGCACTTGTCGGTGACGGACTGGCCGTAGGTGAGCTCCGACAGCGGGCCCGGCTGCTGCGCGCCGGCCTCGATGAAGCTCTCCATCATGAGGCCCGTGATGCCGTGCTCGCCGTCGGCGATGCGGTTGGCGATCTCGTGCACCACGCCCGCCTGGCGCACGTGGTCCTTGCCCGAGTTGCCGTGGCTCGCGTCGACGATCACGCCGTTCTCGACGGCGCCGCCGAGTCCGGAGGTGCGCGCCACGCGCAGTGCGGCGGCGACGTCCTCCGGGGAGTAGTTGGGGCCCGACCGACCGCCGCGCAGGATCACGTGGCAGTCCGGGTTGCCCGTCGTCTCGACGGCGGCGGCGCGGCCCTCGGCGTCGGCGCCGAAGAAGGTGTGCTCGCTCGCGGCGGTGATGCAGCCGTCCACGGCGACCTGCACGTCGCCGTCCGTGGCGTTCTTGAACCCGACCGGCATCGACAGACCGGAGGCGAGCTGCCGGTGCACCTGCGACTCGACGTTGCGGGCGCCGATGGCGCCCCAGGTCACCGCGTCCGCGACGTACTGCGGGCTGGTGGGCTCCAGGAACTCGGCCGCGGCCGGCACGCCGGCGTCGAGCACGCCGAGCAGCACCTCGCGGGCCAGCCGCAGGCCGTGGCGCACGTCGTGCGACCCGTCCAGGTGCGGGTCGTTGATGAGGCCCTTCCAGCCCACCGTGGTGCGCGGCTTCTCGAAGTACACCCGCATCACGACGACGAGGTCGTCGGACAGCTCGCGCCGGAGCGTGGCGAGCCGGGCGGCGTAGTCGAGCGCGGCGACCGGGTCGTGCACCGAGCACGGGCCGACGATCGTCAGCAGCCGGTCGTCCTCGCCGGTCAGCACGTCGCGCACCTCACGGCGGGACGTCGTCACGAGGTCGCTGCGGGCGGTGCCGAGCGGCATCGCCTCCAGCAGGCTCCGCGGGGCGGGCAGCGGGTCGAGGGCGCGGATGCGCAGGTCGGAGGTGCGGGTACCGAGGTCGGTCGTCGCCTCGGTGCTGGGTTCCGCGGGGGTGATGCTCATCGGGATCGGGGCTCCTGGTTGGCGGGGTCTGGTTCGAGGAACCGGACGGCCCGCCACCGACTCCTGGTCCGGAGCGGCCCGTCTCGGTAAAGACGAAGGGCCTGGACGCGATCGGCGTCCCAGGCCCTGGCTCCGGGTGGAAAGTTGGTCAGGCGTACGCCCGCCGAGCTCCACCAGGAGCCGACGTAAAGCGCCAATACCAACGGATGTCCACGGCCAAAACGGTAGCCCCACCCCCGGCGACTGTCCACCGGATCCCAGGATGCGGTCGATCACACCCCGCCGCTACCTCGCGTAACGCTCCACGAACGCCCGCGTGATGCGCATCGGCTCGGTCACCGACACGGCGACGCTGTGTTCCCGCACCAGGTCCGCCTCCTCGGGCGGGAAGTAGCCGTAGTCGCGGTAGACGGCGATCCGCTGGGCGATGCCCGGGCCGTCGAGCTCGGGGTGGAACTGCGTGGCGTACAGGTTCTGCTTGACCCGGAACATCTGGACCGGGCAGCCGGCCGACGACGCGAGCAGCACCGCGTGGTCGGGCAGCTTGCGCACCGCCTCCTTGTGGCCGACGTACGCGGCGAACGACTGCGGCATGCCGGCCAGCAGCGGGTCGTCCGCCGCGTCCGGGGTGAGCTCGATGGTCACGGGCCCCACCGGCTCGGCATAGGTCGCGTCGATCACCGCGCCCTGGTGCGCCCCGAGCGTGCCGACGCCGTAGCAGGCGCCCAGGAACGGGAAGTCGCGGGCCACGATCTCGTCGAGCAGCCTCATGAGCTCGGCCTCGACGCGCCGCTGCACGGGACCCTTCCGCTCCGCGGGATCCGAGGAGTTGAAGGGTCCCCCGCCGACGATGACACCGGAGTAGTCGTCCAGGTTCACCGGCGGCAGCGGGTCGCGCTCGAGGCGCACCCGGTGCAGCTGCTCCGGCGCGAGTCCCCCGTACTGCCGGAACGCCTGGTACTCACCTTCCGCGGCGAGGTCCTCCGCACGCGTCGCGAGCAGCAGAAACGGCTTCATGACACGAGCGTAGGGGACCTCTGACCAGGGGTCACGTCCAGCGGAAGAGCTTCACGCCGAGCGGGAAGAGCACCACCGTCCAGGCGACCAGGACCAGCACCTGCGCCAGCGGAAAACCCTCGGTGCCGAACCAGCCGACGGTCAGTCCCTGGGCCGCCGCGCCGAGCGGGAGGTAGAGGCCGATCGTCTCCATCCAGTCGGGCATCACGGACAGCGGCACCCACACCCCGGAGAACATCAGGGACGGGAAGTAGATCAGCATGCCCAGCCCGGACGCCGTGGCGCCCTTCTCGGCCCGCGCCGCGACCAGCAGCCCCAGCGAGAACATGGCGGTCGTCGAGAGCACCAGCACAAGCAGCACCGTGAGCGGATCGGCCGCGAACGGGACGCCCAGCACCAGCATGCTGCCGACCACGGCAGCGCTCGCCGACACGATCAGCGCCAGCACGTTGATCACCATGTGGGCGCCGATCAGGTTCTGCGGTGGCATCGGGGTGGTCGACAGCCGCTTCAGGATGCCCTTCTCACGGAACGTGGCGAACTGCACCGGCATGGTGGTCAGCGCGATGGTGCCGACCGCGAGGGCGAGGATGGTCGGCAGGTAGCTGGTCACGCCAGGCGCCTCGTTCCAGGGCGGCGGCGCGTCGGTCATCGGCTTCGAGAAGTCGGGGATGGCGAGCCCGAGCCCGAGCAGCAGCAGGCTGGGGAAGACCAGCGCGAAGAAGACGCCGGTCGGTTCGCGGAGCCACACCTTGAGCTCGGTGGCGAACAGCGTCCCGAAGCCGCGGGCGCGCAGCCCGGCCCGGCCGACGACGGCGGTCTGGACGGCGGTCATGCCGCCACCTCCTCGTTCTCCTCTGCCCGGTACTCACGCCCGGTGACCTGCACGAACACGTCCTCCAGGGTGCGTTCGACGGTCCGCACGTCGTCCGGGACGACGTCGGCGGCCGCGAGCGCCTGCACGACGGCGAACAGCACCTTGCGCGTGCCGGTCACCTCGATCTCGTCTCCTGCCGGCACGACGGCGGCGACGTCGTCGTCCCGCTCGGAGAGGGCGGTGAGCAGCCGGGCCGCGCGGGCGCGGGCGGCGGCGTCCGCGAACCGGAGCCGGACGCCGCGGTGGCCCTCGACCCCTTCGATCAGGGCCGCCGGGGTGCCCTCGGCGACGACGCGGCCGGCGTCGATGACGACGAGCCGGTCGCAGAGTCGCTCGGCCTCGTCCATGAAGTGGGTGACGAGCAGCACGGTGACGCCGGAGTCGCGGACACGTTCGACGAGGTCCCAGGTGGCGCGCCGGGCGGCGGGGTCGAGGCCGGTCGTGAGCTCGTCGAGGATGGCGACCTGGGGCCTGCCCACCAGGGCGAGGGCGATGGAGAGCCGCTGCTTCTGCCCGCCGGACAGCTTGCCGAACTGCTGGTCGCGCTGCGCGGTCAGGTCGAGCAGGTCGAGCAGCTCGGCCGAGTCCGCCCGCTGCGGGTAGAAGGAGCCGAAGACGTCGAGCGCCTCCCCGACGGTGATCTTGTCGTGCAGGGCGGCCTCCTGGAGCTGGACGCCCACGTGCTCGCGCACCGTCGTGGGGTCGGCCTGCGGGTCGTGGCCGAGGATCCTGACGGTTCCGCCGTCGGCGTGCCGGAGCCCGGCGACGCACTCGACCGTGGTGGTCTTGCCGGCGCCGTTGGGGCCGAGGATCCCGAAGATCTCGCCGCGGGCGACCTGGAAGGACACGTCGGCGACGGCGGTCTTGGGGGCGGCGCCGCGACCGGCTCCGGGGTAGGCCTTTCTGAGGTGGCTGACTTCGACGACTGGGGACGTCATGGTCACTCCTTCGGGGTCGGGTCGGGGGTCAGGCGGCGCGTACGGGGGCCGTGCGCAGCAGGGCGCGGAGCACGACGGCGGCGAGGACGGCGGCGAGCGCGGCTCCGCCGAGGCCGATCAGCAGGGGCACGAGGCCCTCGGCCGGGGGCACCTCCGCGTGCTCGATGTCGGGCACGAACTGGATGTTGGCGATCGTGCCCACCACACCGCTGCGGGTCGCGAGGTCGGCGAGCACGGCGGGCAGGGCCAGCGGGACGATCAGGAGCGTCCCCCAGGCCCCGGTGTGCCTGAAGCCGATGCCGATGCATGCGCCGACGAGGATGTAGGTGGTGAGCACGAGGGCCTCGGCGGCGGTGGTGCCGAGCACGGTGAGGGGCGAGTCGAAGGGCAGCGCGCCGAGCCGGCGCCAGGTCATCCCGAGCGACGTGCTCAGCAGGCGTTCGCCCAGCAGGGCCAGGGTGGTCACGACGCCCCAGCCCGCGCCGACGACGACGGCGCCGCGCACCACGCCCTCGGACATGGACCGGCGGCTGCCGCCGGCGGCCACGTGGAGCGTGAGGATGCCGGAGGACGCGAGGACGCCGAGCGCGATCATCGGCCAGCGGGCGGCGCCGAGGGTCGCGTCGAGCGCGCTGATCTCCAGGTCGTTGCCGGCCGCGGCGTTGCCGACGGTGATCCCCACGGCGTAGAGCGCGTAGACGCCCCAGAACCAGAGCCCGACGGTGACGCCGGAGCCGCGGAGCCGCCGGACCACGGCCGCGACGCCGCGCAGGTGACCGGCCCGGGTCAGGTTGATGCGGCCCATCGTGGTCTCCTCGATGGTCGGTGTTGTCATGGTCGTGCCCCTCAGACGGACGGTCGCAGCGGTATGGAGCGCAGCGGCGTGCCGAACAGCCAGGCCGCCAGCGCGACGGCGACCGCGCCGCCCGCGAGGCCCAGCAGCACGCCGGCTCCGCCGTCGAGCAGTCTCTGCGGGCCCACGACCAGGGCGGTGACGCCCGTGTGCGTGGCCACGTCGACGAGCGCCGCCGGGACGAGCGCGGCGAGGGCGTAGAACGTGCCCCGCACCCCGCCGAGGCGGTAGTAGCCGGCCGAGATGGCGGCGCCCACCAGGTAGTACGTGGCCGCGACGAGCGTCTCGGCGACGAACGTCAGGGCGATGCCCCCGTAGCCGTCGACCGGCAGCCCGAACTCGCGTGCCCAGGTCAGGTCCAGAGCGGCGAACAGCGCACGTTCGGCGACCAGGTAGAGCGCGGTCACCGCACCGATCAGCATCCCGCTGATGAGGGCGCCCTGGACGGTGCCTGTGGTCATGGTCCTGCGGGTGCCGCCGGCGGCGACGTGCAGCCGGAGGTACGCGGCGGGGACGATGATGCCGAGCACCATCACGAACCAGCGGGACGAGCCGCCCATCTGGGCGTCGACGATGCCCTGGTCCAGGCCCGAGCCGTACCGCACGTTGCCCAGGATGACCGCGACGGCCACGACGGCGAAGATCGCCCAGTACCAGCCGCCGATCGTGCTGACGACGCGAAGGGTGACGCCGGCCGCGCGGCGGACGCCGCGCCGCTCGGCCTCGCGGACCCGCGTGTCCCGCGCGGGACTCGTCACCGCCGACGTCGTGGCGCTCATGATCGCCCCGGACCGGTCAGGCGGACGAAGAGGTCCTGCACCGGGACGGCGCCCACCTCGACGCCCGCACCACGGGCGGCGGTCAGCTCGTCGTCGTCCAGCATGCCCTCCAGCGTGACCTGCACGGTCGCGCCGAGCTGCTGGCGGTGCAGCACCCGGCGCTCCCCCGCGATTCGCTCGACGGCGTCCTTGGAGCCCGTGAGGCTGAACCCGCGCGCCCGCATCTGGTCGGCGGACTCGGCCAGGAGCACCCGCCCCCGGTCGATGACCACGACGTCCTCGAACAGCCGCTCGACCTCCTCGACCAGGTGGCTGGAGAGCAGGATCGTGCGGGGGTGCTCCGCGTAGTCGGCCAGGAGCTCGTCGTAGAACGCGTACCGGGTGGGCGCGTCCATGCCGAGGTACACCTCGTCGAAGATGGTCAGCGGCGCGCGCGTGGCCAGGCCGATCGTGGCGCCGACCGCGGAGCGCTTGCCGCGCGACAGGGCCGACGGGTTCTTGCGGACGTCGACCTCGAACAGGTCGAGGAGTCGCTCCGCCGTCTCCGCGCTCCAGTCCGGCCGCATGTCGGCGTAGTACTTGAGCGAGGTGGAGACCTTCTCGTCGGTCATGAGGTCGCCGCTCTCCCGGACGAGCTGGGTGCCCGAGGTGATCCACGGGTTCTCCCACGGGTCCTCCTCCTCACCCTCCGGCCCGACGAGGACGGTGCCGCTGGTGGGGCGGGTGAACGCCGCCAGCAGCGAGAGCATGGTCGTCTTGCCGGCGCCGTTGCGGCCGAGCACCCCGGTGATGACCCCGGGCCGGATCGCGAGCGTGGCGCCGTCGAGCGCGGTGCTGGCGTCGTCCCGGACCATGGTGCCGTTCGGCAGCACCCGGTGGCTCCTGCCGAAGTGGACGACGACGTCGTCCAGGCGGGCTCCGAAAGGTGCGGTCGTCATGACTCCTCCGTGGTCCGCTTGCGGGCGCCGAGCACGTAGGCCACGACGTCGTCGGTCGAGATCCCGAGGATGTCCGCCTGCTGCAGCGCAGGGGCCAGGACCTCCTCGAAGTAGCGCCTGCGATGGTCCTCGAGCAGGCGCTCCCTGGCCTGCGGCGCGACGAACATTCCCAGGCCGCGGCGCTTGTAGAGCACGCCCTCCTCGACCAGACCGGCAAAAGCCTTCTGGGCGGTGGCCGGGTTGATGCGGAACGTCGTCGCGAACTGTGTGGTGGACATGACCTGTTCCTCCTCCTTCAGCTCACCGGCGAGTACCTGCGCGCGGATCATCTGCGCGATCTGGATGTAGATCGGCTCGGGCCCGTCGAACACCGGCTCACCCCCTCCGTTGGTTCATTACTTGACCAATGAACCATAGATGTACCGGTCGGCGCAAGCATCTCGGGGAAAGTCGCCCGGACAGCACGGAGGGGCGGGGCAGACACGTGTCTGCCCCGCCCCTCCGGCGGCGGTCGTGCGGGAGCGACCTACGTGTCGGCCGCCTCCGCGGCGTCGAGCACCGCGAGCTCCGCCAGGTCGTTCGCGATGAGCTCCGCGATCTGGATGGTGTTCAGCGCCGCCCCCTTGCGGAGGTTGTCGTTGCTCACGAACAGCACGAGGCCGCGGCCGTCCGGCACGGACTGGTCCTGCCGGATCCGGCCCACCAGGGACGGGTCGGCGCCGGCCGCCGCGAGCGGCGTCGGGACGTCGACGAGCTGGACGCCCGGGGCGTCGGCCAGCAGCTTGCGGGCCTCGTCCGGGCTGATGGGCCGGCCGAACTCGGCGTGCACCGACAGCGAGTGCCCCGTGAACACGGGCACGCGCACGCACGTGCCGGCCACGGCCAGGTCGGGCAGGCCCAGGATCTTGCGGGACTCGTTGCGGAGCTTCTGCTCCTCGTCGGTCTCGCCCGAGCCGTCGTCGACGAGGTTGCCGGCCAGCGGCAGCACGTTGAACGCGATGGGCGCCGCGTAGATCGCGGGATCCGGCAGGTCCACGGACCCGCCGTCGCGCACCAGCCCCTCGATCTCCTGCCCGACGGCGGCGCGCACCTGCCCGGCGAGCTCGGCCACGCCGGCCAGCCCGGAGCCGGACACCGCCTGGTAGGTCGCGACGCGCAGCCGCTCCAGCCCGGCGGCCTGCGCCAGGGGCGAGAGCACCGGCATCGCGGCCATCGTGGTGCAGTTCGGGTTGGCCACGATGCCCTTGACGGCGTCCCCGATCGCGTCGGGGTTCACCTCGGAGACCACGAGCGGCACCTCGGGGTCGCGCCGCCAGGCCGACGAGTTGTCGACCACGAGCGCGCCCGCGTCCGCGAACCGCGGCGCGTGCTCGCGCGACGTGCCGGCGCCGGCGGAGAAGAGCGCGATGTCGATGTCGGCGAGGTCGTCGGTCGAGGTGGCGGCGACGTCCTCGACGGGCACGTCCACGCCCGCGAACGGGAGGGTGGTGCCCGCCGAGCGGGCCGAGGCGAAGAACCGGATCGCCGCCACGGGGAACTCCCGCTCCTCCAGCAGGCGGCGCATCACGGCACCCACCTGGCCGGTGGCGCCGACGACGGCGACGTGCACGCCCTGGTCAGAGATGGCAACCATGTCAGCGCCCCGTTCCCGCGTAGACGACGGCCTCGCCGTCGGACGCGTCGAGCTCGAAGGCGGTGTGCACCGCGCGCACCGCGTCGTCCAGCGAGTCGGCGCGGGTCACCACGGAGATCCGGATCTCCGAGGTGGAGATCATCTCGATGTTGATGCCCGCGTCGCGCAGCGCGCCGAACAGCCGCGCCGAGACGCCCGGGTGCGACTTCATGCCGGCGCCCACGAGCGACAGCTTGCCGATCTGGTCGTCGAACTGCAGCGAGTCGAAGGCCAGCTCACCCTGCACGGCGGTGAGGGCGGCCATGGTGGCGGGGCCGTCGCCGTCGGGCAGCGTGAACGAGATGTCGGTGAGGCCCGTGGCCGCGGCCGACACGTTCTGCACGATCATGTCGATGTTCGCGCCCGCGCCGGCGACGACCTCGAAGATGCGGGCGGCCATGCCGGGCACGTCCGGCACGCCGATCACGGTGATCTTGGACTCTGAGCGGTCGTGCGCGACACCGGAGATGATCGGGGCTTCCATGGCGTTCTCCTTCGACTTCTTCTCGGCCGCGACCACCCGCGTGCCGTCGTGGGCGCTGAACGAGCTGCGCACGTGCACCGGCACGCCGTAGCGGCGCGCGTACTCCACGCTGCGCAGCGCCAGCACCTTGGCGCCGCAGGCCGCGAGCTCCAGCATCTCCTCGTAGGAGACCTGGTCGATCTTCCGGGCGGCGGGGACGATGCGCGGGTCTGCCGTGAACACGCCGTCCACGTCGGTGTAGATCTCGCAGACGTCGGCGTTCAGGCCGGCCGCGAGCGCCACGGCGGTGGTGTCCGAGCCGCCGCGGCCGAGGGTGGTGACGTCGTTCGTGGCCTGGGTGACGCCCTGGAAACCGGCCACGATCGCGACCTGGCCCCGGTTCAGGGTCTCGCGGATGCGGTGCGGCACGACGTCGACGATCCGCGCCCGCCCGTGCACGGCGTCCGTGATGACGCCGGCCTGCTGGCCCGTGTACGACTTGGCCTTCACGCCCAGGTTGGTGATCGCCATCGCGAGCAGCGACATGGAGATGCGCTCGCCCGCGGTGAGGAGGATGTCGAGCTCCCGCTGGGGCGGGAGCGGGGTGATCTGCTGGGCGAGGTCGAGGAGCTCGTCGGTGGTGTCGCCCATGGCGCTCACCACCACGACCACGTCGTTGCCCGCTCGCTTCGCCTCGGCGATCCGCTTGGCGACGCGCTTCACGCTGCGCGCGTCCCCGACCGAGGATCCGCCGTACTTCTGCACGACAAGTGCCATGCGCCTGCCTTCCGTTGCCGGCCTCCGTCTGTCTCAACGGCCCGCCGGGTGGTTGGGTTTGCGGATCGATGGTACGACGGCGGGCATCTCGGACGCCGAGCCGTTCACCGTGCGGGACGGCGCCGTCCTACCCTGCGAAGACGTCCCAGGCGAGGCGGGCGATGAGGGCCCCGACCACGACGACGAAGACGACCCGGACGAACCGGGAGCCCTTCGCGACCGCCATGCGGGCACCGATGTAGGCGCCGAGGATGTTGGCCACGCCCATCCCGAGCCCGAGGGCCCAGATGACGGCGCCGCTCGGGACGAAGAAGAGCAGCGCGCCCAGGTTGGTCGCGAAGTTCACGATCTTGGCGATGGCCGACGCCGGGAGGAACGAGTATCCGAGGAAGCTCACCAGGCTGATCACCAGGAACGTGCCGGTGCCGGGGCCGAGCAGCCCGTCGTACGCGCCGATGAGCAGGCCGATCAGGGCGGCGATGCGCCGGTGCCCGTTGCCGACCCACCGCAGGTTGTCGTGCTGGCCGACGTTCGGCTTGAGCAGGGTCCAGGCCAGCACGCCGACGAGCACCACGAGGATGATCGGCTTGAAGAGCTGGGCCGGGATGTGCGACGCACCGACCGCGCCGCCGAACGCGCCCACCAGGGCCGCGAGCGCCATGGGCCCGGCGGTGCGCAGGTCGGGCTGGACCCGCCGGTAGTAGGTGATGGCGCTGGTCGAGGTGCCCATGATGCTGGCGAGCTTGTTGGTGGCCAGGGCCTGGACGGGGCTGATCCCTGGCACGAGCAGCAGCGCGGGGAGCTGGATGAGCCCGCCCCCGCCGACCACGGCGTCGACCCATCCGGCGGCGAGACCAGCGAGCAGGAGCAGGACGACGGTCAGGAGATCGAGTTCGGGCACGCATGCATTCTGCGCGAACCTCGCGCTTCGTCCCGACCCGTCTCGTACCCGGGAGGCGTCCCGTTCGCCCGGAGGCTCAGGACCGGTGCTGTCGCATGAGCTCCCAGGCGTCGGCGACCGGGCCGACGTGGCGGAGCTTGTCAGGGTTGATCACCGACCGGATCACCTGGATCCTCCCGCCGACGACGTCGAGCGCCAGCACGTTGATCACCTTGCCGTCGGCGTCGCGGATCACCGCGCCCGGCTGCCCGTTCACCTCGTGCGGCTCCGCGGACACACCCGCGCCGGCGAAGCGCTGACCGAGCCCGCCGAGCATCCGTGCGACGTTGTCGACGCCCACGACCACTCGCATCCACTGGGGTGCCTTGCCGCCGCCGTCGCCGTAGACCTCGACGTCGGCCGCCAGCAGATCGCGGAGCCCGTCGACGTCGCCGTCGACGAGCGCGCCGAAGAACCGCCCGGCCAGCTCCTCGCGCTCCTTGCGGTCGACGTCGAACCGCGGTCGCTCCTCGTCCATGTGCCTCCGGGCCCGCGTGGCGAGCTGCCGGCAGGTCGCCTCGGACCTCCCGACCACGCCGGCGATCTCGCGGAAGGGGAATCCGAACACGTCGTGCAGCACGAACACCGCCCGCTGCTCCGGGCTGAGCCGCTCCAGCACGAGGAGCGCCGCCATGGACACCGAGTCGGCGAGCTCCGCCGTGTGCTCGGGATCGGCGTACGGGGCCGAGGCGTCGTCGGTCAGCAGGGGTTCGGGGAGCCAGTGACCCACGTAGGTCTCGCGCCGCACCCGCGCCGAGCGCAGCACGTCGATCGAGACCCGGGTCACGATCGCGCACAGGAAGGACTTCAGCGACACCGGCCGGGTCTCGCTCGCGTGGTAGCGGATCCAGGTCTCCTGGACGGCGTCCTCCGCCTCGCCGACGCTGCCGAGGATCCGGTAGGCGATCGAGAACAGCAGCGGTCGCAGGTCCTCGAACTCGTCGACGCTCACGCACTCACCTCCGCGACGTGCCGGAATCCCTGGCGCCACGACGGCCAGGCGGGCTCCCAGCCGAGCGCCCGCTTGGCGCGCTCGTTGGACGAACCACGCGTGCGGGTCAGCATAGAGACCGCTACGTCGCCGGCCACGAGCCGGACCAGCCACAGCGGCAGCCGCAGGGGCGGCTTCGCGCCGACGCACCCGGCCAGGTAGGGCAGCCACTCCGACGCGGGAGCCGGCTCGTCGTCCACGACGTTGAACACGCCGCGCACGTTGTTCTCGAGGGCGAGCACGGTCGCCTTCGCCGCGTCGTCGAGGTGTACCCACGACATGTAGCCGGTGCCGCCGCCGGCCAGCGGGAACTGGCGCTTGTGCAAGATCTCGGCCATCGCGTCGTCGGGGTCGCCGTAGAAGCCGCCGTACCGCAGCACTGTGCCGTCAACCGCGCGCACGGCGGCCTCGAGGTGCCGGATCGCGGCCAGGCTCTCGCGCTGCGCCGCGGGCGGTGCGGGGTCCAGCGGGTCGTCCTCGTCCTTCACCCAGCCGCCGGTGCGCTCGTTGGTCCAGCCGGTGTAGCTGCCCGCCACGACGTGCGACACGCCTGTGGCCTGAGCAGCGGCGACCAGGTGGTCGATGCCCTCCGTGCGGAGCCGGTTGGTGATCGCGAACGACCGGTCGAACTGCTTGGTCGAGATACCGCCGGCGAGAGCGGTCATCTGGTGCACGACCGCGTCCGGGCGCACGGTCGCGACCGCCTCGCCGACGGCGGCGGCGTCCAGGCCGTCGACGACGATCGCGGTCGCGCCGAGGCTCTCGATCAGGGCGATCTTGGCCGCGCTCGTCGTGGTCGCGGTCACCTGGTGACCACGCTGGACGAGCTGGCGGATCAGTCGGGGTCCGATGGCGCCGGTGCCACCGGCCAGGTAGACGTGCATCGTTCTCACCTCTCGTCGCTGTTGTGGACGATCCCGAGACGATATGCCGGCGCGAGAAGTGACAGCCCGCATGTCGGTGCCGACCCGTAGGCTGACCTCTTGTGTACGAAGGCGCGGTCCAAGACCTGATCGACGAGCTCGGCCGGCTTCCCGGCGTCGGGCCCAAGAGCGCGCAGCGCATCGCGTTCCACCTGCTGGCCACGGACAACCACGAGGTCAAGCGGCTGGTCGACGCACTCACCGAGGTGAAGCTGCGCGTGCGGTTCTGCGAGCTGTGCGGCAACGTGGCCGAGGCCGAGCGGTGCCGCATCTGCCTGGACCCGCGGCGCAGCGACGAGGTGATCTGCGTCGTGGAGGAGCCCAAGGACGTCGTCGCCATCGAGCGCACCCGGGAGTTCCGCGGGCGCTACCACGTGCTCGGCGGGGCCATCAATCCCATCGAGAACGTGGGCCCGGACGACCTGCGGATCAGCGAGCTGCTGGCCCGGCTCGCGGACGGGACGGTGCAGGAGGTCATCCTCGCCACCGACCCCAACGTCGAGGGAGAGGCCACGGCGACCTATCTTTCCCGACTGATGGCCCACATGGGAATCACTGTCTCGCGGCTGGCCTCGGGTCTGCCCGTGGGTGGAGACTTGGAGTACGCGGACGAGGTGACGCTCGGTCGCGCGTTCGAAGGCCGCCGTGTCATCGGCAACGACAAGTAGGTGGGGATCACGATGAGCGAGATCACGCCCGGGTCGGACCTCCGAGAGGTCGCAGACCAGGTGTCCACGCAGGCACGGACGTTCCTGTCGACGGTGACCCAGGTCGCCTCCGGCGGGATGCCCGGGGCGGAGCTCTCGCTGCTCGTGCTGGCGGCGTCCGACCTGCTGGCCGCGGGCGCACGGCTCGCCGCGATCGTGGACGTGGTGCCCAAGGAGCGCTACGAGCCCGACGCCGGACCCGACACCGACCTCGACCCGCTGCGCGAGGCCCTGTCCAAGATGTTCGACGGGTTCGACGACTACACCGAGGTGGTGGACCCCGTGCTCGGCGAGGACGTCGGGTCCGCGTCGCTGTCGGGCGACCTCGCGTGCGTCGCGGAGGCCCTGGCCAAGGGCCTGCAGCACTTCGACAGCGGCCACGAGCTCGAGGCCCTGTGGTGGTGGCAGTTCTCGTACTTCTCGCTGTGGGGCGAGCGCGCGGCCTCCGCGCTGCGCGTGCTGCAGGTGCTGCTGGCGCACCTGCGCCTGGACGTGGAGGACGACGTCGCCGCCGAGGCGGAGTACGACGCCCTCCACTCCTGACGGTCAGGCGACGCGGGTGCCCTGCGGGAGCTGCGCCGTCGGTACGCGCAGGCGGTTGACCGCCACGATCACGCCGGCGGCGCCGAGCAGCAGGTCGAACCCGAGCCCCCACGGCCAGACGAGCTGGTCGGTGACCTCGACCGGCTCCACCGGGGACTCGGCCTGGACGGTGTCGCCGTCCATGACGTAGCCGCTGCACCAGTCCTGCGGCCCGTCGTCGCCGGTCCGCGCGTACCGCACGCCGTACTGCAGCACGGCCAGCATGTTGCCGTCCTCGGAGAGCGCCTCCGGGTCGCCGTTGAGCGGCTGCGCGTCGGCGACCACCACGAACGGGTTGGGGGCGAGCAGCCACCAGGTGCGCTCGCTGTGCCAGACGTCGACCTCGTGGGTCTGCCACTCGCACTCGGGCGCCGTGGTCTCCTCCCAGGTGTAGCCGGGCTCGACGTCCCACACCCTGATGTTCTCGGTGGTGGTGGTCGCGGGGACGAGCAGGCCGAACATGATGGGCAGGACCGCGGTGATGCCGCCCACCGTGAGGTAGGTGAGCACGGCCGACCCCGAGGTCTTGGAGACCACGGCCGAGAAGCCCAGCCCGATGGCGCACACGACGCCGAGCACGAGCGCCAGCATGAGCACCGTGGTGAGCAGCGCGAGCCAGGACACGCCGCCGCCGACCAGCGCCCACACCAGGAACGGGATGCTGGCGACGAGGAACGCGAGCGCCGCGATCCAGGCCGCGGCGAGCTTGCCGAGCACGATCTCCGCGGGCGACAGCAGGGTCACCTGCAGGGTCGCGAGCGTCCCCGCGTTCCGGTCGCCGTTGATCGCGCCCGACGACAGGGTCGGCGCCACCAGCAGCCCGAGGAACAGGACGAACCCGACGACGATGCTGTAGACCATCCCGCCGAACGACTCGTCCGAGCTCTGGTCGCCCGAGATGATGGCGAAGGCGCCGGTGGTCAGCATCGTGATCACGCCGACCACGACGAACCACACGATCAGCGCGGTCTTCCACCGCGTCGAGCGCACGCGCTGCCGCAGCTCCAGCACCGTGACGGTGCGCAGGCCGTGCCACGACAGGGACCAGGTGCCGCGTCCGGCGGGCACGCCGCCGTCGGCCGACGCCGGCTCGGCCATTTCCAGGTCAACGCTCATCGCCGCTCCTCCTCAAGGGCCAGGTAGGCCTGCTCCAGCACGCCGCCCGCGGGGGCGAGGCTCGACACGTCGACGCCGGCCTCGACCGCGGACCGCAGCAGCGCCGCGGCGGCGGCGTCGCCCGCCAGCTCGACGAGCACGGCGGGGCCGTCGGACTCCCGGCGGTAGGCCGGGCCGTTCTGGTCCAGCCAGGCCGTGAGCGCCTCGGGGTCCAGCGCGGTCAGGCGCCACTCGCGCGGCCGGTCGCCGTCGGCCACCGACTGCGTGGCGACCGTGCGCCCGCGCGAGATGAACACGGCGTCGTCGGCCATCTCGTCGAGCTCGGTGAGCACGTGCGAGGAGACCAGCACCGTCTTGCCCTCGGCCGCGAGCCGGCGCACGAGCACGCGCAGGTCCACGCGGGAGCGCGGGTCCAGCCCGGAGGCGGGCTCGTCGAGGAGCAGGACGGCGGGGTCGTGCACCAGGGCACGAGCCAGGCCGAGGCGCTGCTTCTGGCCGCGCGAGAGGACGTGCGCGGGCTGGTCGGCGAGCTCCGACAGGTGCACCAGCTCCAGCAGCTCGCCGGCGCGGGCCTGCCCGGCCGCCGCGTCCATCCGGTACGCCGCCGCGACCGTCGTCAGCACCTCGCGCGCGGTCAGCGAGTCCCACGTGCCGAACACGTCAGGCATCCAGCCGGTGCGCGAGCGTGCGGCGTAGTTCTGGGTCACCGGGTCCGCCCCGGCGATGCTGATGGTCCCCGCGTCGGGCGTCAGCAGCCCCGCGAGCATCAGCAGGAGGGTCGTCTTGCCCGACCCGTTGGGACCGATGAGCGCGGTGACGCGGCCTGGTGCGGCGACCAGGTCGACGTCGGCCACGGCGTGGACCGGCCCGAACGAACGCCGCACGCCCTGCGCGCGGATACCACCGTCTGGTGTCATGCGGGGACACTAGCGCGAGTCGCCCACACGGGCCGTCGACCCCGGGGATGAACCAGGCGTACGACCAGGGGATGACGCCGCAGGTCAGTCCCGGCGCGCCCGGCCCTTCACGCGCAGCAGCTCCCGCTCGCCGAAGGCGACGTTCTGGTCGATCGTCACCGCCACGTCGTCGCCCGCGAACCGCAGCTCCAGGCGCCACTCGAACGGCGTGCCGAGGAACACCAGACGACCGCGCAGCGTGGACTCATCGGTCCAGGCGGCCGCGGTCGCGACGTCGGCCGGGGCGCCCCTGAACGGCCAGCTCCCCGGGACCCACTCCCCGTGCCCGAACCGCAGGACCCGGTCGGGCCCGGCGGTGGGCGTGAACGTCACCTCGGTGCGGCCGTCCGCGGCGCGGCCCACGGCCAGCGCGCCGACGTCCCGCTGGTTCTCCTCCAGCTCGAAGGTCACGCCGCGCAGCGCCTCCTCCAGCGGGGACGACGCCGCGCCGGCCGGCGTCGGCAGGGCCTGCTCGAACGGGACCGCCTCCGCGCCCGGCACCGCCTGACCCGGGGCGACCCAGGCGCCGTCGGGCAGCAGGGTGTCCCAGACCACGTCCAGCACGGACTGCAGGTCCGAGAGGCCCGAGGTCATGGTGAGCACCAGGTCCTTCTCCGGCCAGACGACGATGTACTGCCCGAACGCGCCGTCGGCCCGGTAGGCGCCGTGGCGGCACTGCCAGAACTGGTAGCCGTAGCCCTGGTTCCAGTCGGGCCAGTCGTGCGGGCCGTTCGGGACCTGCGCGGCCGTCGCCGCCGCCACCCACTCCGCGGGGACGAGCTGCTGCCCCTGCCAGACGCCGCCCTGCAGGTAGAGCTGCCCGAACGCCGCCATCTCCTCGGTGGTGACCGACAGCCCGAACCCGCCCACGTCGATGCCGTCGGGGTCCTGCTCCCACGTGGCGTGCGTGATGCCGAGCGGCGCAAGGAGGCGGGGCGTCAGGTAGTCGAGCAGGCGCTGCCCGGTGAGCCGGTGCAGGATCGCCGACAGCAGGTAGGTCGCGCCCGTGTTGTAGACGAAGCGCGTGCCCGGCTCGTGCTCCACGGGCTGGGCCAGGATCGCGCGCGCCCAGCCGGCGCCCGGCAGGGAGATCGTGCGGTCGATGCCCTCCATCGTCGAGGCGCTGTGGCCCGTCGTCATGGTCAGCAGGTCGCGCACGCGCATGGCACCGAGGTGCGGGCCCGGGTCGGCGGGGGCGTCGTCCGGCAGGAGGTCGACGACCCGGTCGTCCAGGGTCAGGAGGCCCTCGTGGACCGCGATGCCGACCGCCGTGGACGTGAAGCTCTTGCTCACCGAGAACATGACGTGCGGGCGGGCGGCCGTGTGCGGGTGCCACCAGGCCTCGCCGACCACGCTGCCGTGGTGCAGCACCATGACGCTGTGCACGTCCTCCAGGGCGTCCAGGCGGTCGACCAGACGGCGCAGCGCCGCGGGGTCGAGCCCCTCGGCCTCGGGGGTGGACCGGGGCAGGATCCGCGACATGCTGGAGCACGTCCTTTCGCTCGGCGACGCGACATTGTCGCGGACCGGGCGCGACGACGGAAGGCCGGGCCCGGCATGCGATACGGCCGGCTACCCGACGGGCTGGGGAACGCCGCCGACCAGCCGGCGGAACACGTCGTCCGCGAGCGACCAGGCGTGGTCGCGGGTGCCGCCCGTCCGCAGCGGTCCCGGCGCAGACAGGGCCGCCTCCGCCCGGCGCAGCTCCGCCTCGACGGCCGCGCGGACGTCGTCGGGCACGGAGGAGCCCGCGACGAGCGCCGGCAGGTCCATCGGCGGCGTCGCCGCGCCCTCCCGCACGCGCATCCAGCGCAGCGTGACCGCCGGCCGCAGGGCGTAGAGGAACTTCTTGGCCGCCCCGGTCGACTCGTACAGACCCAGGCTGTTCCTGCCGACGTGCAGGTAGTGGTTCGTCAGGGTGCTTTTCGCACGTCCCAGCCGTTGACGTCGAAGACCTTGTCCAGCGGCGTCTCGATCACGTCCCGGCGTGCGCGCAGGCCCAGGTAGTCGTGGGCGCGGCGCACGTAGATGAACCGGCAGTCGTGGTCCGAGTCCGGCGACGGGAACCCCCAGGCGCGGCTGCCGCTCTCGATCGCCCACAGGACGCTGACGCCGTACTCCTGCTCGACATGGTCCAGGCGCGCGTCGACGGCCCGGACGACGTCCGGGTCCATCGAGTCGGGGATGCTGCGCATCCCCGGACCGTAACGGCCGGACGCCGGCTCAGTCCTGGTCTTTTCGGAGCCGCTCCCGGGCCTCCATCAGGGCGAAGCCCAGCAGGTTGAGGCCCCGCCATGCCGCCGGGTTCTCCGCGTCCTCGTTCTGGGCACCCATCCCGATGCCCCAGACGCGGTCGCGCGGGCTCGCCTCCACGAGCACCCGGGAGCCGGTTCGCACCAGGTACTGGCGCAGGTCCGGGTGGGCGGCGAACTTGTGCTCGTTGCCGCGCACCACGATCTCGAAGCACTCGCGCACCCACACGGCGTCGTCGAAGTCGCGGACCGTGCGCCCGGCGGCCTTCGCGAGCGCGGGGTTGGGCGCGTCGACGGCCGCGCGCTCCGCCTCCGGGTCGCCGAACAGGCGGGCCTTCTGCGCCATCATCCAGTGCTCGGCGGTGCGGTACCGGACACCGTCGACCTCGAACGCCGCCTCGAACCACTGGCTCAGGCTGCCCCTGCTGACGCTCCCGTCCGGCTCGGGCCGGTGCCCCCAGAAGTGCAGGTACTTCGGTGTGGCGCCGGCCTCGACGAGCATGCGGAGCTCGTCGACGGTGCGGGCCGATGCGGGCCGGAGCGTCGTGGTGTCGGGCATGCCGGGAAGTGTGCCAGGAGCCACTGACACGCCCGCAGGTCAGCCGGCGACGACCTCGACCTCGTAGCCGTCCTCGTTCTCCAGGTAGGCCGCGTAGTGGTCGGGGCCGCCGGCGTGGGGATGCCTGTCGGAGAAGAGGAGCGCCCAGCCGTGCGCGGCCGCCTCCTCGACGAGCCGGTCCACCTCGCCGCGGGTGCCGCCGTGGAACGCGAGGTGGTTGAGCCCGGGCGCGAGGCGGTCGTGCGGTCCGGCGCCCTGAGCCGGGCTCTGCTCGACGACGACGTAGGTGCCGTCCAGGATCCAGCTCACCCCGGCGGACCAGCGCTGGTGCTCGGTGTAGCCGAGCGTGGTCAGGAGCCAGCCCCACGACCGTTCGGCGAGGGCGAGGTCCGGGACCCAGAGCTCGACATGGTGCAGGCGTCCACGGGTCACGGGGCGGCCGCCGCGATGACGCGGGTGAGGCTGCGGTGGAGCAGCCCGAGCTCCTCGGCGGACATACCCAGGCGCTCCATGATGGCAGGCGGCACGCGCAAGGCCTGCTCGCGCAGCGCACGCCCATCCTCGGTGAGCTCCACGGCGAGGGCGCGCTCGTCGCGCGGGTCCCGGCGCCGGGTCACGTAACCGATCGCCTCGAGCCGCTTGAGCAGCGGGGACAGGGTGCCGGGGTCGAGCTGCAGCAGCCCGCTGAGCTGCTTGACCGACAGCGGCGACCGCTCCCACAGGGCGAGCATGACCAGGTACTGCGGGTGCGTGATGCCCATCGGTTCGAGCAGCGGCCGGTACAGCGCGATGACGCTGCGCGAGGCGACGGCCAGGGCGAAGCACACCTGACGGTCGAGGGCCAGCAGGTCCTCGGGGTCGGGCGCGACGTCGGCGCGGGACGTGACGGTCATGCGGCTCCTCTCGGATCTTGACCAGCGTAACAGTTGGTGTGCAAACTATTGGTACACCAAGCAAATGGAGGCAGCACATGCGCAACCGCGACGGTCTGACCCTGGGCTACCGCGTCCTGTGGCGGCTCAACTGGCTGCTCCTGCACGTGGCGGGACCGGCCGAGCAGTCCGAGGACCGGGACCCCCGCCGTCGGCTGGAGCGCGAACGCGCCGAGCGCGTGGCCCGGTACCGGGCGCAGCAGGCCGAGAGCTGACCGGACCTCAGTGCCCGGCGGCGACCAGCAGGTCGCGCGACAACGGCGCGATCGGGTAGCTCGCCACCGGGTCCGCGGGGTCGATCCACACGAGCTCCTCGAGCTCCGCCCGGACCGCGATCTCCGCGCCGGGCCGGAGGCGTACCCGGTAGGCGTGGGCGTCGACGACGTGGTCGGGCTCGTTCGCGGCGGGCGCCCCGAACCGGCCGAGGCTCTCGATGTCGGCCGGGTCGAGCCGTAGCCCGACCTCCTCCTCGAACTCCCGGACCAGCGCTGCCAGCGGCTCCTCGCCCGGCTCGATCTTGCCGCCCACCTGCATGAACGCCTCGGTGCCCCGCTTCCGGACCAGCAGGTGCCGCCCGTCGGCCCGCTCCACGACAGCCGCGACGATGCGCAGCGTCGTGATCCCGTCGTCCTTGCTCATGCCTGCTCCACGATCTCGTCGATCACCGTTCCGCCCAGCACCTGCACCACGAGCGACACCCCGGCGAGCCCGCCCGAGACGATGTCCGGGTCGTCGTCCGAGGGCTCGTCGTAGTACTCGGACGTGTCGGTCGGCGGCGTCGCCTTCGAACCGGTCGAGCCCGTGCTCCGCGGCTCGGCGGGCGCGCCGTTCGCGACGGCCCGGGCGCGGCGCTCGGCTGCCTGCCGGAGCGCCTCACGCGCACTGACCGCACCCGACATCGGTGGCCCGGCCGGGGGCGGAGCCTGGTCCTCGTAGACCGGCTCGGGCTCCGGCATGTCGTAGTCCGCGGGAGGCTCGGTCGCGCTGGCGCCCGACAGCCAGGCCTGGTCGGCGGCGCTGGCCGCGGACGGCGGTGCGGAGACGGGTCGCGACGGCTCCGGACGACCGGCCTCGGGGCCGGACGGCTCGGGCCGCGACGGCTGGGGGCGCTCGGCGACGGCGACGGCGCCCTGTGCCGGGGCACCGGCCTGGCGTGCGCCGGTGGCCGCGGCGGGGCTGGTGGCCGCGGCAGCGCTCGACGGCGCCGCCGGCGCCGACACCGTGGCGACGCCGCCGCCCGGCGTCGGGACGTCGGGCCAGTCCGGCTCGGGTGCCGCGGCGGGGGCGGCGGCCTCGTGCCGCGGCTCACCCGACGGCGCCGCCTGGCCCGGACCACCGCCCGCCGGGCCGCCGCCGGATGCGCCTCCGCCTCCGGACGGGCCGCCGCCGGGGCCCTCGTCGAGTGTCGCCTCGACCCGGACCCGGATGCCGAGGGTCTGGTAGACCGCCTCCTCGACGGCGCTGGTGTGCCGCGCGTTCGAGAAGGCGCGGGCCAGGCCGGGGGCCGCGAAGCCGAGCTTGAGCGTTCCGCCCTCGAGGGCCGCGACCTGCGCGTTCGGGCCGACGAGCGACCACGTCACGCGCGCGGCGGCGAGTGCGCCGAGCACCTCCTGCCAGCGCCGGCGGACCGTCTCGGTGGTGACCTCGGGATCGGTGCCTGACGGGGTGGGCGTCGCGACGGCGGCCGCTGGGCTCGCGGCCGGGGCCGCCGTCGGCTCCGGCCTCGCCGGCTCCGCCGCGGACGGCTTGGGCTCCGGTGTCGCCTCGGCCGCGGGCTCAGCCGCGGTGGGGCTCGGCGTCGGTTCCGGCGCCGCCTCGACGGCCCGGACCGGGGCCTGCTCGGCGGCCCGGGCCGGGGCCTGCTCGGCGGCCTGGGCCGCCGGCTGCGGCTCGGACGCGGGTGCGCCGCGGCCCGCCGCCTGCGTCGCTGGTGCTCGGCCGGCCGCGGCGGGCTGCTCCCCCCGCTTCTTGCGTGCGTCGAGCACCGCCCGCGCGGCGGCTGCGCCGGCGAGCCCGACCGCCGCCGGGTCCTGGGCCGGGACGGGGCTGCCCGACCCGGCCGCGCCGCCGTCGGCCGCGCCGCCGGAAGCGATCGCCCCACCCGAGCCGGCCGGCGCCGACGCCACGATGCCGCCCCGTTCGAGGCGGTCGATCCGCGCGGCGAGGCCCGCGGCGCCGTCGTCGGCCCCGGGCAGGAGCAGGCGCGCGCACAGGAGCTCCAGGTGCAGGCGCGGCGAGGTGGCGCCGGTCATCTCGGTGAGGGCCACGTTCACGAGGTCGGCCGCCCGGGAGAGCTCGGCCACCCCGAGCCGGCCCGCCTGGGTGCGCATCCGCTCGAGCTGGTCGGAGGGGATGCCGCGCAGCACGGCGTCCGCGGCGTCGCCCGAGACTCCGATGACGATGAGGTCGCGCAGTCGTTCCAGGACGTCCTCGACGAACCGGCGCGGCTCGTGCCCCGTCGCGATGATCTGGTCCACGACCCGGAAGATCGAGCCGCCGTCGCGCGCCGCGAGCGCGTCCACGACGTCGTCCAGCAGGGTGGCGTGGGTGAAGCCGAGCAGGCCGACGGCGAGGTCGTAGTCCACGACGCCGCCCGTGGCACCCGCGATGAGCTGGTCCATCACGGAGAGGGAGTCGCGCACCGAGCCCCCGCCCGCGCGCGTGACGAGCGGCAGCACTCCCCCGCCCACCTCGATGCCCTCGGCTCCGCAGAGCTGCTCCAGGTACGGGGACAGCACGTCCGGCGGCACGAGCCGGAACGGGTAGTGGTGCGTGCGCGAGCGGATGGTGCCGATCACCTTGTCCGGCTCCGTGGTCGCGAAGATGAACTTGATGTGCGGCGGCGGCTCCTCGACGATCTTGAGCAGCGCGTTGAAGCCCTGGGGCGTCACCATGTGCGCCTCGTCCAGGATGAAGATCTTGTACCGGTCGCGGGCCGGGGCGAACGTGGCGCGCTCGCGCAGGTCGCGCGCGTCGTCGACACCGTTGTGCGACGCGGCGTCGATCTCCACCACGTCGAGCGAGCCGGGGCCGCCGCGCGCCAGCTCGACGCACGAGGGGCACTCGCCGCACGGCGTGTCGACGGGGGACTCCGGCGTGTTCTTGGCGCAGTTCAGCGTGCGCGCGAGGATCCGGGCCGACGTCGTCTTGCCGCAGCCACGCGGGCCGCTGAACAGATAGGCGTGGTTCACCCGTCCGCTGCGCAGGGCCTGCATGAGGGGGCCCGTGACGTGGTCCTGGCCGATCACCTCGGCGAACGTCTCGGGCCGGTAGCGGCGGTAGAGGGCGGTGCTCACCCCCGCAACGATAGACGCCACCACCGACACTGACGACGTGGCCGTCCACAGGCGGACGGCCACGTCGTCAGGTCACACCGCGGTGCCGCCGAGGGCCTGCGGCGTGCGCCGCACGCGCGCCCGCATGACCAGGCCGGGGATCCCGGTGCCCAGGAGGACCGGGAAGGCCGCGGCGATCGCGAACCAGAGGAAGATCGCGAGGTACCCGTACGCGGCGGCGTCGGTGCTCGCGTTGGCCAGGCCGAGCAGCACGAAGCTCCCCACGAACGCGACCACCACGAAGGCCAGCACGATCACCGCGATCCAGACGAGGGCTGTGGCCCACTTCCGGTAGGCGGCGCTGACCGGTCGCGGTGCAGGCGGGTGCTGGGCCGGGTACGGGGCTTGCTGCTGGTCCGACATGGGCCACACTCTCCCACGTCAGCGGCGCAGCGCGCGGCGCGCCAGGCCGTTCCCGAGCCACTGCACCGCCTGGACGATCAGCACGATGATCACCACCACGACGGCGGTCACCGCCCAGTCGTACTGCCGGTAGCCCTGGACGATCGCGAAGTCGCCCAGACCGCCCGCGCCCAGGTAGCCGCCGATCGCGGACATGTCGAGCACACCGACGAACAGGAAGGTGTACCCGAGGACCAGCGGCGCGAGCGCCTCGGGGACCAGCACCGTGCGCACGATCCGCAGCGGCGACGCGCCCATGGCCCGCGCCGCCTCGACCACGCCGGGGTCGATCGAGACGAGGTTCTGCTCCACGAGCCGGGCGAAGACGAACGTCGCCATGATGCACATCGCGAACGTGAACGCCTCGATGCCGATCGTCGAGCCGATGACGGCCCGGGTCAGCGGGCCGAGCGCCACGAGGAAGATGATGAACGGGATGGGCCGCACGATGTTCACCGCCAGGTTCAGCACGGCGAACACGAACCGGTGCTGCAGCAGGTTGCCCGGCCGGGTCAGGTACAGCCCGAGCCCGAGCGCCAGCCCGAAGAACCCACCCACCAGCAGGGTGATCAGCACCATGTAGGCCGTCTGGCCCGCGGCCTCCCAGAGCAGCGGCGTCAGCCGCTCCCAGTCCGCGCTCATGCGTCCACCCTCCCGTGGTCGTCCACCCAGGTCACGGCGCGCAGCGCCGCGACGGCGGCCTCCACCGCGCCGCCGTCGCCGACGAGCTCCACCGTCAGCGACCCGTACGGCCGCTCCGCGACCTCGGTGATGCCGCCGAACACGACGGTCCCGTCCACGCCGTGCTCGCGCAGCGTGCGCGTCAGCACCGCCGACGAGCCGGCCACCTCGTCCACGCCCACCGTCACGATGTGCCCGGAGTGGCGTGTCCGCAGCCGTGCCAGCACCTCCGGCGAGGGCCGGTCGCGCAGCGCCGTGGCGACGAACCGCCGCGTGGTGCCGTGCGCGGGCGAGCTGAACACCTGGTAGGCCTCGCCCACCTCGACGACGCGCCCCCGCTCCATCACCGCGACGCGGTGACAGATCGAGCGGACCACGTCCATCTCGTGCGTGATCACGACCACGGTGATCCCGAGCTCACGGTTGACGCGCTGGAGCAGGTCCAGCACGTCACGCGTGGTCTCGGGGTCCAGGGCCGACGTCGCCTCGTCCGCCAGCAGGATGCGCGGGTTCGTGGCGAGCGCCCGGGCAATCCCGACGCGCTGTTTCTGCCCGCCCGACAGCGTGGACGGGTAGACATCCGCCTTGTCCGCCAGGCCGACGAACTCCAGCAGCTCCGCGACCCGCGCGTCGCGCTTCGTGCGCGGCCAGCCGGCGACCTCCAGCGGGTAGGCGACGTTCCCCGCTACCGTCCGGGAGGCCAGCAGGTTGAACTGCTGGAAGACCATCCCGATCCCGGCCCGGACCGGCCGGAGCCGGGCCTCGCTCAGC
Source organism: Promicromonospora sp. NPDC050262 (assembly GCF_040655935.1). Lineage (NCBI taxonomy): Bacteria > Bacillati > Actinomycetota > Actinomycetes > Micrococcales > Promicromonosporaceae > Promicromonospora > Promicromonospora sp. NPDC050262. The sequence goes on along the minus strand of NZ_JBFAKX010000006.1, from coordinate 93,388 downwards.
GAGCCGAGCGAGAGCCCGTCGACCACCACGTCGCCGCCGGTGGTCCGCTCGAGCGCGTTGATCAGCCGGACCAGGGTGGACTTGCCGGCCCCCGACTGCCCGATGACGCCGAAGATCTCGCCCTCGCGGATGTCGAGGGTGACGTCGTCGACGGCGCGCACCTCGGCGCCCTTCCCCCGGCCGGGGAACACCTTGCTGGCGCCCTCGAACCGGATGATGCTGCTGGTCGCCGCAGGCATCAGGAGGCGTCCTCCTGGATGCCGGCCAGGATCTCCTGCAGCTCGGCCGCCGAGTTGTTCTTGATCACGCCGGTGCCGCCGGACGCCTCGATCACGCCCTCCTCGACCTCCGGGGAGTGGTAGATCTCGACGAGCTGCTGGAACACCTCGTTGTCGGCGTCGGCACCACGGGCCACCCACACGTTGATGTACGGCTCGGCGGCGGAGGAGTCCGGGTCGTCCGAGAAGATGGCGTCCTCGGCGGTCAGGTCGGCGTCGCCCACGAAGTCGTTGTTGATGATCGAGGCGTCGACGTCCTGCAGCGCGAGCGCCGTCTGGGCCGCGTCGACCGGGGTCACGGTGACCTTGGACTCGTCCTCCAGCACGTCGGCCGGCGTGGAGAACGCGCTGCCGCCGTCACGCAGGGCGACCAGGCCGGCCTCCTGCAGCACGAGCAGCGCGCGGGCCTGGTTCGTGTCGTCGTTGGGGATGGCGATCTCGCCGCCGTCGGGGATGTCCTCGACGCTGTCGTGCTTCAGCGAGTAGAGACCCAGCGGGTAGACGGCGGTCGCCGCGATCGGCGTGAGGTCCGACCCCGTGGCGGTGTTGTAGTTGGCGAGGAACTGCAGGTGCTGGAACTGGTTCAGGTCCAGGTCCCCGTCGGTCAGGCCCTGGTTGGGCAGCTGGTAGTCGCTGAAGTTCACCAGCTCGACGCTGATGCCCTCCTCCTCGGCCAGGTCGGTGAACGTGGTCCAGTAGTCGTCGCCGGAGTTGACGACGCCGATGCGGACCGGGTCGTCGGCCGAGCCGGTGGCGGGCGCGGCCTCGTCGGCGCCGCCGCAGGCGCTCAGCGCGAGGACGGCGGTGACGGCGAGGCCGGTGGTCAGGACGGAGGTGAAACGAGACATGGGTGGTCCTCTCGGGCGCACGGGCGCAGGTCTGCCTGTGCTCAGGATGCGGGGGGCCTGCGTCAGGCGCAGGCCGAGGGTGTGAGACGACGGCGGGCCACGGCCATCAGCAACGTGGCGAGCTCGGGACGATGCGGGGCGGTCCTGGACGGACCGCGGGAACGTGCGGCGCTGTCAGCGCTCGCGCATTCGCCCGCCACGCACGCGACCGCGACACATGGCGTCGCGACAGGTGCGCGACGTCGTGGTGGAGGTCCAGGTGCGGGTCATACGGACATCGTGCGTCACTGCACGACGTCGAAGCCAATCCCCGCGGGGAAAATCCCATCATGCGGACGATCTGCCGTCCACATCGTGGCGGACCGGCCGGATCGCAGGCGCGAAAGGACCCCTCGCACACCCACCAGAGCTCACTTACCCTTGCTGCCTTCCGGCCCTGGGGGAGTTCGGCGAGATGGTGCCGCACGAGGGGTCTGCCGCTAGCCTAACCGATCCGGACGCTCGGACCGAACCGCGCCGGACCCGCTGTCAGCGACCTCACGATGCCGGCCCTGGATTCCGATTCGTTGTCCGAGCGCAGCGTCCGGTATCCTCGTCAGGCCGCGCCAGACTCCGGTCCGTGGTCGTGCGCCCGCCGTTGTGCGGCGCACGAGGAGGATTCGCCTAGTGGCCTATGGCGCACGCTTGGAAAGCGTGTTGGGTTAACGCCCTCGGGGGTTCGAATCCCCCATCCTCCGCAGTCCGATGACGCGAGACATCACCGATGTCTCGCGTCATCGCCGTTTCACGGCCCTTCCACGACCCGTGCCGTGGCGTCGTCGAGGACGGCGAGCACCTCGCCCAGGGCCGCCAGCCGGTCCGGGCCGAGGTCACCGAAGATCTGCCGCAGGATCTCGTCGCCCGCGGCCTCACCGACGGCGAGCGCCCGGGCGCCCTCCTCGGTCACCGTCACCACCTTCGCGCGCAGGTCCGCCGGATCCGCCGCGCGCCGGACGAGGCCGTCCCGCTCCATGACCTCGACGGCCTGGGTGATCGAGCGAGCCGCGTACCCGAGCTCCACGGCCAGCCGCGCCTGCCTGATCGGGCCGCTGCGGGCCAGCACCTGGAGGATCTTCGTCTGCGCCAGCGACACGCCGCCCCGGGCCAGGTGCTCGTCGACCGTCCGCCGCAGCCGGGCCGACGTCGTCAGGTAGCGCAGGCCGATCTCCCCCGCGCCAGGGCTGTCGCCCATGCTCGCTCCCTTGATTTCGTGAGGTACCTCAGTATCGTGCATCATTGAGGTACCTCACGATAAGGGAGATCCCTCATGACCACAGCCGTCATCACCGGAGCGACGCACGGGCTCGGCCGGCTCGTCGCGCTCGACCTCGCCCGACAGGGCCTGGACCTGGGGATCGTCGCCCGCAGCGCCGCCCGGGCGGACGCGCTGCGCGCCGAGATCGCGCACGTCGCCCCGGCCACCGTCGTCGACGTCTTCGTGGCCGACCTCTCCTCCGTGGACGAGGTGCGCCGGCTGGGCCGGGCCGTCGAAGCCCGCTACGACCGGATCGACGCCCTCGTCAACAACGCCGGGCTGCACGCGTTCAGCCGGCGCCTCACCGTGGACGGCCTCGACGAGATGACCGCGGTGAACTACGTCGCGCCCTGGCTCCTCACGAACACGCTGCTCGACAGGCTCGTCGCGTCCGCTCCGGCCCGCGTGGTCACCGTCGCGTCCGAGGCGGCGCGGCACTCCGGCGGCATCGATCCGGCCCATGACCTCACCCTCACGGCTCCGTACGGCCGGCGCGCGTCGGCCGCGCGCTACGGACGGACCAAGCTGATGGACATCATGTTCAGCCAGGAGCTGGCGCGCCGGCTCGCGGGCACGGGCGTCACGGCCAACTGCTGCGACCCGGGGTTCAACACCACCGGGCTCGGGCGCGAGCTCCCGTTCGCCGGGGTTCTGGAGAAGGTCCTGCACCGCCTGCGGATCGGCGACCCCGCGCGCGGGGCCGGGATCATCACGCGACTGGTGACCGATCCGGAGCTCGCGACCCGGACGGGCGGCTACTTCTCCGTGCGGGACGCCAGGCCGCTGCGGTGCCCGGAGCCGGGCCGCGACGCGGACGTCCAGCACGAGCTGTGGGAGGCGACCGAGCGGCTGCTCACCTGACCCGGCCGTACGAGCCTCGCGGGGGCGAGGAGCTCAGGGCTCGACGAGCCGCACCCGGGGGCTGGGCTCGAGCCCCAGCGACGCCAGGAGACCGCGCATCATGTCGTCGAACATCGCGTCGAAGTTGCCGAACGCGTAGTCGAGCTGGTCGTACGCCACCATGCACAGCAGACCGTAGACCTGGCGCCAGAACACCATGATCGTGTGGACCACGCCCACGGGGACCTCCTCGGCCACGCCCGGGCAGTCCTGCGTGAGGACCGCCCGGTACGTGTCGAGCTCCGGCGCCAGGCCGGGGGCGACGTCGGCGTCCGCCGGGAAGGGAGCGCCCTGCCGCCACAGGGCGGCGAAGGTCGGCACGAACACGGAACCGAGCCGGTGCACGAAGTGCGGCCGGGCCGCACCGGAGACCCCGACGGCATGCTGCGCGTCGGCGCCGAGCAGGAGGTCGAACTCGTTCCGGTGGGCCCTGCACCACACGAACAGCGCGTGCGTCGCGGCGTGGAGTCGCGCGGCGTGGTCGTCGTCCGGCTGACGCCCGACCGCGGCCTCCAGGTAGGCGATGAGCTCGTCCAGCGTGTCCTCGTAGACGGCGGCGAGCAGCCCGGGGCGCCCCTCGAAGTACCGGTACATCCCCGGGCCGGCGATCCCGACCTCCTTGGCGACCGCGACCATCGTCACGCCGTCCACGCCGTGCTCGGCGAGGAGCCGGCGGCCGGCGGCACGCGCGTCACGCAACAGCTCGGCACGTAGTCGCTGCCTGCGCGTCGGGGTGGCGGTCACGGTCGTCCTCCGATGCTGCTCACGCGCCCGTCGTCCGGCGCGTGAGCTCCAGTCTCGCACGCGGGACCGTCACCCCGACGGCCGTCAGGCGCGGCGGCGGGTGACCAGCGCGACGCCGATCCCCACGGCGCCGACCAGGATCCCGGCCCCGCCGAGCCAGCGGCCCACGGGGTCGACGGCGGGCTCGTCGGCGGCGGCAGCGGCGCCGTCCGCGCCCGCCGCGGCGGTGTCCGTGTGGCCGGCCGTGGCGCCGTGCCCGCCGCCCTCGGCGGCGGTGGTCGTGAACACGGGGGCGGGGGCCTCCGGCTCCTTGCCGTCGTCACCGACCAGGTCGTCCCAGTCGACGACGCTGCCGTCGGTGTACGTCTGGTGGGCGGGGAGCACCACCTCGGTGCCCTCCGCGGGCAGCGCCCCGACGCGCACGGCGAACTCCTGGTACTCGTGCGGCGGCACCTCGTGGCCCTTCTGGGCCGTCCAGGTCACGCGCGCGGGGGCCTCGTCGACGGTCGCACCCTCGACCTCGAACGGCTCGTCGAGCTTCTCCACCTCCACCTCGACGTCCCAGCCGGGCAGGCTGCGCGGCGTGACGCTGAGGAACGGGGTGTCCGTGGGCAGGTCGACGACGAGCTGCTCCGTCGACGCGTTGTCCGACTCGGTCGGCACCCGGAACGTGAGGCTCGCGTAGCTCTCGGCGGCGGTCGTGTCCGGACTCACACCGACGTGCGCGTACGCCACGGTGGGCAGCAGCACGAGGACGGCGGTGGCGGGGACGGCCGCGAGGGCGCGGCGGGTGGGCAGGCTGAAGCGAGTCATGTGCTCGGTCCTTCGGTACGGGGTGGGTGGGAGGGCGTGCGGCGACCCGCCTCCCGCCCGACTCCGTCAGGCCGCGAGGCGCATCACCAGGGCCGACGACGGCGGCCCCCGCTCCGGCGCCACGTGCACGTCCACCCGGCCAGGTACCGTGCGGAGCACCGCCGGCACGGGGGCGCGCCGCACCGCCGGGAGCCGCAGCGGCTCCGCGGCGAGCGGCCGCACCAGCCACGACGCGAGCAGCCAGACGCCACGCTCGACGCCCACGAGGAGGCCGACGGAGACGAGGGTCGCCACCACGTGCCACGCGAGCATCCCGGGGGCGATCGCCGCCGGCTCGGCGGCCCCGACGCACGACCCGTACACCCCGGGGACGGCGCCGGCCAGGTGCGCGTGCGCGGCCCCGCCGTCGGGCAGCGCGGACGGCGGGCAGGCGCCGGCGAGGTACGAGAACGCCTGGTGCGAGGCGTACTGGCCGAGGCCCGCCAGGGCCAGGCCGCCCGGCCAGCGGATCTGCCGCCGGACGGCGAACGCGGCGGCCGCGAGCAGCAGGGCGCCCAGCAGGGCGATCGCCTCGGCCGGCGGGACGTGACCACCCGCCTCGACGTGCGCGGTCAGGGAGAGCGCCAGCACGACCGCCGCCCACAGGAGCGCGCGGCCGAGGCCCACTGCTCCCGAGGACGGCGTCAGCACGGCACAGACCCTACTTGGCGGGCTGGCCCTCGTCGCCGGTCTTGGTGCGCTTGACCTGCTCCACGGGCTCGATCGACTTCGCCGGCACGCAGCCCTCGGCGTTCAGCAGCGGCTGGTCGGACGCCAGCTCGACGTCCTCGGCGTCGAGGGGCGCCTCGAACTCCTCGCCGATGAGCAGGTCGATCTTGCGGTCGGTGCGGTCGTCGAGGACCAGTCGGATCTCGGGGAACTGCGCGGCGAGCGTGTACGCCTGCACGATGCCCTTGCGGCCGAACCGGATCTCCGACTCCTGGAGCTGCATCGGCACGTTGCCCTTGGCCACGATGCTGAACCCGCGGTCCGCGAGCACCGACTCGTGCGCGCTGGCCAGGCCGATCTCCTCCGACGCGTTCAGCAGGCGGACCTCGACGTCCGAGTAGGCGGTCGGCAGGGCGCCGTCGGGCTGGCCCTTCACCGGCGGCAGGCACGGGACGGGATAGGTCTCCTGCTCCCCCACGCCGACCGTGGTGAAGGGGCGGTTGAACGGCGAGCTGATGGCGCCGGAGTAGACCGCGAGCGCAAAGATGCCGCAGACCGCCAGGAACGCGATGAGCACACCGAAGACCACGGCCTGGCGCTCGTGCTCTCGGCGCCGGCGCTCCACGCGCGCCTGGTCGTACCCGGGGGATGTCACGCGATGAACCTACCTGAGGTCAGCGGATGGTGAGCACGCGAGCGTGCAGGACTGGACGTTGCTGGAGGGCGGCGCGCACGGCGCGGTGCAGGCCGTCCTCCAGGTAGAGCGTGCCCTCGTACTCCACGACGTGGGCGAACAGGTCGCCGTAGAACGTGGAGTCCTCCGCGAGGAGCTGGTCGAGGTCGAGGGTGCGCTTGGTGGTCACCAGCTCGTCGAGCCGCACCTGGCGGGGCGGCACGTCGACCCAGTCACGGGTGCGCGTCCGCCCGTGCTCGGGGTACGGGCGGCCGTCTCCTACGGCCTTGAAGATCATCGGTCCGTCCTCACTGGACTCGGCGGGGGCACGGTCCGGGAGCGGCTGTGCGAACCTGCCTGCTGACACCGGACGGCGCCCTGAACCCTACCGGAACGCGGATGCCGAGAACAGTTGGCGCCCAGCCCGGCGGCGGTCAGACGACCGGCACGTCGCGGCGCCGGAATCCGGCGAACGCGAGCGTGAGCAGGGCGAACGCGATCAGCAGCAACCAGCCCAGCGGAGCCCAGTCCACGTCGGCCCACGCCACTGCCGGCACGGCCGGGGCGTGTGCGAACGGCGACAGGTCGACGACGGCGTCCGGCAGGTCGAGCAGGCTGCCGAGCAGCGTCACCAGGAAGCTCGCCGCGATGACGGCCCACCCCAGACCCACCAGCCGAGGGAACCAGCCGAACAACGCCGACGTGAGTCCGATCACGACCAGCACGGCCGGCACGTGCACCACGGCCGCGCCGAGGCCGTCGCCGAGCGACTCGCCCCACCCGGTGTCGGACGCCAGGGCGTTGCCCGCCCCGAGGGCGAGCCCCGCCACGCCGAGCAGCAGGATCGCCCCGCCGACCGCCCCGGCCAGCCAGGCAGCGAGGTATCCGGACCGGGACGTACGGGTGGCGAGCACCGCCTCGGTGCGCCCCAGTGCCTCCTCCCCGCGGATGTCCTGGACCACCGTGACGCCGTAGCCGGCACCCGCGTAGGCCGTCCAGGACATGATGAGCGCGGCGAAGCCCGCGGCGATGTCGGAACCCCGGACGCCCATGGCGGCGACGTACTCGGCGAACTGCTCGTTCTCGGTCACCAGGTTCCCGGCGGTCGCCATGAGGTACCCGACGAAGAACATGTAGACGCCGATCGAGACCGCCCAGATGACGAACGAGGAGCGGGTGAGCCGTGCCATGAGCGCCACTGTCGAGGTGAGCGACGTGGAGTGCGCCGGCCCGCGCCGTTCCGCGATCAGGCCCGCGCCCAGGTCGCGGTGCAGCGTGAGCCAGCCGGCGGCCACCCCGCCCACGACGAACAGCGCGGCGCACAGCAGGAACGGCCCGTGGTCGTTCGCGCCGTAGGGGTCGATCTGCTGCGCCCAGCCGACCGGGGAGACCCAGTGGAGCCAGCCCAGCTCGTCCGGGTCGACGTCGGCCCCACCGCGCAGCAGGTAGCCGCCGATGACGATCCACACGCCGATCGCGTTGGCCGCGCGGGACGACGACGCGACCTGCGCCGCCACCGCCGCGAGACCGGACGCCGCCAGGCCGATCGCGGCGACCTGCGCGCCGAGGGCCACAGCGCCGGCGGACGGCCCCTCCGGCCACACCACCGCGGTGGTCAGCGCGCCCGAGACGATCGAGAAGAGCACGCCGACGACCAGGCCGGTGACGAGCGGCGCCAGCGATCCGACCCGGGCGGCCCGCACGAGCTCCAGCCGGCCGAGCTGCTCCTCCTTGCGGGTGTGCCGCACCACCGCCATGGCGGCGAGCACGCCGAAGACGGCGACCATGAAGATGCCGACGCGCCACGAGACGGTCGACGCGATCGACCCCGTGTTCTCGTAGGGCCCGAGCAGCACCAGGAACGCCGGGTTGGTCACCAGGGTGGCCTGGATCGTGTCGCGCTGCTCCTGGGTCCCGTACAGCTCGGACACGGAGCTCAGGGTGCTGACGAACAGCAGCACGCACACGAGGATCTGCGCGGGCAGGAGCACGCGGTCGCGGCGCAGCGCGAGCCGCAGCAGGTCTCCCGTGCCCGCGAACGCGCCCCGCAGCGCGAGCGCGGGACGCTCCAGGACCGGGACGGCCGGCAGCGTCGTCGCGCTCATCGCCGGCCCGCCTTCAGGGAGCCGCCGTCGGCGGGCGCGTCCTCGAGCCGCTCGAGCTCGTCGCCGTACTGCCGCAGGAACAGCTCCTCCAGCGACGGCGGCTCGATGGTCAGGCCGTGCGGCTCCAGGCTCGCCAGGGCCTGGGTGACCCGGGGCAGAGCGTCGTCGTCCACGTGGAACGCGATGCGGGACGACGCCGCCCCCGACGCCGCAGCGCCGCCGCCGTCGCTCACGACGAGGTCGTGCACGCCCGCGACCGAGTCCAGCACGGTGACGTCCCCGCTGACCACGGCCGAGACCTTGGACCGCGTGAGGTGGCGCAGCTCGGCGAGCGTGCCGGACTGCACGTCCTTGCCGTTGCGGATGATCGTCACGGTGTCGCACAACGCCTCGACCTCGCCGAGGATGTGGCTCGAGAGCAGCACCGAGGTGCCCGTGGCCGTCGCCTCACGGATGGAGTCCTGGAACACCGCCTCCATGAGGGGGTCCAGACCCGAGGTGGGCTCGTCGAGCACCAGCAGCTCCGCGTCGGCGCTCAGCGCCGCGACCAGGGCGACCTTCTGCCGGTTGCCCTTCGAGTAGGTGCCGGCCCGCTTGGTGGGGTCCAGCTCGAAACGCTGGAGCATGCGCTCCTTGCGCGCCCGGTCGACCTCGACCCCGCGGAGCCGGAGGAGGAGGTCGATCGCCTCGCCACCGGTCAGCTTGGGCCAGAGCGTGACGTCGCCCGGCACGTACGCGAGGCGCCCGTGCAGGTCGACGGCCTGGGCGAACGGGTCGCCGCCGAGCAGGCTGGCCCGTCCGGAGTCGGGCCGGAGCAGGCCGAGCAGCACGCGGATGGTGGTGGACTTGCCCGCCCCGTTGGGGCCGAGGAATCCCGCGACCTCTCCCGGGCGGACGATCAGGTTCAGGCCGTCGAGCGCCTTCACGGCGCCGAACGACTTGTGCAGGTCGTGGATCTCGATCGCGGGTGTTGCGGTCATGGCTGGTTCGCTCTCTGACGTCGGGAGGGGGACGTGGCAGGGCGGCGCTCGACCGGCGGTCCGGTCAACCTGGGGCAGGCGTGGGCGCCACCTCGTCCGACGGAGGCGGGTCGGGAACGTACAGGAGGTACTCGTCGAGCATGCGGCGGGACGTGAGGAACCCCTCGGTGAACAGCTCCATCATGGGGAGGTAGCTGCTCGTGAGGTAGCCGCGGACGATGCCCACCAGGTCGGCGGGGTCGGACGGCGGGCTGAGCGTCACCTCGAGCAGCAGCGCGCCGAGGGACGAGAGCGTGAGGTACCGGGCCCGGGCGGCGTCGTCCCGGCTCGGCACGATCACGCCGGCAGCGACCCCGTCCCGGATGTAGCCGACGGAGTCGGTGACCATGTGGTCGATGAACTCGCGGGCCAGGGGGCTGCCGTCCTGCATGGACCGCAGGATGTAGCCGACCAGCGGCGCGTTCTCGTCGACGGCCGCGAACCGGTGGAAGAAGCTCTGGCCGGACGCGACGATCTCGACGTTCTCCTGCTTGAGCCGGCGGATCGTGGCCAGCACCTGCGCGTCGCACTCGGCGCGGAGCTTGTCCTTGGAGCCGAAGTGGTGCATCACCAGGCCGGCGCTCACCCCGGCGTCGGCCGCGACGGCCCGGACGGGCGCGCCGAAGCCCTCCACCGCGAACCGGCGGATCGCGGCATCGCGGATCCGGGCGCGGGCGGTGAGGTCCTCCGGACCGGCTGGTCCGGAGTGGGCTGAACGCATGTTCAATATGCTAACCACGCGTTCAGCCCACTGTCCAGGGTCAGCCCTCCGCGGTGCCGCGCCAGCGGCCGATCGCGCGCATGACGTGGTAGATGACCAGGGCCGATGCGGTGCCGAGTGCGATGCCGCCGAACTGCAGGTCGCCGGCCGTCCACGTGAAGTCGGCGATGCCGATGACGAGCGGCACGGCCGCCGTGGTCAGGTTCACCGGGTCGGAGAAGTTGACGTTCGCCTGCACCCAGATGCGGGCACCGAGGATGCCGATCATCCCGTAGAGCATGGTCGTCACACCGCCGAGCACGCCGTCCGGCACGGTGGCGATCAGCGCGCCGAACTTCGGCGAGAGGCTGAGGAGCAGCGCGCCGAACGCGGCCACCCAGTACGCCGCCGTGGAGTACACGCGGGAGGCGGCCATCACGCCGATGTTCTCCGCGTACGTGGTGGTGCCGGAGCCGCCGCCGAGGCCGGCGAGGGTGGTCGCCACGCCGTCGGCCAGGAGGGCGCGGCCGGTGAGCCGGTCGTAGTCCCGGCCCGTCATCGCGGCCACCGACTTCACGTGGCCCACGTTCTCCGCGATGAGCACCAGGACCACCGGGAGGAACAGCCCGAGCACGCTCGGGTCGAACGACGGCGCGGTGAAGTGCGGCAGGCCGAGCCAGCCGGCCGCCTCGACCTTCTCGAAGCTGACCTCGCCGCGGGCCGCGGCGAAGGCGTAGCCGATCACCACGCCGAGCAGGATCGCCAGGCGGCCGACGATGCCCCGGAACAGCACCTGGATCAGGATGATCGAGGCGAGGGTCACCACCGCCGTGACCGGGAACTTCTGGAAGTTGCTCCAGGCCACCGGCGCCAGGTTGAGCCCGATGAGCGCCACGATCACACCGGTCACGACCGGCGGCATGGCGATCTGGATCCAGCGCGGCCCGGCGAAGTGCACCACCACGCCGACGAGGGCCAGGAGCAGGCCGGTGGCGAGGATGCCGCCGATCGCCACGGACTGCCCGCCCGACGCCGTGGCCGCGGTGATCGGCGCGATGAACGCGAAGCTCGACCCCAGGTAGCTCGGGAGCTTGTTGCCCGTGACGAGCAGGAAGGTGATGGTGCCGATCGCCGAGAAGAACAGCGTGGTCGCCGGGTCGAAGTCGGTGAGGACCGGCACCAGGAAGGTGGCGCCGAACATCGCGACGATGTGCTGCAGGCCGATCCCGATGGTCCGTGGCCAGCTCAGCCGCTCGTGCGGGGCCACCACCTCTCCGGGTGCGATGCGGGCACCGTCACCGTGCAGCTTCCAGCCGAGTCGCATTGTGTTGTCCTTGATCTCGCAACGGGATTGTCGCGCGGATCCTATAGGTCAACAGGTGCGGCCGGGTCAGCAGGTGCCGCGGTACTCGCTGATCTGCTCGTCCGTCTCCGGCGCGGGGCAGAGGAACCGGGCGTAGCGCGCGTCGTCGTCCACGTAAAGCTTGAGCCACGAGATGCTGTACCTGGCGATGGTCGGGTCGGGGAAGTTCGGCGCGTCGTGCCTCGCGCCGCGCAGCTCGAGGTAGGCCTTGTCGCCACCGGCCGGGAGCGACTCGTACATCGGCTCGGCGTGCAGGCGCACCCGGGCGACCGTGTCACGCTCGGCCCCGACCACCAGGGTCGGTGCGCTGACCTCGGGAAACGTCTTGTCCACGTTCCACGGCGTGAGCGGCACGACCGCCCGCAGCCCGGGCCGGTCCTTGGCCGCCTCCAGGCTGCCGCCGCCGCCCATCGAGTGGCCCATCACCGCCAGGCGGGCGGGGTCGATCCGGTCCGCCACCGCGGTGTCCCGCAGCTGGTCCAGCGCGGCGAGGAGCTGGTCGCCGCGGCTGGCGGGCGAGTCGCCGCCGGTGAACGTGTCGATGGTCACGACCACGAAGCCCTGCGAGGCCAGCCGCGGGCCGAGCCACGCGATGCTCGCCTGCGTGCCCGTGTAGCCCGGCGAGACGGCGACCGCGCCGAACGTGCCCTCGGAGGTGTCGGTCGGGTAGTAGACCGTGCCGCCGCCGAACCCGACGGCGGTGGCCCGGGAGATGACGGCGACGCCGACGTCGAACGCGCCCAGCGGCGCCTCGACGCTCGCCTCGGTCGGATCCGGACCCCGCTGGAAGCCGCCGCCGGCAGCGGCGGCCGGCCCGACGACGAACGTTCCGGCGACGAGCGCCGTCGCTGCCAGAGAAGCACGGGCAACACGAGAAAAGCTCTGCATGACTTCTCCTGGGTGCGTCGCGGGGAGCGGCTGAGACGACCCTAGGGAACATTCACCGCGACGGCCTGCGGAAGCGAACGGGCCGCCCCGCGGTGGCGGGGCGGCCCGGGAGCCAGCGGGGACGCGTCAGCCGAGCTGCGGGCGCACCTCGCGCGCCACCAGGTCGAGGTGGTCGAGGTCCGCCAGGTCGAGCACCTGCAGGTAGACGCGCTGGACGCCCTCTGCCTCCAGGGCCTTGAGCCGGTCCGCGGCCTCGGCGACGGTGCCGGCGATGCCGTGCTCGCGCAGCTCGCCGGGCTCGCGCCCGATCGCGGCGGCGCGGCGGGTGAACTCGGCCTCGTCCTGGCCGATCGCGGCGACGAGCGCGACCGACTGGACGATCGAGCCGGGCGCGCGCCCGGCGTCGGACAGCGCCTTCTCGACCACCTTGATCCGCGGGCCGATCGCGTCGATCTCCGGGAAGGACTGGTTGTACTCGTCGCCGTACCGCGCCGCCAGCGCGGGCGTGCGGCGCGGGCCGCCGCCCCCGACGAGCACGGGGATCTTCGCCTGCGCGGGCTTGGGCAGCGCCGGCGAGTCGGTGACCTGGTAGTGCTCGCCGGAGAAGGAGAACTTCTCGCCCACGGGCGTGCCCCACAGCCCGGTGACGACGGCGAGCTGCTCCTCGAGGATGCCGAACCGCTTCTCGGGGAACGGGATCCCGTACGCGGCATGCTCGGCAGCGAACCAGCCGGTGCCGAGGCCCAGCTCCACGCGGCCGCCGGACATCTGGTCCACCTGCGCCACCTGGATGGCCAGCACGCCGGGGTGCCGGAACGTCGCCGAGGAGACGAGCGTGCCGAGCCGCACCGTGGACGTCTCGCGGGCGAGCCCGGCGAGCGTGATCCAGGAGTCGGTGGGGCCGGGCAGGCCGTCGCGGTCCCCCATGGCGAGGTAGTGGTCGGAGCGGAAGAACGCGCTGAACCCGAGCCGCTCGGTCGCCCGGGCGACGGCGAGCTGGTCGTCGTAGGAGGCGCCCTGCTGGGGCTCGATGAAGATGCGCAGGTCGAGAGTCATGTTTCCTCTGGTGCCGTCGGTCAGTCGAACTGAGGGTCGGTGGTGCGCGACCGCTTGATCTCGTAGAAGTACGGGTAGCGCGCCAGCGCCACCGAGGCGTCGAACAGCGCGCCCGCCTCCTCGCCGCGCGGGATGCGCGTGAGCACGGGGCCGAAGAACGCGACGCCGTCGACGTGGAGGGTGGGCGTGCCGACGTCGTCCCCGACGGGCTTCATGCCGGCCTCGTGGGAGGCCGCGAGCTCCTCGTCGTAGTCCTCCGACACCCCGGCCCGCGCGAGCTCCGCGGGCAGGCCGGCCTCGGCGAGCGCCACGACGGCCACGGCGTCGAAGTCCTTGTCCTGCTGGTTGTGGATGCGCGTGCCGGCGGCGGTGTAGAAGGCCGAGAAGGCCTCGGGGCCGTGGTCGGTCTGGACGGCCGCCGCGACGCGGCCGATCCCGCGGGAGCGCTCGATGCGCGCCCGGTAGTCGTCGGGGATGTCCCGGTCCTTGTTGAGCAGGTAGAGGCTCATCAGCTTGAAGGTGAGCTCGACGTCGCGGATCTGGGCCACCTCGAGGGCCCAGCGCGACGTGATCCAGGCGAAGGGGCAGAGGGGGTCGACGTAGACGTCGACGACGGGACGGGCTGCGGTCTCGGTCACGCGCAGCAGACTACGCTCACTGCGTGACCGGGATCCGATGGGGAAGTCTCGCCACCGTCGTGGGTGGCGGGGTGATCTTTCTGGTGTGTCTGGTGGGTGTGATCCTCGGTCATCCGTGGTCCGCGGTACCCGGTGTTCTCGGCCTGCTGATGGCCGTGCGCGAGGTGCGCTACCTGCGCAGACTGCAGTCAGGGAAGATCTCCGGCAAACGGGAAAATTCGCATCATGAACCGCATTCTTCGCTCAAAGACTCTTCACGGCGCCCGGGGGACACGCGGTAACCTGCCTGGCATGACCGCCGTCCGTACCCACACGCACGCGCAGGCAGTCGACGCCGCGGTGGACCTGTTCACCCGACAGGGGTACGAGGGAACCACCGTCGAGGAGATCGCCGACGCCGCCAAGGTGAGTCGTGCGACGTTCTTCCGCCGGTTCCGCTCGAAGGAGGACGTGGTCTTCGCGGACCACGAGCTGCTGCTCGAGGAGGTGGTGGTCATGCTGGCCGCGACCCGCCCCGACGCGCGGGCGAGCGAGGAGTCCGGCCACGACCTGGGCCGGGGCTGGGACCCCGACGTCGACCCGTACCTCGAGGTGTGCCGTGCGGCGCGCATGGTGTTCGACCACCACGTGGGCCAGCGCGAGACCTCGCTGGCCCGGTACGCCCTGCTGCAGCAGGTCCCGGCCCTGCGCGACCGCGAGCTCATCACCACGCACCGCTACGAACGGGCGTTCACGCACTACCTGCGCGACACCCTGCCGCCTGAGCGCTCCGCCTCCACGGCGTCGATCGCGTTCGCGGCCTCGGTGGTCGCGGTGCACAACGCGATCCTGCGGCGCTGGCTGCGCACACCGTCGCTCGAGCTGCGGCCCGAGCTGGAGGAGGCCTTCGCCGACCTGCGGCGCGCCGCCGTGCTCGGCACGGCCGCCAGCCCCCTGGCCGACGACGGCACCCCGGTCACCCGCCGCGTCGTCGTCACCGTCGTCGAGGGGGTGGCCGGTCCCGACGAGGTGGCCCGCGCCGTCCGGGACGCGCTCGTCTGACACCCGGCGGCCGTCCGAGGCCTGCGGTGCTTCCGGCCGGGAATGCCGCCGTGGCATCCTGTGTTCCGCTAGAGATCGTGCAGCAGCAGTTGCACACGTGCTCCGGGGTCGGTGAAATTCCGAGCCGGCGGTGACAGTCCGCGACCCGGGTCGCTCCTTCGGGAGAACCCGGTTGACCTGGTGGAACTCCAGGACCGACGGTGAAAGTCCGGATGGGAGGAAGCACGTGCGGCGCGCGCCGTCGACCCCTCGGGGTCCCGGCACCGCACCGTCGTCGGCGCCGTCGTGGCGCGCCGGCCCTCACCCCGGAGTCCCCGTGTGCGGACCTGGAGAGGGAAGAGAAATGGACTGGTTCCGCGCCGCCTATGACGCGACATTCCTGGTCGGCGACCAGCAGATCTACTGGCGCGAGGTCATCGGCAACCTGTTCGGCCTGACCTCCGCGCTCGGCGGCCTGCGCCGCAAGGTGTGGGCGTGGCCGGTGGGCATCGTCGGCAACATCCTGCTCTTCACCGTCTTCATGGGCTCCTGGTTCGGCGAGACGGGGCGGGCCGACATGCTGGGCCAGGCCGCCCGGCAGATCATGTTCATCGCGGTCTCGATCTACGGCTGGTACCGCTGGCGGCAGACCCAGCGGGCCGGCGGCGCCGGCACGGTCGCGGTGCACCCGCGCTGGGCCTCGTGGCGGGTCCGCATCGGCCTCGTGACCGGCATGCTCGCCGGGACCCTGCTCCTGACCCCCCTCTTCCGCGCCCTCGGCTCGTTCGAGCCGGTCTGGGCCGACGCCTGGATCTTCACGGGCTCCGTGCTCGCCACCTACGGCATGGCCAAGGGCTGGGTCGAGTTCTGGCTGATCTGGGTGGCCGTCGACCTCGTGGGCGTCCCGCTGCTGTTCTCCGCCGGGTACTGGGCCACCGCGCTGATGTACGTGATCTACGGGGCGTTCACGCTGTTCGGCTTCTTCGCGTGGTGGCGCATCAGCCGCCGGGAGAACGCCGGGCCGGACCGCACGGCGGTCGCGACGGCCTGATCGCGTACCGTCGGCGCTCGTGAACGCACAGGAGCGCACGGCCAGGATCGGGATCGTCGGCTCGGGCTTTCGCGCCCGCACCATGCTGCGGGTGCTGCACGCCCTGCCGGACCGCTTCGAGGTGGCCGGGGTCGCCACCCGCAACGCGGCGGACCGCGAGGGGCTGGCGAGCCGCGGCCTGCCCGCCGCCGGGCTGCCGGGGCTGCCCGCCCCGGCCTTCGCCTCGGTGCCGGAGCTGCTCGACGGCGGCGCCCCGGACCTGGTGCTGCTGACGCTCCCCGCGGGCGCGGCCCAGCCGGTGATCCGCGACCTGGCCGCCGCCGGGGTACCCGTGCTCACGGAGACGCCGGCGGCCGGCACGGTCGAGGAGCTGGCCGCGCTGCAGCGGCTCGTGGACGACGGCGCCTGCGTGCACGTGGCCGAGCAGTACCACCTGGAGCCGCTGATCGAGGCGCAGCTCGCGGTCGCGGCGTCCGGCCTGCTGGGCACCGTGACGGACGCGCACGTCGCCGTCGCGCACGACTACCACGGCATCAGCGTGCTGCGCCGCGCCCTGGGCGCCGGCTTCGAGGACGTCGAGATCACCGCCCGGCGCGACGCCCGCCGGGTGCTGCCGAGCCCCAGCCGGGCGGACGACCCCGACGACCTCACCCTCGTCGACACCGTGCACGCGACCGCGTGGCTGGACTTCGGCGACCGCCTCGGCACCTACGAGTTCGACGACGTCCAGTACCGCTCCTGGGTCCGCTCCCCCGCCCTGCTGGTCCGCGGCGAACGGGGTGAGCTGCGCGACGACGTCGTGCGCACGATCGGTACCGACGGACAGCCCCTGCGCTCCACGCTGGAGCGGGTGGCCGCGGGCGGCGCCGGCAGCCACGAGGGCCTGTTCCTGCGCGGGTACACGCTCGACGGCGAGTGGGCGTACCGCAACGCGTTCCGCCCGGCCCGCCTGCCCGACGACGAGCTGTCGATCGCGCGCATCGTGGCCGACATGGCCGACCACGTGCTGCACGGGGCGACGCCGCCGTACTCCGTGGCCGAGGCGGCGCAGGACCAGTACCTCCAGCTCGAGGTGCGGCGCGCCGCGGCGTCGGGCGAACGGGTGCGGACCCGGCCGCAGCCGTGGGCGCGCGGGCACACCTGCCGCCACACCGAGGCGTCGATCGGGTGAGACGTAGTATCGCTTGACCTGAGATCCGGTACCGGCGCACCATGGGAGGCATGACTCAGACCCCCGGGGTGACGGCGCCCGCCTACGACGTCTCGCAACCGCTCGACATCGACTTCGCCGGCGTGTTCGCC
Source organism: Promicromonospora sp. NPDC050262 (assembly GCF_040655935.1). Lineage (NCBI taxonomy): Bacteria > Bacillati > Actinomycetota > Actinomycetes > Micrococcales > Promicromonosporaceae > Promicromonospora > Promicromonospora sp. NPDC050262. The sequence goes on along the minus strand of NZ_JBFAKX010000006.1, from coordinate 75,988 downwards.
GACATCACGGAGGAGGAGCGGGCCCAGCAGCTCGCCGTCCGTCAGTTCGTGCAGGACGAGGTGCTCCCCGTCATCGACGGCTACTGGGAGCGGTACGAGGTACCGATGGACCTGGTCAAGCGCATGGCCGAGCTGGACTTCCTGCGCGACGGCGTGGACGTGCCCGGCTTCCCGAAGATCTCCAAGATGGCCGAGGGTCTGTCCGCGATGGAGATGTCGCGCGGCGACGGCTCCGTGACCACCATCTGCGGCGTGCAGGGCGGCCTCGCGCTGCGCTCGATCGTGATGCTCGGCTCCGACGAGCAGATCCAGAAGTACGCCGGCCCGATGGCCCGCGGCGAGATCCTGGGCGCCTTCGCGCTCACGGAGCCCACGCACGGCTCGGACTCCGTGGGTCTGGAGACCTCCGCCGTGCAGGAGACGCGTGACGGCGTCGAGGGGTACGTCATCAACGGCGAGAAGAAGTGGATCGGCTTCGGCTCGATCGGCGACATCTCGGTGGTGTGGGCCAGACACGTGGGGGACGGCGGCGACAACGCAGTCCACGGCTACATCGTGCCGCAGGACACCCCGGGCTACGAGGCCACGACCATCCAGGGCAAGCTCTCCCTGCGCGCCATCCACCAGGCGCACATCGTGCTGAACGACGTGTTCGTGCCGGCCGACAGCCTGCTGCCCAAGTCCCGGTCCTTCAAGGACACCGGCCGCGTGCTGTTCGCCACGCGGCTCGGCGTGGCCTGGGGCGCCGTGGGGCAGGCCATCGCCTGCTACGAGACGGCCGTGGCCTACTCCAAGCAGCGCGTGCAGTTCGGCCGGCCGCTCGCGGCGAGCCAGATGGTGCAGGAGCGCCTGACGAAGATGCTGTCGATCCTCACCCAGATGCAGCTCCTCGTGAAGCAGATGACACGGCTCGACGAGGCCGAGCAGCTCACCGGCCCGCAGGCCTCGCTCGCGAAGTACACCTGCACGCGCGGCGCCCGCGAGATCGCGTCGATCGCCCGCGACCTGCTCGGCGGCAACGGCATCCTGCTGGAGAACCGCGTGGCCCGGCACTTCGCCGACATCGAGGCCCTGCACACCTACGAGGGCACCGAGAGCATGCAGGCCCTCATCATCGGCCGCGAGATCACGGGCACCAGCGCCTTCGCCTGAGCGCTCCGTAGGTAGGGAAAACCCCACCCGCACCCGGTGGGGTCACTCAATGTGCCGGGGGCGCCGGTCCGCCTAGTGTCGTGTCCATGACCAGCGATGACGGCCCGACGCCGGCGCCCCCGCCCCGCACCCTCGCGGACCAGGTGGCCCCCGCGCTCGTCTCGGGCCCGGCGTTCTTCCGCGCCCCGTACGACGCCGCCACCGGACGCGCCTTCGCCGCCCTCGCGGTCGGCTGGATCTGGCACCTCACGGGTGGCCTGATCCTGTGGATCCTCGTGGTGGTCTCGGCCGGGATCGTCCCGGCGCTCGGCATCGGGCTCCCGCTCCTCGCGATCTCCCTGGTCGCGGCGCGCTGGTTCGGCGCGGCCGAGCGCGCCCGCATCGCCGCCCAGACCGGGGTCGCCATCCCCGCCCCACTGCCCCTGGGCAGCGCACCGCGCGGCTTCTGGTCGAGGCTGTGGGCGCCGATCCGCGACGGCCGCGCCTGGGCAGCCACGCTCTATGCGTTCCTCGCGATGCTCCTGACCTCCGTGTTCTTCGCGGTCTCCACCGGCCTGGCTGCGGGAGCGGCCGCCGCGGTGGCCTTCGTGGCACTGGGCCGGGGCAGCTCCCTCGCCGAATGGTCCGGCGACCGGGTGGCGGTTTCGATCGCACTGTCCTGGCCGGCCACCGTGGTCGGCGCGCTCGTCGGGGCCGTCGTGCTCGGGTGGGCGGCCGCCGCCCTCGCGCAGTACGGGTCGTACCTCATGGTGCGCCTCGCGACGGTCCTGCTCGGCCCGTCCGCGACCGAGGTGGCCCATGCCCGCGCCGCCGCCGCCGAGCGGGAGACGCGCCTGGCCGAGGCCGCCGCGCACACCGCCCGCGAGCGCGCCGTGGTGCTCACCGAGTCGCGCACCGCGGCGGTGTCCGCCGCCGACACCGAGCGTCGCCGCATCGAACGCGACCTGCACGACGGCGCCCAGCAGCGCCTGGTCGCCCTCGGCGTCGAGCTCGGCGTCGCGCGCCGGCTGGCCGACAAGGACCCCGAGCACGCCGTCGCCGCCCTGGAGCTCGCGCACCGCGAGATCAAGGAGACCCTCGCCGAGCTGCGCGACCTGGTGCGCGGCATCCACCCCGCCGTCCTCTCGGACCGCGGGCTCGACGCGGCACTGTCCGCGCTCGCGGGCCGCAGCCCGGTCCCGGTGCGCGTCGAGGTGACGGGCGACCTCTCGCCCGCCAGCGCTGCCGCACAGGCCGCCGCGTACTTCGTGGTCGCGGAGGCCCTGACCAACGTGGCCAAGCACGCCGCGGCGGACATGGTCCTGGTGCACGCGAGCCTCGTGCCGGACGACCACCCGGCGCGCCTGCGCGTCGCGGTGTCCGACGACGGCCGCGGCGGCGCCGAGCTGTCGCCCGGCAGCGGCCTCGCCGGCCTGCGCGGCCGGGTCGCGGCCCTGGACGGCACCTTCGAGCTCGACAGCCCGCCCGGCGCGGGAACCCGCCTGACCGTGGAGGTCCCGTGCGCATCGTGATCGCGGAGGACTCAGTGCTCCTCCTGGACGGCCTCACCCGCCTGCTCGTGGCGGAGGGCCACGAGGTGACCGGGTACGGCACGGCGGACCGTCTCGTCCTCGCGCTGTCGACGCCGGGGGCTCCGCTGCCCGACCTGCTCGTCACCGACGTCCGCATGCCGCCGTCGCACACCGACGAGGGACTGCGCGCCGCCGTGCACCTGCGCAGCCTGCACCCGGACCTGCCCGTGCTCGTGCTGTCGCAGTACGTGGAGCAGAGCTACGCGAGCGAGCTGTTCGCCCGCGGCGCGCGCGGCCTGGGCTACGTGCTCAAGGACCGCGTGGCCGACGTCGACGAGTTCCTCGACGCCGTCGCCCGGGTGTCCGGAGGCGGCACCGTCGTTGACCCCGAGGTGGTCACGCAGATCATCGCCCGCCATCCCGGCTCCGACCTCGACGTCCTGACCCGCCGCGAGCGCGAGGTGCTCGCGCTCATGGCCGAGGGACGTTCCAACGCCGCCATCGCGGACCGCCTCGTCGTGGGGCTGGCCGCCGTGGAGAAGCACGTCACCAACATCCTGACCAAGCTCGGCCTCCCGCCGGCCGCCGACGACCACCGCCGGGTGCTCGCCGTGCTGCGCTGGCTCGACCAGAACGGAGCACGCTGATGACCCAGCCTCCCCCGGACGACTACGTGCAGGACGCCGGATACCCGCCGGTGCCGCCCCAGCGCGGGGCGACCGCCCGCGTGCTGACCACGCTCGGCGTGGTGCTCGGAGTCGTCGTCGTCGGCTTCGGGGCGCTGTTCCTCGTGGACCTGATGGTGTCCGAGACCACCACGACCCGGCACACGTACGCGGCCGCGGAGACCGTCGAGCTGGTCGCCGACGGCGACGTCACGGTCAACGCGGCCGACGGCGACGTCGTGGTGGACGCCGTCGCCCACAGCGGCGTGCGGGAGCCGCGGTACGCGGCGGACGAGTCCGCGAACCGGCTGGAGATCACGCACCGCTGCGGGTCGTCCGTCATCTTCTCCCGCTGCTCCGGCGAGCTCGACGTGACGCTGCCCGCCGGCACCGAGGTGGTGGTGCGCACCGAGAACGGCGACGTCGTCGCGAGCGGCGTGGCCGGCGACGTGTCCGTGCACACGAGCAACGGGCGGGTCGAGGCCACCGACATCGCCGGCCCGCTGTCGGCCCGCTCCAGCAACGGCGACATCACGGTCGCGAACGCGGGCGCCGACGTGGAGGTCTCCACCTCCAACGGCGAGATCTCCGTGGGCGACGTGGACGGCACGGTCACCGGCGACACCAGCAACGGCCGGATCACCGTCGACTCGGTGACGGGCGACGCCTCGGCGACGACCAGCAACGGGTCGGTGGAGATCTCGGCCGTGGCCGGGAACGTCTACGCCGAGACCAGCAACGGCCGGATCACGGTGCACGGCGACGGCGAGCCGGTGGCCCTGACGATGCGGACGTCGAACGGCGACGAGATCGTCGAGGGCCCGGTCGACCCGGATGCCGCCCGCACCGTCGAGATGCGCAGCTCGAACGGGGACGTCGCCTACCTCGACGAGTAGGCGACGTCACCGCCCCGCCCCGCGCGACGTTCAACCGGTGAACGTGAGCCAGAGCAGGGTGACGTTCAGCGCCACGATCACGCCCGCGACCACCCAGGCCAGCACCTGGGTGGTCACGGCGTTCCGGTGCTCGCCCAGCAGCTCGCGGTCCCGGGTGAGCCGCACGAGCGGGATCATCGCGAACGGGATGCCGAAGCTCAGCACCACCTGGCTCACGACCAGCAGCCACGTGGGCGAGATCCCGGTCATGAGCAGCACGATCGCGGGCAGCAGCGTGACCAGCCGGCGGGTCAGCAGCGACACGCGGATCCGCAGCAGGCCGGACATGATCTCCGCCCCCGCGTAGGCCCCGACGGACGTGGACGCCAGCCCCGAGGCCAGCAGCCCGACCGCGAACAGCACGCCCACGACCGGCCCGAGGGTGCCGGCGATGGCGGCGTGCGCGCCCTCGATGGTGTCGGTCCCCTCCCGGCCCGCGAGGTTCGCGGCGGCGAGCAGCAGCATCGCGATGTTCACGCTCCCGGCCAGGATCAGGGCCAGCACCACGTCGACGCGCGTGGCGCGCAGGATGCGCGGCACCGACGTGGATGGTGCGTGCAGGTGGTCGCGGGCCAGCGAGGAGTGCAGGTAGATCGCGTGCGGCATCACCGTGGCGCCGAGCATGGAGGCGGCCAGGAGCACGGAGTCGGCGCCCTGGAGGCGGGGCACGAGGCCGGCCAGCATGGCGGCCGGGTCGGGCGGGGAGAAGAACAGGCCGGCGCAGAAGCCGACCGTGAGCACGGCGAGCATCGAGGTGACGACGCCCTCGAAGGCCCGCTGGCCACGCCGCTGCTGCACCGCCAGCACGAGCAGGGACACCACCCCGGTGATGACGCCGCCCAGCACGAGCGGCACGCCGAACAGCAGGTTCAGCGCGATGGCGCCGCCGATCACCTCGGCGAGGTCGGTCGCCGCGGCGACGACCTCCGCCTGCGCCCAGTACGCCAGCCGCGCCGGGCGGGGCAGCCGCTCCCCCAGCACCTCGGGCAGCGACCGGCCCGTGACCACGCCGAGCTTGGCCGACAGGTACTGCACCAGCACAGCCATCGCGTTGGCCGCCACGAGCACCCAGACGAGCAGGTACCCGAACCGCGCGCCCGCGGTGAGGTTCGCGGCCACGTTGCCGGGATCCACGTAGGCGATGGCCGCCACGAAGGCGGGTCCGAGCAGGACGAAGAGGCGGGCGCGGCCGGTACGTGGCTGCGCGGCGGTGCGAGTCATCTGGGCTCCAGAAAGTTCGGGTACCCGAACTCTAACTCGCGAATGTCCGAACTTGTACCCGTACCGGCCGATCGCCGACGCGGCCCTCGATCAGTGCAAGGATGTGGCCCGTGCCGAGCCCGTCAGACCTGTCGACATCGCCCAAGGCCGTGGGCCAGGACATCCTGCGGTCCGCCATCCGCGTGCTCTCGTCCTGGCCGGCCCTGTGGGTCGCGTTCGCCCTCACCCACGCCTGGATCATCTTTCAGGCCTGGGTCTTCGGGGGGCAGATCCTCGGCGACGTGAACCTGTACGAGTGGTGGGTCCGCAACGGCATGAACACCGGGTCGTGGCCCGTGTTCACCTACGCCTGGGTCTACCCGCTCGGCGCCCTGGGACCGATGACGATCCCCGCGCTGTTCACCGACACCACGCCCGCGTACGACTGGGTGTGGATGGGCATGGTCACCGCCGCCAACGCCGGGGCCGTCGCCCTGCTCGGCCGGGCGAAGCCCCACGGGCGCGCCGCCGTCTGGTTCTGGCTGTTCTTCCTCGTCATGCTCGGACCCATCTGGATCGGCCGGCTCGACGGCCTGCTGGCGCCGATCATCCTCGTCGCCCTGCTGATCGCGGCGCGGCGGCCGGCCCTCGCGATGGCCCTGGCCACCGTGGGCGCGTGGATCAAGATCGCCCCGGGTGCGGTGGCCCTGGCGCTGGCCGCCACGGCGTCGGACGCCAAGGCCTTCCTGAGGAACGTGGTGCTGCCGGGCGCGGCGGTGTCCGCCGTCGTCATCGGCATCGCCTTCGCGGGCGGCGGGCAGGACAACGTGCTGGACGTGTTCGGCGAGCAGGGCGACCGGCAGCTGCAGGTCGAGGCCGTCGCCGCCACGCCGTTCACGGTGGCCCGGCTCTGGGACTCCTCGATCCAGGTCGAGTACGACGACGTCATCTTCACCTACGAGGTGCTCGGCGACGGCGCCGACGCCGTCGCGCAGGCGCTCGACGTGGCCCTCCCGGTCGCCGCGCTCCTGATCGCGGCGCTGATCTGGTGGGCCGCCCGGCGCCGGCCGGAGCGCGTCGGCGACATCCTGCTGGTCGGCGCGGCCGCCGAGCTGCTCGCGCTGATCGTCTTCAACAAGGTAGGCTCGCCGCAGTTCATCGCGTGGATCGGTCCGCCCGTCGCGGCGGCGATCGCCCTCGGCAGCCGCAGCCAGGGCACGCGGCGCACGTGGTTCGTGCCCGCGGTCGGCACCCTGGTCGTGGCCCGGCTGACCATGGAGATCTACCCGCTCCGGTACGGCGAGTTCCTGGGCGGCTGGCCGCTGGCGACGAGCGTCGGCGCGCTGCGCAACGCGCTGCTGGTGGCCCTGCTCGTCGGCGCGATCATCCGGCTGTCCCAGCTCGCCTTTGCCCGCAAGGTGCCGACCAGAACGAGTTGAGGGTCACTTCAGGGGTGTTCCCCATGCCAGGGGCCTGGTGGCTCCGCTACGGTCAGGATTGTGACATCGTGTGTAGCGGTTACCGTCTCGACGCCACCCGTTCCCCGACTCGCCGCACGGAGGACTTCGTCCGGACATCGACGACCGGCAGGTTCGTAGCGTGCGAGTAGCCATCGTTGCGGAGAGCTTCCTCCCGCAGGTGAACGGAGTCACCAACTCCGTCCTGCGGGTCCTTGAGCACCTTCACGAGCGTGGGGACCAGGCCATGGTCCTCGCGCCCGACGCCGACGCGTCGATCGGCCACGTCCCGCCCTTCGTGAGCGGTGCCCCCGTGGTCGAGCTCGGCTCCATCGGCTTTCCCGGGTATCCGGACGTGCGCCTGGTCGTGGGCAAGAAGTGGCGCACCGAGCGCACGCTGGCCACGTTCGCGCCCGACGTCGTCCACCTGGCCTCCCCCTTCATCCTCGGCTGGCGCGGCATCCTCGCCGCCGAGCGGCTGGGCCTGCCGAGCGTCGCCGTCTACCAGACCGAGGTGCCCGGTTACGCGGCGCGGTACGGGCTGGGCCATTTCGAGCCGTTGCTCTGGAAGCGGGTCAAGGACATCCACGAGCGCGCGACGATGACGCTCGCGCCGTCGACCGCGACCATGCGCCAGCTCGAGAACCACGGCATCCCCAACCTGCGCCTGTGGGGCCGCGGCGTGGACACGCGCGCGTTCCACCCGCAGTTCCGGGACGAGGCCTGGCGCCGCCGGGTCGGTGCCGGGCACGAGATCCTGGTGGGCTACGTGGGCCGCCTGGCCGCCGAGAAGCAGGTCGAGGCGCTGCGCGTGGTGCAGGACCTGCCGAACGTGCGCCTCGTGATCGTCGGCGACGGGCCCGAGCGGGACGAGCTGCGGCAGGTCCTGCCCGCCGCCCACTTCACCGGCCTGCTGCGCGGGGCCGAGCTGTCCCGGGCGATGGCGAGCCTCGACGTGTTCGTGCACCCGGGCGAGCTGGAGACCTTCGGCCAGACGCTGCAGGAGGCGCACGCCAGCGGCGTCCCCGTCGTCGCGCCCGCCGCGGGCGGCCCGCTGGACATCGTCCGGCACTCCCACGACGGCTGGCTGTACCCTCCAGGTGACCACGAGGCGCTCCGCGCCCGCGTCGTCGACCTGGTGGGCGACGAGCGCAAGCGGCGGGCCTTCGGGACCGCGGCGCGCGAGCGCGCCGAGGGCCGCACGTGGCACGACATCTGCTCCGAGCTCATGGGGCACTACGACGACGCGATCCGGGTGCACGCGAGAGCCGGCTCAGCGGAGGTATAACTTGCGAATCGTCCACGTCGCGAACTTCTACAGCCCTCGTTCCGGGGGCATCCGAACTGCGATGCACGCCATGGCCGGGCAGTACCTCTCCCGGGGGCACGAACCCGTGCTCGTCGTGCCGGACAGGCGGGACGGAGTGACGCACGTGGACGGGGTGCGGGTGGTCAGCCTGGCGGCGCCGCGCGTGCCGTTCAGCGGCGGGTACCGCGCGGTGGTGCGGCCCGGCAAGATGCGGGGGCTGCTGGAGACGCTGGCGCCCGACCGCCTCGAGGTGAGCGACCGCACCACCCTCGCCGGCCTGGGCGACTGGGCGCGCGAGGCCGGCATCCCGTCGCTGATGATGCTGCACGAGCGGGTCGACGGCGTGCTGCGGTCCTGGCTCCCCGGCGGCGCCGAGGGCGGCTACGCGGCCGAGTTCGGCGCGGCGGCGACGCCCGCGCTCGCCGACCGGTACAACCTCGCCACGCTCACCCGGTTCGACCGGCTCGTGGCCACCACCCACTTCGCCGCGGGCGAGGTGGAGCGCCTGGCCGAGCGTGTGCGGGGCACCACGCTGCCGCCGCTGTACCGGGTGCCGCTCGGTGTCGACCTGGAACGGTTCCGGCCCGACCGGTACTCGGCCGAGGCCCGCGCCGAGTACGCGCCGCCCGGCACCGCGCTCATCGTGCTCGCGAGCCGCCAGTCCACGGAGAAGCGGCCCGACCTCGCGATCGACGCCGCCGCCCAGCTCGTGCGTGACGGGCGCCCCGTGCGGCTCGTCGTCGCCGGCTCCGGACCGCTGCTGCCCAAGATGCGGCGCCGCGCCGAGGCCGCCGGGCTCCCGCACCGGTTCCTCTCGTTCATCCCCGACCGCGACCGCCTCGCAACCCTGCTGACCTGCGCCGACGCGGTCATCGCCCCCGGGCCGATCGAGACGTTCGGCCTCGCCGCGCTGGAGGCTCTGGCCTCCGGGACGCCCGTGGTCTGCAGCTCGTCGAGCGCGCTCCCCGAGGTGGTCGGCACCGCCGGGGCCGCTGCCCCGCCGGAGGCGTCGGCACTCGCCCTCGCCCTGCACGAGGTGCTGGACCGCGACGTGGAGGTGCGGCGCAAGGAGGCCCGGGCCCGCGCCGAGCTCTTCCCGTGGAGCGCCACCGGCGACGCGATGCTCGACCTGCACTCGCGCAAGGCCTTCGACCTGGCGGACGTCGGCATCGGAGGGCGACGGTGAGATGACGGCGCCGGCGGGACGCGAGAGCTGCTTCCGACTGGTCGCCCTCGGTGACTCGATCACCGCGGGCGTGGGCGACACCGTCGGCCCGGACGCCGCTCACGGCCCCGGCTGGGCCGCGCACCTCGCCGCCGTGCTCGGCGTGGCGGAGTTCTCGAACCTCGCCACCAACGGCGCCCGCTCCCGCGACGTCGCGGACACCCAGCTCGACGCCGCGCTCGCGCTCCGCCCCGGGCTCGCCACCGTGCTGGTGGGCGGGAACGACGTGCTGCGCAGCGACTTCGACGCCCGGTTCACGCTCGCCGACCTGCACCGCTGCGTCGGCGAGCTGCGCCGCGCCGGGACCGACGTCGTGCTCGTGCGGCTCCCCGTGATCGGTCTCTTCGAGCTCACGCCCCGGCTGGTCCGGCGCGTGATGCGGCGCCGGGTCGCGGCGATCAACGCGGCGGTCGACGAGGTCGCCGCGGCGGCCACGGCGGAGGGCCCGGACGTCGCCGGCACGAACGCGGCCCGGGGACGCGTCGTCGTGATCGACGCCGCGGAGGCGATCGCCCCGGCCGGTGCCAAGGCCTGGCACGTCGACCGGGTGCACCCGTCGCCCGCCGGGCACCGGCGGCTGGCGCTCGGCGTCGCGACCGCGCTGGCGGACGTCGACCCGGCGTACGCGGCGGCCGCCCGCGCCGCGCGGCTCCCAGGGGCGCCCGACCCGCCGTCGGCGCGCCAGCGACTGGTCTGGCTCCTGCGCGCCGGGCTGCCGTGGTGCGTGCGGCGGGGACGTGACTTCCTCCCGGGCCTGCTCCGCTCCGTGGTGCACGACCTGCGCTCGGAGCGGGCGTTCGAGCCCGGGAGCATGGTCACGAGCCTCGCCGACTCGGGTCTGGACCCCCGCCGGAGGATCGGCCGGGGCTGACCGGCCGCATCGCGTCGATGATCCGGGTCCAGTTGTCGCCGCCGTGGCCGTGCTCGCGGGCCCACGTGTAGTACGCGCGGACAGCGGCGGGCAGCCCGGTGTCGACCCCCGCGGCCTCGCTCGCTGCCACGATGTGGTCGGCGGTCGCGCCCATCATCGTCACGGTGCTCAGGTGGCCCGGGTGCTCGCCGGCCTCGAGCTGCGCGGCCGGGTTCTCGCCCGCCTCCAGCATCTCGGCGGTACCGGACAGGGTCCGCAGAAGCTCCGGCAGTGCCACCGTCGGCGGCACGCCCGCGGTCTCCAGCAGCGCCGTGGCGTGCATCAGCGCCGCGAGCGACGTGAGGAACACGTCGAGGTTGGCCTGGTACATGAGCTGCGCCAGCCCGGGGTCCGCCCCGAGGTAGCGCGGCGCGCCGATCGTGCCCAGCGCCGCCCGGTGGGTCTCCAGCAGCTCGGCCGGGCCGCTGTAGTAGACATACGCCGCCGCCGTGCCCACCATCGGCGCGGGCGTCATCACGCCGCCGGTCAGGAAGCGCGCGCCGTGCTCCGCCGCCCAGGCGGCGCCCTCGCGGGACCGGTCGGGCGAGTCCGAGCTGAGGTTCACGAGCGTGCGGCCCGCGAGCGCCGCCGGCGCCGTTGTCGTCGGCCCGAGGATGTCGTACATGGCCTGGTAGTCGGTGAGGCTGAGGATCACCAGGTCGCTCGCGGCCACGGCCTCGGCGGGTGTGGCCGCGAGCCGCGCCCCGGCCGCGACGACGTCGGCGGCACGGCCCGGCGTCCGGTTCCAGACGGTGACGGGATGGCCCGCGGCGAGCAGCGACCGGACCATGGCCTGGCCCATCGGGCCCAGGCCGATCAGGGTGACGGGGGCGCTCATCGCACGGCCTCCGCCCGGCCTGCCCGGAGGCTCTCGTAGAGCCGGGCGAAGCCCTCGGCGCCGTGGCCGGCCGCGATCTGGCGGCTGATGAGCTCCTGGACCGCGGCGACGGGTGCGGGGTCGACGCCCTGCTCCTCGCTGGCGCGCACGATGTGGCTGAGGTCGGAGAAGTCCAGGCTCTGCTGACCCGGGACGGTGTAGTCGCCGCCGTCGACCACCGCGGCGTCGTGGGCGAAGCCGGCCGTCATCGCGCTGAGGAACGGCGTGGCTCGGGCCGCGAACTCGGTGGCGGACACCCCGACGGAGCCGACCATCGCGGCCCCGTGCAGGAACCCCGCGAACATCGTGTACATGCCCGAGAGCATGGCGAGGTCGTACAGGGAGGCCAGGCCGCTGTCGGCGCCGTCGTACGTGCTGGTGGCCCAGCGGTCGAGCACGGGCCGCGCGGCCTCGAACACCTTTGCGGAGCCGCTGTACAGGATCGATGCCTCGGCGGTGCCGATCATCGGCGGCGTGGCCATGATCGCGCCGTCGAGGTGGTCGACACCGTGCCGCTCCGCCCAGGCGGCGAGCTCGCGGGCCTCGTTCGGGGTGGTGGTCGTGAGGTTGACCAGCGCGCTCCCCCGCATCGTGCCAATGACGGGGTCGAGCGTCTCGTGCACGGACCCGTGGTCGAGCAGGCAGACGACGACCAGCCGGTGGGCGGTCACGGCGTCGGCGATGTCCGACGGCGCCGTGGCCCCGCGGGCGACCAGGTCAGCGGCGCGGGCGGGGGTGCGGTTCCAGACGGCGGTGGGATGGCCGGCGTCGAGCAGCGCGGCGGCCAGGGCGCTGCCCATCGCGCCCAGTCCGAGCACCGTGACGCCGGTGCTTCCGGGGGTGGTCATTCGGGTGATCTCCTCAGGTCGTGGGGACCTGACCATGCTCACCGGGCGACGTACCATCGCGGAAGTACCCACTATTTACTGGGGTACTTACCTCTTGGTACGTACCCCAACCCGAGGAGCGCACGATGGCGAAGGCACCCCGCAACGGCCCCTACATCTGCGGCATCGACGCCGCGCTCGACGTGGTGAGCGGCAAGTGGAAGGGCCTGATCCTCTGGGAGCTCGACGAGCACGGCGTGCGCCGGTTCGCCGAGCTGCGGCGCGGGCTCCCCGGGGTGAGCGAGAAGATGCTGACCCAGCACCTGCGCGAGATGGAGGCGGACGGCCTGGTGCACCGGCGGGTGCACGCCGAGGTGCCGCCGCGCGTCGAGTACACGCTGACGGAGCACGGCCGCACGCTCAACGCCGCGCTCGCGCCGCTCGGGGCCTGGGGCGTGGACCGGCTCAGGCGGGAGCGGTCGGAGCTGGTCGAGCACCGCGACGCGGCGGCGCTCCCCCGGCCCTAGCCGGCGTCCAGGTCGCTGAGCGAGCCGAGCAGACGGAGCTGGTCGTCGCCGGCGCCGGGCTGCGGGGTGAACACGATCATGACCGGGCCCGGGCTGCCGGGCAGCGGGTACGCGTCCCACTCCATCGCGATGTCGCCGACCCGCGGGTGGTGGATCAGCTTGGCGCCGTGCACGCTCTCGCGCACGTCGTGCCGTGCCCACAGGCGGCGGAACTCCGCGCTGCGGATGCTGAGCTCGCCCACGAGGGCCACGGCGCGCGGGTGGTCCGGGTCGGCCGCGACGGCGGTGCGCAGCATCCCGATGTAGTCGAGGGCGGTCGTCTCCCAGTCCGCGCAGTGCAGCCGCATCCCTTCCTCGTCGAACAGGGCGGTCAGGAAGTTGCGGCGTTCGGGCGGGTAGGCCTCCGGGTCGCCGAGCAGTGCGGCGGCGAGGTCGTTCCACGCGAGCAGGTCGAGGTGGCGGCCCAGCACGACGGCGGGCACCCCCATGTGCGCCAGCAGGCGCGCGGTGCTCGCGGGCACCGCCTCGGGCCGACGCCGGACGGGCGGCGCCGCGGGCTGCCGGGTCGCCCGCGCGAGCATGAGCATGTGCCGCCGCTCGATCTCGTCGAGCTCCAGCGCGTCGGCGAGCGAGTCGAGCACGGCGTCCGACGGACGCACGTTCCGGCCCTGCTCCAGGCGCTGGTAGTAGTCGGTGCTCAGTCCCGCGAGCATCGCGACCTCCTCGCGGCGCAGGCCGTCGACCTTGCGTCGGGGACCGGGCTCCAGGCCCAGGTCCTCGGGCGTGGTGCGCTGCCGGCGGGCACGGAGGAAGTCGCCGAGCTCGCGCGCGTAGGTCTGGTCCGCCGTCATGCCCACCAGTGTGCGCCTGCAGGACGGAGGCAAGGTGGTCCTGGCAGACCGAGGGAGGCGAGGACGCGTGAGGCCCGGCCCGAGCGGCCTAGCGTCACCGGCCATGACCTGGAACACAGCAGACATCCCTGACCAGACCGGCCGGCTCGCCGTGGTGACCGGGGCCAACTCCGGCCTGGGGCTCGTCACCGCGACCGAGCTCGCCCGGCACGGCGCCGACGTCGTCCTCGCCGTCCGGAACGTCGCCGCGGGCGACGACGCCGCGCGCGCCATCGCCGCGGCCGTACCGGGCGCCAAGCTCCGGGTACGGGCGCTCGATCTCGCCGCGCTCGCGTCGGTGCGGACGTTCGCCGACCGCCTCGCCGAGGAGACCGGGCAGGTCGACCTGCTCGTCAACAACGCCGGGCTCGTGCTGCTGGGCCCGCGGCAGACCACGTCCGACGGCTTCGAGCTGCACCTCGGCACCAACATGCTGGGCCACTTCGCGCTCACCGGCCTGCTGCTCCCGCTGCTCGGCCGCGGGGACGCACCGCGCGTCGTCTCGCTCAGCTCGATCACCCACAAGACCGCGCACCTGGACTTCGACGACCTCATGGTCGAGCGCGGCTACCGCGCCTCCCCGGCCTACGGGGCGTCGAAGCTCGCGAACACCGTGTTCGGCATCGAGCTGGACCGGCGCCTGCGCGCCGCGGGCTCACCGGTGCTCAGCACGCTCGCCCATCCCGGGCTCTCCGGCACGAACCTCACGCCGCGCGCCTGGGAGGACCGGGGCCGGGCCGGCCGGTGGGCGGCGCGGCTCGGCCTGCTCGTGACCCAGTCCGTCGAGGCCGGCGCGCTCCCCCAGCTCCACGCCGCGACGGCGACCGGGGTGCGCGGCGGGCAGTTCTTCGGCCCTGCGGGGTTCCGCGAGGTCCGCGGGCGTGTCACGGAGGTGCGGGCCTCCGCCGAGGCGACCGATCCCGCCGTCGGGCGGCGGCTGTGGACGACCGCGGAGGAGCTGACCGGGATGGCGTACCTCTAGGCCCTCAGGCCTCGTGGGTCTCGTCGGCCAGCGGCATCAGGCCGCGCTCGGCGAACACGCGCTTCGCGGCGGCGACGGCGTTCAGGGCCCGCGGGAACCCGCAGTAGACGGAGCTGTGCAGAAAGACCTCGATGATCTGCTGCGGGGTGAGCCCCACGTTGAGCGAGGCGCCGATGTGCACCTCGAGCTGCGGTTCGCTGCCCCCCATCGCGGTGAGGATCCCGAGGGTCACGAGCTGGCGCTGCTGGGGCTCCAGCCCGGGCCGGGAGAGGATGTCTCCGTAACCCCACGCGACGATCTGGTGCCCGAGCTCAGGAGCGATGTCGGACAGCGACTCGATGACCCCGTGGCCCGCGTCGTCGTGGATCGCGTCGAGGGCCGCCTTGCCGGATGCGAACCGTTCCGCACGCAATGTCTCGTTCTCAGACATCGATTTTTCTCCTTCTGGGCTGCCTGCAAGGGGTGTTGTGGGCTCGTTCGATGGCCACGAGGGCAAGCGCCGGTGGGCGCGGTCCCAAGTCCAGCCCATGACGGCCCGGGGATGCAAGACCTCGCGGGTGATATATGCCCTGGTCAACTGGTCTTTCCGAGGTCGCATTCCGCCGGACGCCCCGCACGACGAGGCCGGGCACGTCGAAAATCCGGATGGCTCGGGCGCGCGGCCGGGCTAACGTCGTCCGGTGCACAGGGTGTCGGTGGTCGGCGCAGCCGGGTCGGGCAAGTCCACGTTCGCGCGACGGCTGGCGGCACGCCTCGACGTCCGGCACGTGGAGCTGGACGCGCTCTACTGGGGCCCGGGGTGGAACCCGCGCCCGCAGGAGGACTTCGTGCGGGACACGGAGCGCGTGATCACCGACGAGGCGTGGGTGGTCGACGGCAACTACTCGAGCCTCCAGCCCGCAATCTGGGCGCGCGCCGACACGGTGGTCTGGCTCGACCCGCCGACGCCGATCGTGCTCGCCCAGGTGTATTGGCGCACGCTGTCGCTCGCGGTGAGCCGCGCCGAGCTGTGGCCGGGCACGGGCAACCGTCAGCCCTGGGGCGACGCGCTCGCGCCCTGGCGGGAGGGCACGATCGTCCGGTGGTCGTGGGACCAGCGGAAGCGCCACCCCGAGCGCTACGGCGCCGCGATGACCGACCCCGCGAACGCCCACCTGTCGTTCCACCGGCTGCGGTCTCGCCGGGCGGTCGAGCGTTTTCTGGTCGACGGCCGCCCGTCCGGCCACCAGTAGGATCCGCGCATGCCCGCTGAGGACGAGCCCCACGAGGCGCGACACATCCGTCGCTGGGGAGACCCTCCCGAGGGCACCCCCGAGAGCCGCCTCCTGGACTCGCTGCGGGCGGACCTCCGGGAGCTGCGCGACCTGGCCGCCGACCTGCGCGAGGCCGTGCGGTGGCTGGCGAACAAGCTGTCGGGTCGCCGAGAGGCGTAGCCGCCGCCGGGCCGGGTCCGGGACGGACGACTTGGCCGCCGAGACGAACGTACGAGCCCGCGCCCTGGGCGGCGGACACACACCGGGCATCCCAGTACGATCCCCCCATGCCAGCGGACGACGCGAAGTTTGAGGGAAAAGAGCTCAGTCGACTCGGAGACTCACCCCGAGCAACGTTTGCGAGCCGTCAGGTCGACGTGCTGCGGACGCAGCTCGGGCAGTTCCGCTATCTGGCGGCCGACCTGCGCAAGGCCGGACGCTGGCTGGCGAACAAGCTGTCGGGTCGCCGCGGGGCATAGTCGCGGCCCGGGTTCAGGCGCTCAGCGCCGCGACCGTCAGCGTCCCGGCGTCGGCGTCGAGCTCGCACTCGACCCCGAGCGGCACGGAGACCGGGTTCTCCAGGTGCCCGAGCGGGAGCCCCGCGAGGATCGGCACGCCGAGCGGGCTCAGCCGGTCCCGGAGCACGTCGAGGACGTTCCAGCCGCGGTCCTCGTAGTCGTCGAACCCTTCGAGCGTGCCCACCGCCACGCCCGAGACCCCCGCGAGCGCGCCGGACAGCAGGAGCTGGGTCAGAGCCCGGTCGACCATCCCCAGCCCGACCGTCCGGTTGATCTCCAGCAGCAGGACGTGACCGTCGAGATCGTTGTCGACGATGCCGACGCTGCGCGCCAGCATCTCGAGATTGCCGCCGAACAGCGGTCCCGAGGCCGTGCCCGTCGTGGTGAGGTAGGCGCCGTACTGGCCGTTGTCCCTCCGCACCGGCTCGCCGGTTTCACCTCGCAGGAGGCGCAGCACTGTCTCCGCCCGAGTCCCGGCAACGGCGCCGTGGACCGACGGGACGCCGGTCCGGTGCCAGACCTGGTGCAGGGCCGTGATGTCGCTGAACCCGACGAGCGGCTTGGGGTCCGCCCGGAGCGCATCGGTGTCGACGTCGGGCAGCAGGCGGAGGCTCCCGCTCCCCCCACGCAGGGTGAGGATGGCGCGGACCTCCGGGTCCCGGATCGCGTCGTTGAGGTCCGACGCGCGCTCCGGGTCGCCGCCGGCCATGTAGCCGAACCGGTCGTCGGCGTGCTTGCCCAGACGCGCCTCGAAGCCCCACGACTCGACCGTCGCGACGCTCTCCGCCAGCCAGGACTCGTCGCTCCAGCTCGCCGGGGAGACGAGCGCGACGGCGTCGCCGGGCTCCAGCTTCCGGAGGGATGAAACAGCAGGTCGGGGCGAGGGTTGTCGCGACATGCGCGCGACGCTACAGGGTGAACACGTGGCTTCGGATGCGCGACAACGACCCGCCGCTTCCCCTACTCTCGCCGGATGACAACAAGGACCTCGCTGGCACTGATCATCGGCGGTGGGGCACTCGCTGTGCTGGGCGTGCTCGTGTCGTTCACCTACTTCCTGCAGCCCTGGCGCACCTGCCCGGACGACGACGCCGCTGCCGGCTGCCCGATGCTCGCAACGGACGCGACGGTCCTGACCGTCGCCATGATCGTGACGGTGCTGGCGGCCGCGGTGGCCGTCGTGGGCATGGTGAACCGGCGCTAGGCGCGGTCGCCCCGCCGCCGCAGTGCCCGCAGACCGCGGGTCCCCACCGAGACGAACAAGCCCCTGACCGCACGGGTCAGGGGCTTGATCAATACTGCGGGTGCGGTAGCGGTGGGATTTGAACCCACGGTGGACTTTCACCCACACACGCTTTCGAGGCGTGCTCCTTAGGCCGCTCGGACACGCTACCTTCGCCCGCTACCTCAGTAGCAGACCGTAGGAGGATACCCGGTCCAGGCCCGGTTCCACGAATCGGTTCCCCGACGGCGCCTGGAGCGCCCCCGGCACGCCGGACAACCCGGCTCCCAGCCGCCTCCCAGCGGGCCACAGGCTCGCCCCAGCCCTGCCCCAGGAACCGGCCGGGTCGATGCGTTTACCTCGTGTTCATCACCCCGATAACCCCGGAGTTCCGATGAACCAGCTCATGCTCTACGCGGTCGACCTCGTCGCCGTCACCATCCTCACCTTCGCGCTCTACTTCCCGCGACACCGCCGGCGCGACCTCGTCGTCGCCTACCTCGGCGTCAACGTGGGGGTGCTCGCGGTGTCCGCGACGCTCTCCGCGAGCGCCGTCGCCGCGGGCCTCGGCCTGGGCCTGTTCGGCGTGCTGTCGATCATCCGGCTGCGCTCCACGGAGCTGTCGCAGCACGAGGTCGCCTACTACTTCGCGTCGCTCGCGCTCGGCCTGCTGGGCGGGCTGGGGACGAGCGCCGGCTGGCTCGGGCTCGCGGGCAGCGGCCTGATCCTCCTGGTCATGGCGTTGGCCGACCATCCCCGCTTGTTCGCGAGGCACCACAGCGAGCTGGTCATCCTCGATCGTGCGATCCCTGACCAGACGGAGCTGACCGCGCACCTGGAGCAGCTGCTCGGGGCCCGCGTGCACGCCCTGTCCGTGCAGCGCCTGGACCTCGTGAACGACTCCACCTGGGTGGACGTCCGCTACTCCGAGGCGCGCCGGCTGCCGATCGTGACCGACGACGGCACGGGTGCCCCCACCGCCCTGCACGAACGTCCCGAGCTGGCGGCAGCCCGATGATCGACACCCTCGCCCCCGTGACCCTCGACGAGCTGAACGAGGCCGCCGCGCTCCAGACCCGGCGCGACCGCAAGTACGTGCTGACGCCGGACGAGCTCGACGACCTGCTCGCGGCCCTCCCGCCGGCCCGCGTGCTGGAGATCGACGGGTCCCGCACGTTCGCCTACGACTCCACCTACTTCGACACCCCGGAGCTGGACGCGTACCGCCTCGCGGCGACGCGCCGCCGTCGTCGGTTCAAGGTCCGCACGCGGACCTACGTGGACACCGGGTCGTGCTTCGTCGAGGTGAAGACCCGTGCGGGCCGCGGCACCACGGTCAAGGAGCGGCAGCCGCACGACGACGCCGACCATCTCGGCCTGGCCCGCACCTTCGTCGCCGACCGCCTGGCCGACGCCGGGGCGCCCTCGGCGCCCGTGCTCACCCCGACCCTGCGGTCGCGGTACCACCGCACCACCCTGCTGCTCGACGACGCCCGCGTCACGCTCGACACCGGCCTCGTCTGGGACCTGCTGGTCCCGGCCGCGCCGGGCCACGCCGACACCGGCCACGCCGACACCGTCCCGGACGTGCGCCGCAGCGCCACGATCGGCGACCTCGTGGTGGTCGAGACCAAGACCGCCGCCGGCTCCGGACCCTCGTCCGTGGACCGCCTCCTGTGGCGCGCGGGCCACCGTCCCGACCGCATCTCCAAGTACGCCACCGGACTGGCCGTGCTGGAGCCCGGCCTGCCGGACATGCCCTGGCGGCGCCTCGTGCGCCGTCGGCTCACCGTGAGCACGCCCACCACCGCACGACACATCCTGACCAGCGAGAGGACCTCAGCATGAAGATCCGCCGGCCCCGCCCCGTCCTGACCGCCACGATCTCCGGCGCCCTCGTGCTCGGCGCCCTCGCCGGGTGCGGCACGGCCACCGCCGAGACCACGAGCAGCACGAACACGACCACCATCTCGGAGGTGGCGACGACCACCGACGACGCGCTGGCCGACAACGAGGACTACTCGGACCTCGCTGCCCTCGCCGACGAGACCTGGGACACCGGGGACGAGACCAGCGTCTCGCTCGACGGCGACAGCGCCACCGTCTCGGGCGACGGCGCCACCGCCGACGGCTCCACCGTCACCATCTCGGCGCCCGGCACCTACCGGATCAGCGGCACCCTCGACGACGGCCAGATCGTGGTGGGCTCCGAGGCCGACGGCCTCGTGCGGCTCGTGCTCGACGGTGCGGACATCACCAGCTCGACCGGGTCCGCCGTCGCGGTCACGCAGGCCGACGACGTGTCGGTGGTGCTCGCGGACGGCTCGTCCAACAGTCTGACCGACGCCGCGACGTACGCGGACACCAGCGAGGACGCGCCCAACGCCGCCCTGTTCTCGGCCGACTCGATGGTCGTCTCCGGCACGGGTTCGCTGGACGTCACCGGCAACGCGAACGACGGGATCGCCTCGAAGGACGGCCTCGTGATCGCGGGCGGCGACATCACCGTCACCGCGGTGGACGACGGCGTGCGCGGCAAGGACTTCCTGGTCGTCACCGACGGCACGCTCGACGTCGACGTCGACGCCGAGGGCGACGGCCTCAAGGCGGACAACGAGGACGGCACCGACGACGCCGGCGAGACCGTCGGCTACGCGGCGCTCCTCGGTGGCACCGTCACCGTCGCGTCCGGCGACGACGGTGTCCACGCGGAGAGCGACCTCGTCGTCGACGGCGCCACGGTCACCGTCGCCGAGTCCGTCGAGGGCCTGGAGGCGGCGCACATCCTGGTCGCGAGCGGCACGGTGGACGTCACCTCGTCCGACGACGGCTTCAACGCCGCGGGCGGCACGAGCACGACGACCGACGGTGCCGCGACGACCGACGACACCGCGGCGGAGCCGCCGGCGTCGGGCACCGTGCCGGGCGGCGAGCCGCCGCAGGGCGGCGGGGGCGGCGGTGGCGGTGGCGGTGGCGGCATGCCGGGCGAGGCCGCGGGCGACTTCTCGCTGACGATCACCGGCGGCGACGTCACGGTCGACGCCGGGGGCGACGGCCTGGACTCGAACGGGACCCTGACGATCTCGGGCGGTGACGTCACGGTGTTCGGCCCGACGGACGGCGGCAACGGCACCCTCGACAGCGCCGGCGCGCTCACGGTGCAGGGCGGCACCCTGCTCGCCGTCGGCACGTCGAGCATGCTGCAGACGCCGGGCGACGGCTCGGAGGGCTGGGTCGCCGCGACCTTCGACACCCTGGCCGCGGGCACGGACGTGACCGTGGTCGACTCGTCCGGCACCACGGTTGCGGCGGAGACCCTGACCAAGGACACCCAGTCCCTGGTCCTGGCCTCGGAGAACGTGACCACGGGCGAGACCTACACGATCCAGGCCGACAGCGCGGAGGTCGCCACGGCCACGGCCGGCGACGCCCCGGCCACCACGAGGCGCTGAGACACCTCACCCGGCGGAATCCCCGGAAAGGGGGTGGGATTTCGCCGGGGGTGCGGGGTAGTGTTCCGGACACCGCCGAGGGAGGACACCGATGCCCGCGCCCACACTCTTCGACTACGCGGACCACAGCCCGTACTCGAACCCCGGAAATCACACCGGATACTTCACCGAGCTGAGCACCGACCCGGAAGAGCTGCACCGGTTCGCCTGCACCGCCGTCGTGCACTACCGGGCCGGTGACCCGACGTTGACCGACGAGCAGAAGAGCGACCCCGACCGGCGCTGGCTCACCTCGATCCTGGACGCCGCGGAGCTGCGCGCGCCTCTCGACGGGCCGCGCACGCAGGCCCAGCAGGTCGCGGGATGCTGCCGCGACCACACGCTCCTGACGCTCGGTGTGCTGCGCACGCACGACGTGCCGGCGCGGTCCCGGATCGGCTTCGCCACCTACTTCGTGCCGGGCTGGAACGCCGACCACGTCGTGGGCGAGCGCTGGGACGGCAGGCGCTGGCTGCGGTTCGACCCCGAGCTCGACCAGAAGGACTTCGACTTCGACGTGCACGACATGCCCACCGGGCCGCAGTCGCCGTTCGTGACGGCGGCCGAGGCATGGCTGGCGATCCGTGCCGGGACCGTCGACCCCGCGACCTTCGGCGTGACGGCGGAGGTACCGGACCTGCACGGCAAGGACTTCGTGCGCTACTACGTGCTGTACGAGGTGGCGCACCGGCACCGCGACGAGCTGCTGCTCTGGGACCTGTGGGGCCCCGAGCTGGGCACGTCGTACGTCCGTGAGGCCGCGGGCGGCCAGGCAGAGACCTGGGTCCAGGAGGCGGGCCTGCCGGGCGCCGAGATGTCCGACGCCGAGTTCGACGCCGTGGCCGACGAGCTCGCCTACCTGCTCGTGGCCGCCGACTCCGGGGACGGTGAGGCGGCCGACCAGCTCGCCGAGCTGTACCACGGGGACTCGCGGCTGCACCCGGGCGGCCGCGTGCTCACGCTCTCCCCGACGGGACATGACGGGATCACGGACCTCACCACCCGCTAGCTGGGCTGCGGCAGGCGAAGCACCAGCTCCCGCAGGACGTCGCTCGTCCCGGCGTCGATCTTCACCGTCGCGTACTTGTCGCCGCGGGTGATGCCGCGGTTCACGATGACGACGGGCTTGCCCGCCTCGGCCGCGTGCCGCACGAACCGCAGCCCGCTCATCACGGTCAGCGACGAGCCGGCGACGAGCAGGGCGTCGGCGGAGTCGACCAGCGCGAACGCCCGCTCCACCCGCTCGCGCGGCACGTTCTCGCCGAAGTAGACGATCTCCGGCTTGAGCACGCCCCCGCAGAACTCGCAGGGGGCGGGCTTGAAGTGCGCGGTCGACTCGATGACGGCGTCGGCGTCGGGCGCGATCTCCACGTCCGCGACGTCGCCCACGGACTCCAGGAAGCCCGGGTTGAGCTCGGTGAGCCGCTCCGCGAGGTGCGTGCGCGAGATGACCCGGCCGCAGTTGAGGCAGATCACGCGGTCGTAGCGTCCGTGCAGGTCGATGACGTTGCGGGAGCCGGCGTCCTCGTGCAGCAGGTCCACGTTCTGCGTGATGATCCCGGCGAGGATCCGGCGCTCCTCCAGCTCGACGAGCGCGCGGTGCCCGGCGTTCGGCGCGGTGCGGTCCACGTGCTGCCAGCCCACGTGGTTGCGCGCCCAGTAGTGCCGGCGGAACTCCTCGTCGCCCACGAACTGCTGGTAGGTCATGGGGCTGCGCGGCGGCGAGTCGGGGCCGCGGTAGTCGGGGATGCCGGAGTCCGTCGAGACCCCGGCGCCCGTGAGCGCCGTGATCCGGAGGCCCGAGAGCACGTCCACGGCGTCGTCCACGGTGGTGCGGGCGACCTCGACGGGCTCGGGCTGCCACGTGGTGGGGCGAGCTTGAGGGAACACGCCTACGAGGGTATGCCGCCGACTGCCCTGCGCACCCGGGGTGTGTTCCATTTCGCACCACGGATCGTCCCGCTAGCCTGGGATCTCTTTGCGTCGGAGCACTGCATCGGAGCACGAGGGGACCGCGTGGGCGACTCAGCGATTTCAAGGATCGACAGCACCCTCGCGGGCGACGACTTCGCGTGGTCCGTGACGCTGGTGGGCGAGGACCAGTCCGACAAGCTCGCCACCCTGGCCCAGTACCTCGACGACGGGCACTCGACGTCCGGGGACGGCAAGCGCGTCCCGTCCGGCTACGCCTACTGGGGCATCGGCCCGACCATCGCCTGGTTCAACGCCTCGAACGACCCCACCTACATGGTCATCAAGGTCGGCACCGAGATGTTCCGCAGGCAGTGGCGCAGCATCTCGCCGCTGGTGACGGACGAGTGCGTGCACCTGGTGAGCCTCGGCGTCGGTACCGGCGCCAAGGACGGGATGTTCCTGGAGACGATGCACCAGGCGCACCCGTCGATGCTCTACGTGCCCGTGGACATGAGCGCCGAGATGCTCCGGACCGGGTCGCGCACCGCCGTCCGGGACGCGCACTTCCCCCTGGACCGCTCGCTGGGCCTGCAGATCGACCTCTCCCTGGACGGCAACCTCGAGGAGCTCAAGCAGTTCCTCGACCGCCTCGTGGGCGACGAGGCGATCCTCTTCTCGCTGGTCGGCAACACCGTGGCGAACTTCGACGACGACGCGGAGTTCCTCGACGGCGTCGCGAAGGTGCTCCGGCCGCAGGACCGGATGCTCGTCGAGTTCGCCACGACCGAGAGCCTGAGCCAGGACGCCGTGCACGCCGCCGAGGCCGAGTACCGCCAGACGCGGGGGTTCGTGGAGTTCGTGGCGAGCGCCGTGCGCTACAACACCGACCTCAAGATCGACCTCGAACAGGTCCGGTTCACCGGTTCGGTCGAGGACGAGAGCATCCTCCTGAAGGTGTTCTGGCAGAACGTGGGCAGCGAGACCCTGCGGATGCTGATCCCGGGCAGCCGGCCGGTGCACCTCAAGCCGCTGGACACCATCCGGCTGTACACGACGCGCAAGTACACGACCGAGCGGATCGACCAGCTCGTGGCCGACGCCGGCCTGCGCACCACCCACGTGCAGCGGGAACGGTTCCGGTACACCCGGCGGCAGAACCCGTTCGGGCTGGAGCTGCGGCTGCTGGCGCCCGACGAGAACGCTCCCGCCGAGCGGCCGACGTTCGACGTGTGGAAGTGACCCGGGGCCCGGGTGTGCGCGGGGCGCCGGAGGCGGTCCGCGCGCGGCTGAGGCTGCTGCGGCGGCGGGCCGGGACCGCCTGGTCCGGGCGCCGCTGGGCCCGACGACGGCGCGTGACCGTCGCCGTCGTGACCTACACCCTTCTGGGCGTCGCGTTCGTGCTGGGCATCCTGTGGATCCTCGGCGTCGGCCCGGAGTGGGAACCCTGGGTCAACTCGCTGACCCTGCTCGCGGGTGTCACCGGGCTGATCGTGGAGCGGCAGAACGCCGAGACGGAGCGCCGCTCGGAGCTGGTCGCCTCGGTGATCTTCGAGCTGCGCCAGAACCGCGCCATCGTCGAGCGCCGGCTCGCCGGGCTGCGGACGGGCGGCGACCGCGCCCTCTCGGTCAGCCCCCGGCTGGCTCTGTCGGCGGTCGACGTCGCACTCGCCTCGGGCGTGCTGAGCCGGGCGCCCGACAGCGCCCTGGTCGAGAAGCTGCACCGCTGGCGGGAGCGGGTCCAGGGTTACAACTGGCGCCGCGACCTCACGGAGTTCGAGCTCATGATCGTCAAGTACCAGGACGGCGACGACGCCGTCGCGAACATGTCCAGCCTGGCCAACGAGCGGCTGTACCTGCTGCGCCTGCGCACGCTGCTCGACCAGCTCAGCGCGGCGCTGCCGCAGGTCTGACGCGGCCCCGCCCGTCAGCCCCGCCGCGCCCCGAAGAACTCCCGGAGCAGCGCCCCGCACTCGTCCTCGCGGAAGCCGCCCAGCACCTCGACCTCGTGCAGCGCCCGCTGGTCGCGCACCAGGTCCCACACGGAGCCCGTGGCGCCGGCCTTCGGGTCCCAGGCTCCGAGGACCAGCCGCCGCACCCTCGACTGCACCAGGGTGCCCGCGCACATCGGGCACGGCTCCAGCGTGACCACGAGCGTGCAGCCGGACAGCCGCCACTCGCCGCGCGCGGCCGCGGCCGCCCGCATCGCGAGCACCTCGGCGTGGGCGGTCGGGTCCCCCGTCGCCTCGCGCTCGTTGTGCCCGACGCCGATCACCTCGCCCGCCTCGTCGAGCACCAGGGCGCCGACCGGCACGTCGCCGGTGTCCAGGGCACGCCGGGCCTCGTCGAGGGCAACGCCCATCCACCGTTCCCAGTGCGCGCGGCGCTCGGCGGCGCTCAGGCTTGCTGTGTCGGACACACAGGTCACCCTAGTGTGGGACTGGCGACTTTCCGGGCCTCCGCACCGCCTCGCCGTTCGACCGCCCGGTAGCGTTGGCCCCATGCGCCTTCACGTCGTCGATCATCCCCTGGTAGCCCACAAGCTGACCGTCCTGCGGGACGAGACCACGGACTCGCCCACCTTCCGCCTGCTGGTCGACGAGCTGGTCACGCTCCTGGCCTACGAGGCCACACGCGAGATCGCCACCGAGCCGCACGAGGTGAAGACGCCGATCACCACCATGACGGGCACGCGCCTCGCGTCCCCGCCGCCGCTGGTGGTGCCGATCCTGCGCGCGGGGCTGGGCATGCTGGACGGTATGAGCCGCCTGCTCCCGACGGCGGAGGTCGGGTTCCTCGGCCTGGTGCGCGACGAGGAGACGTTCAAGGCCGTCACGTACGCGAACCGCCTGCCCGACGACCTCACCGGCCGGCACGTGTTCCTCATCGACCCGATGCTCGCCACGGGCGGCACGCTGGTCGCAGCGATCGACTACGTGCTGGAGCGCGGCGCGCGCGAGGTCACGGCGGTCTGCCTGCTGGCCGCCCCGGAGGGCATCGCGCTCCTGGAGGAGCACGTGGGCGACCGCGCGAACCTGTCGGTCGTGGTCGCGGCCGTGGACGAGCGCCTCAACGAGAAGGCCTACATCGTGCCCGGCCTGGGCGACGCCGGGGACCGGCTGTACGGCATCGTCTGACGCCGGCGTGGCGCCCCTGATGGGGCGCCCCGGGTGCTAGGCCTGCGGCTGCTCCTGCTCGGGGGTGTCGGCGGGCTCGCAACCGTCGAGGCCCATCAGCCGTCGCCAGGGGCTGTCCGTCGGAGCCGCGACCCGGGGCACGAACGCGGCCTGCTCGGCACTCTGGTCCCCGGTCGGCTCGCAGGTCGGATCGGGCAGCACGCAGTTCTCGCCCTTCACGGCGAACGACTTCTCCACCGTGAAGGAGTTGCCCTCCAGCTCGCGCGTCAGCCGCACGGTGACGTTGCCGTCGAGGGTGAACAGGGGCTGCTGGGGCAGCACGAACGTGGTCGACCCGGCGGGGACCGCCTGCTCCTCGCTCGTCGCGCCGGTGGCGTCCTGGACGAGCACGCCGCGCCACTCGCGGCCGGTCCCGTTCTCGACCGTCGCCTGGACCTGCACGTTCTGGTCGACGCACTCGGCCGCGGTGGCGACCGTGAGCTGCTCGACCGTCGGCCAGGTCACCTCGGCGCAGGACTTGAACCGGACGTCGAGCTGGTCGAGCGTCTGGCCGGCCGCCGTCAGCGGCACCGTGTCGGTGCCCCAGACCACCGGGAACTCGATCACCTCGGTCTGCCCGGCGGGCACGGTCCGGGTGACGTCCCCGACGTGGAAGGGCACGGGCAGGGTCGAGGCCGTGTTGTCGGCGGTGACCGTGAAGGTCTGCACCGAGCGGTCCTGGGCCGCGTCGAAGACGCAGGACTCCGACGACATGGTCCGCTCGCCCGCGGCGGGCTGGATCTGGGCGGCGGCGAAGGACTGCGTCGGGTTGTTGGCGGGCGCGCTCACGGCGTCCGCCAGGTCGCCGTCCGAGTCCGCGACCTCACGGGAGAGGTGGAACGTGACGTCGCCCGCCGGCACGTGCGTGCGGCCCGTGTCCACGGAGAGGTCCAACGTGCCGTCTGCCGCGACGGGCACCTTGACCGACTTGAGCGTGTCACCGCCCACGGGCACTGACATGACGGCGAACATCGACTCGCCGGTCTTGTTGGTGATCGTGCCCTTGACGCCCACGGTGCCGCCGGCGTTGACGGTCTGCACGCTCGTCGCGGTGTCCCACGTGGGCCGGTAGCAGTCCACCCCGCGGTGGTCACCGGCCGCGACACGGGTCTCGTAGGTGCTGCCGTCCACGTCGGTGGTCAGCACGAACGTGGCCAGGCCGGCCGGGACGCGCATGCCGTCGTGCACCGTGACCCGCGCGGACTCGCCGGGCGCCACGTCCTGGCCCGTGGCCTCGCGGCTGCCGGCCGCCTCGAGGGCGACGCGCACGACGCGCTGGGTCGTGTTGGTGTAGCTGCCGATCACGGCGGCGTCGGCCTTGTCGGCCCCGCCCTCGGCGAGGCAGGACGCGGTCACGGTGCCCACGCCGGCACCGGCGTTGGTCCAGGCCGAGGTGGCGACCAGCGTGGCCGAGGCGGAGCGCGCGCTGCCGTCGAGGACCGGCCGGACGTTCGCGACGCCCAGCTCGGCGGGCTGCGCCGTGGACGATGCGGCGGTGGTGACGTTCAGCGACATGTCGACGGCCGCGCCCGGCTCGAGCTGCAGCGTCGAACCGAAGATCCCGGCGAGGGGCGTGCAGAGCCAGCTGTTCGGCAGGTCACCGGCCGCGCAGGAGAGCTGCGACTGCGCCGACGCCGGCTTGACGCCGTCCGGCAGGGACACGGCGACGGCCCAGCCCGGGGCCACCGTGCGGTCACCGGTGCTGACCAGGGTGACGGGCAGCGGAGCGGTGCCGGGGCTGGACAACGAGACGTCCCTGCTCTGCGCGGACAGCTCCTGGCCGAACGGCGCGACCGTGCGGCTCGGCAGGTCGGCGCTCATCGGCTCGAGGCCGTCGGCCCAGACCTTGGCGCTGACCGGGTAGTCGCCACCGGCGTTGGCCTGCACCGGCACGACGACGCTGCGCGTCGCGCCCTGCGCGAGCTCGCCGATCGAGCAGAGCAGGACGTTCGTCCGCTCCGTCGGCGCGCAGCCGACCGGGGTCTCGACCGGGACGGTGCCCTCGGTGGCGGGGGCGCTGGGTGACGCGCTCGGCGTCGTCGGCACCGCGATCTCGCCGGTGGACGAGCCCGCCGAGGCGTCGGCCTTCGCCTCCGACGACGTGCTGCCGGTCGCGCCGGGCGTCGGCGTGGCCTCGGCGGTGGGGGTCGCACTCGCCGCCGGGCGGGTGCTGGAGACCAGACGGCCG
This sequence comes from Promicromonospora sp. NPDC050262, assembly GCF_040655935.1. Lineage (NCBI taxonomy): Bacteria > Bacillati > Actinomycetota > Actinomycetes > Micrococcales > Promicromonosporaceae > Promicromonospora > Promicromonospora sp. NPDC050262. Next base: position 47,762 of record NZ_JBFAKX010000006.1, on the reverse strand, counting down.
CCGATCCCCGTGCCGAAGGAACCCTCCGGCTTCACCGAGGTGAGCCCGCTGGGGAGCGTGACCTCGAGCTGGGCGCCCGTCGCGTCGGCGGCACCCGTGTTCTCCACGGTGAACGACAGGTTCTGGCTCTGGCGGGGCGCCAGCGGCTGCGCGGCGTCCGCATAGCCGACCTCGATGTACGCGGTGTCCTCGTTCGGCACCACGTCGGTGGGCAGCACGGGCTCGCCGCCCTTGACCCTCTCGGCGGGACCGCCACCCGGCAGCTCCCGGGCGTCGTTCGTGGCGATCACCGTGTCGATCAGCGGGTCCGCCTCGGGCGGCGCCGTGATCTGCAGCGCCGCGACCAGGCCGACGGCGGCGACGGCGAGCGCGCCCGCGGCCATGCTGCCACCCGTCGCGGCGGCCGCGGCGGAGGCGACGGCACCCGCGGTGGTGGACACGGCCGACGACACCGCGCCGGAGAACGAGCCGCTCGACGCCGCGCTCACGGCGGAGGCGGAGTGCGCGCCACCGGCCGCCGCGCCCGCGCCGGCCTTGGCGGCGACGACCATGCCGCCGATCGGGGCGCCGGCGCCGACGAGGGCGAGGCCGCCCGCGCCCAGCACCAGCGGGGCGATGACGGTCTTCATGCCGTGCGCCACGTCGTGCAGCTCGAGCACGAGGGCGCTGCAGGTGGCGCAGGTGGAGAGGTGCTCGTCGATCTTGGTGGTCTCGCGCTTCGACAGGCTCGCGCGCACGTACCCGCCGAGCAGCGGGTTGACGGTGCGGCAGGTGTCGGACGGCGCATGCGTCAGGTGCTGCTGGAGGTACCCGGCCCGCAGCGCCTCCTTGGCGCGGTAGAGCAGCGCGGACACCCCGTTGGGGCTGAGGCCGAGCACGGGCGCGACCTGGGCGGGCTTGAGCTCGTCCACGAGCACGTACCAGAGGACCTCGCGCCACCGCTCCGGCAGGTCGACGTAGGCCTTGGCGATCACGCTGCGCTCGAAGCCCTGGAGTGCCGGGTCGTCCTTCGAGGCCACCCGGCCGAGGACGGACTCGATCTCGTCGTCGGTGCTCGGGCGGGTGCGCGCGGCGCCACGTGACACGTCGAACGACCGGTGGCGGACCATCGTGTACAGGTAGGGGCGGAACCCGGCGTCGGGGCCTACCCCGCGACGGAGCATCTCGAACAGCTTGCTGAAGGCGTCGGCGACGACGTCCTCCGCGTCAGCGGCCGTGACGTACTGGCGGGCGAGGGCTCGAGCGGCAGCTGAGTGACGCTCGTAGAGCACACCAAAAGCGTCGCGGTCACCTGCCCTGACCTGCAGAATCAGTTCCGCGTCACTCGGGGTTTCCCCTGTGCTGCTCTCGACTTGCCTCACGTCTGCCCAGACTCTCGCGGTGGTCGCGCTGCCGTTGACTGTCGCCGTCCTGCCAAGACTATAGAGCCAGGCGGAGGATTTAGGGGGTGGAATTCCAGATTCCGGGGTGACGCCCGGGTGAAGTCCGGCACGTCACAGCCGAAGGTGCGTCATGATGTATCCCCGTGAGGGTCCCATCATTATGAGCGAGGCACAGCAGGAGGCGCGGGTGCGTGTGCACGACCTGCGCGAGCGGTGGCGAGCTACGAGTCTGGCGTCGGTTTGGATCCGGCCGAACGACTGGGAGCACCCCGCCGCAGAAGCGCTAGCAGAGGCACTGGCCGAGGGCCGTGGCGTGATCGCGCCGGCCGAGCGGCTCGGTGCGGCGCGCGCCGGCGTGGGCGCCGGGATCACCGAGGCCCTGGACGACGTCGCCTGCCTCTACGCCGCCTTCGGGCGGCCCACGGATGTCGGCGCGCTGCGCGCCGCGGCGATCGGCTGGGTCGGGGAGCGCGAGCGCGTGCCCTACCAGATCGCCACGCACGACCCCTCGACCGGCCTGCCCACGGGCGAGTACCTGGGCGAGCGGCTGCGCGAGACCTACGGCGTCGCCCAGCGCACCGGCTCCACCGCGGGCGAGTCCCACTGCCTGCTGGTGCTCGACGTCGGCCTGGAGAACCTCGACACCTGGCAGCGCCTGGCGCGCTCCGCCGCGATCGGCCGCACGCTGCACCAGGTGTTCGGCGAGGGCCACCCGATGGCCGCCGTGGGCGACGGCACCTTCGTGGTGCTGTGCGAGCGGGGCCCGACGACGGCCGAGCTCGGCCAGTCGCTGCGCCGCGTCGTGGAGCGCAACGCCGAGGTGCTCGGCCTCACGACAGAGGTGCGCCGCCCGACCCGGGTGTGGGTCGAGCGGCTTCCCGGGACGCACGGCGACGCCCTGCTGCTCCTGGACCACCTGGCGCGCTGAGCACCGGGCCTCAGCCCGGGTTCGGCCCTGCTCGCCGGTTCAGCCCTGCTCGAAGGTGAGGCAGTCGGCGTGCGCCGGGTCCTCGGGGCCCGGTCCCACGCGGATCGACGCCGCGTTGCACTCCAGGTGGTCGTTGTGGGTGCACTCCGCACGCTGGCAGGCGCCGACATGGGCGATCACCTTGTCCAGGCCGCCCTTGGTGCTCAGCGGGATGAACGTGGCACAGGAGGCGTCGCCCATGTGCCCTCCGATGGTGACGGCGCCGGCGTGACAGCCGTGGTCGTGGTTGTACCCGCAGCCGTCGATCGAGCACTCGACGACCTCGGGCATCTCCATCAGCGTGCTCATGGCATCTCTCCTCGCTCGGTGCGTCACTCCTGCGGAATACCCCGATCGTATTCCGAAATGGCAGATCGCGTAGAGCAAGGAATGCCTTACCTATACTCCTGCGAGCATTCTTGATTAACGAAAGAATGGCATCGCTGAAATCAGCCACGCACCGAGGACGCGCTTACTCCTCGCGCCGCGGAGCCGGACGCCAGAGCACCACGGCGCCCCCGCCGGTGGCGCGGTGCTCCAGGTCCACGCGCACGGCCGCGCTGCGGACGCGCTGACCACGCTGGACCACCACGACGTCGCCCGCCGCCGGTCCGGCGGCGAACACGCGCCCCTCCTCCTGGACCCGCATCAGCAGGTCGCCGAGGCGCTCCTCCAGCACGGAGACGTGCGCCTCCAGGTCGAGGATGCGCTTGATCCCGGCGAGGTTGATGCCCTCGCCCTGGGCGAGCCGCTGCACCTGCAGCAGGCGCGCCACGTCGCGGCGCGAGTACCGGCGGCCGCGGCCGCGCGTGCGCCGGGGCACCACCAGGCCGAGGCGGTCGTACTGCCGCAGCGTCTGCGGGTGCATGCCCGCGAGCTCGGCGGCCTTGGACACGGTGAGCACGGGTGTGTCGTCGTCGACCATGCGCACCTCCCAAGTCTCTCTTGCACTGTTGGTGCGGGCAGGTTAGCCGAACCCGGTGCGGCAGGGCAGCCGCCCCACCGCACCGGCCGTCACTCCGCCGCCCGCGCGGCCAGCCCGGCGCGCACGTCCTCGCCGTCGCTCTCGGCGGCGAACGTCTCGAGCGCCTGCCTGGCCTTCTTGCTGAGCTTCTGCGGCACGGCCACCTGCACCGTGAAGAGCAGGTCGCCGGTCGCCTTCGCCGTCCGCACGCCACGGCCCTTGACGCGCAGCACCCGGCCCGACGGCGTGCCCGCGGGCACCTTGAGCCGCACGGTGGCGCCGTCCAGGGTGGGCACCTCCAGCGTGGTGCCGAGCGCCGCCTCCACGAACGTGACGGGCACGGTCATGCGCAGGTCCATGCCGTCCAGCGTCCAGACCGGGTGCGGCGTGACGTGCACCGTGACCACGAGGTCACCCGCCGGGCCCCCGGCGACCCCCGGCCGGCCCTTGCCGCGCAGCCGGATCTTCTTGCCGTCGTTGATCCCCGCGGGGATCCGGGCCGTGATGGTGCGGCCGTTGACCTCGAGCTCCGCCGTCGTGCCCTCCACGGCCGCCCGGAACGGCAGCGTGACCTGGGCGACGACGTCCGCGCCCGGAGTCGGCGAGGCGTACCCGGTGGTCCCCGCGCCGTAGGCCGTCCGGCCTCCGCCGAACATGGAGCCGAGGATGTCCTCGAAGCCCGCGCCGCCGTTCCCGCCCTGCGAGTAGCGGACGCGCGGCCCGCCCCGGCCGCCCTGGGCGCCACCGAACATGGCACCCATGATGTCCTCGAAGCCACCGGCACCGGGTCCGCCGGGGCCGGCCGAGAAGCGAGCCCCGCCCGCCATGGCGCGCACGGCGTCGTACTGGCGGCGCTGCTCCGCGTCGGAGAGCACCGCGTAGGCCTCGCCGATCTCCTTGAACTTGGACTCCGCCGCCGCGTCCCCCTGGTTCTGGTCGGGGTGGTACTGGCGCGCGAGCTTGCGGTAGGCCTTCTTGATGGCCGCGTCGTCGGCGTCCTTGGACACGCCCAGCACGGCGTAGAAGTCCTTCTCCATCCAGTCCTGACCGGTCATGGCACCTCCTTCCGCAGTGTGCTCCCGGCGGCCGGGCCCGCCCTGTCAGGGTCGGGCCCGGCCACCGGGAACGGGACTACTCCGGTCCGACGACACCCACGCGCGCCGCCCGGACCACCTTGTCGCCGATCTTGTACCCGGGCTCCACCACGAGGTTCACCGTGGCGGCCGTCGCGTCCGCGTCGGTCGAGTGCATGAGCGCCTCGTGCAGGGTGGGGTCGAACTCCTCCCCCACCTTGCCGAACCGCTCGACGCCGAACTTCTGCAGGCTCTGGTCGAGCTTCTCCGCGATCGCCGCCATGGGACCGCTCAGCTCGCCGTGCTGCTTCGCGCGCTCGACGTCGTCGAGCACGGGCAGCAGCGCCGCCAGCACGTCCTGCACGCCCCGGTCCCGCGCGGCCTCCTGGTCGCGCAGCGCCCGGTTGCGGTAGTTCGTGAAGCTGGCCCGCTCGCGCTGCAGCGCGTCCAGGTGCTCCGCCGCCTCGGCCTTCGCCTTGAGGACCTCGGACGCCTCGGCGGCTTCACCGGAGGGCTCGAAGTCGAGCCCGGCCAGCGGGTCCCTGGCGTCCTGCGCGGACGGCTCGGCGGCCTCGGGCTCGGCCGTCTCGTCCGCCGGAGCGGGCTCGACCGGCTGCGCCTCGTCGCCGGAGGCGTTCACCTTGCGCTTGTCCGTGAACTGGAAGGGGTGCTCCCCCGAGCCCTCGGGCTCGGGGGGTCCCTGCTGGTGCTCGTCCGTCACTTGCGCTCGTCCTCGTCGTCCACGATCTCGGCGTCCACGACGTCCTCGTCCTTGGCGGACTGGGCGTTCGCCGTCTGCGGGGCGCCCTCGGCACCCTGCGCCGCCGGCTGCTCGGCCGCGTACAGCGCCTCGCCGATCTTCTGCGACGACGCGCCGAGCTTCTCGTACGAGCTCTTCACGGCGTCGGCGTCCTCACCCTCGAGCGCGGACTTCACGGCGGCGATGTCCGCCTCGACCTCCGAGACGACCTCGGCCGGGAGCTTGTCGCGGTTGTCCGCGATCTGCTTCTCCATGGAGTACGCGAAGGCCTCGGCCTGGTTGCGGGTGTCCGCCTCCTCGCGCCGCTTCTTGTCCTCCTCGGCGTGCAGCTCGGCGTCCTTGACCATGCGGTCGATGTCGTCCTTGGGGAGCGCGGAGCCGCCCGTGATCTTCATCGACTGCTCCATGCCCGTACCGCGGTCCTTGGCGGACACGTGCACGATGCCGTTCGCGTCGATGTCGAAGGTGACCTCGATCTGCGGCACGCCGCGCGGGGCCGGCGCGATGCCGGTGAGCTCGAAGACGCCCAGCGGCTTGTTGTCGCGGGTGAACTCGCGCTCGCCCTGGAACACCTGGATCGCCACCGACGGCTGGTTGTCGTCCGCCGTGGAGAAGACCTCGCTGCGCTTGGTCGGGATCGCGGTGTTGCGCTCGATGAGCTTGGTCATCACGCCACCCTTGGTCTCGATGCCGAGGGACAGCGGGGTGACGTCGATCAGCAGGACGTCCTTGCGGTCACCGGAGATGACACCGGCCTGCAGCACGGCGCCGACGGCGACGACCTCGTCCGGGTTCACGCCCTTGTTGGGCTCGCGGCCACCGGTGAGCTCCTTGACGACCTCGGTCACGGCGGGCATGCGGGTGGAACCACCCACGAGCACCACGTGGTCGATGTCGGAGACGGAGATGCCGGCGTCGCGGATCACGGCGTGGAACGGCGCCTTGGTGCGGTCGATGAGGTCCTGCGTCATCTGCTGGAACTGAGCGCGCGTGAGCTTCTCGTCCAGGTGGATGGGGCCGTTCTCGCTCATCGAGAGGTACTGCATCGAGATGTTGGTGCTCGTCGCGGACGAGAGCTCCTTCTTGGCCTGCTCGGCCGCCTCGCGGAGGCGCTGCAGGGCAATCTTGTCCTTCGACAGGTCGACGCCCGAGGAGTTCTTCACCTGCTTGATGAGGTGCTCCACGACGCGCTGGTCCCAGTCGTCACCACCGAGGCGGTTGTCGCCGGAGGTGGCGCGCACCTGGATGGTCGAGAAGTCGTCCTCATCCTTGCCCACCTCGAGCAGGGAGACGTCGAACGTGCCGCCACCGAGGTCGAAGACCAGGATGAGCTCGTCCTCCTTGCCCTTCTCCAGGCCGTAGGCGAGCGCGGCGGCGGTGGGCTCGTTGACGATGCGCTTGACGTCCAGGCCGGCGATCTGGCCGGCGTCCTTGGTCGCCTGGCGCTCGGCGTCGTTGAAGTACGCCGGGACCGTGATCACGGCCTCCGTGACGGGCTCGCCCAGGTACTCCTCGGCGTCGCGCTTGAGCTTGCCCAGGATGCGCGCCGAGATCTCCTGCGCGGTGTACTTCTTGTCGTCGATGTCCACCGTCCAGTCGGTGCCCATGTGACGCTTGACCGAGGAGATGGTGCGGTCCACGTTGGTGACGGCCTGCCGCTTGGCGACCTCACCGACCAGGACCTCGCCCGTCTTGGAGAACGCGACCACCGACGGGGTGGTCCGCGAGCCCTCCGCGTTGGCGATGACGGTGGGCTCCCCACCCTCGAGGACCGCCACCACCGAGTTCGTCGTACCGAGGTCGATACCTACTGCGCGTGCCATGTCTGCTGCCTTCCTTCGACAGATTGAGTCTGCTGCACTCAACTTAAGCCGGTGCTCGCAAGGAAGCAAGCTGACCCTCGCAAAGTTGAGTCCACTTCACTCAACTACGGGCGTGGCTGAAAAGTTCCCGGCAGGATTATCGTGAGCAGCATGCCCTTCCATGCCGCCCTGACGGCCGACGTCGTGCTGCGCGAGCTCAGCAAGGACGATGCCGTCGCACTCGCCGACGCCTATGCCCGCAACCGAGAGCACCTCGCCCCGTGGGAGCCCGAGCGGCCCGAGGAGTTCTACACCGCCGACTGGCACCGGGAGCGCCTGTGGACCCAGGTCCTGGAGAACTCGACCGGCCGCGCGCTGTACACCGTGCTCGAGTCGGACGGCCTGATCGTGGGCCGGCTGAACCTCACCGACGTGGTGCACGGGGCCTTCGAGAACGGGCACCTCGGCTACTGGCTGGACGCCGGGTTCACCGGGCGCGGCCTGATGACCCGGGCCGTCGAGGCGCTCGTGGCCCATGCCCGGGACGAGCTGGGCCTGCACCGCCTGCAGGCGGCCACGCTGCCGCACAACACGGCGTCGCAGGCGGTGCTGACGCAGGTCGGCTTCGAGCAGATCGGGTTCGCGCCCAGCTACCTCAAGATCGCCGGCGAGTGGCAGGACCACGTCGTGTTCCAGCTCATCCTGCACGGCTAGCCGCGCACCGCCGATCTCCGCACGAACGATTCCGCACAGCGGAATCTCATCGGCGGGCCGCAGCAATTCGCCCCTGTCAACAGGCGCGACGCCCTGACGTGCGGTACACAAGGGTGCACGGCCGAGGCCACAGGGGGTGGGGCATCGGACGAGTACCCCGCGGGCCTGCCCGCGGGTGGCTGATGCCCGGGACTCCGGGCCCCGACCGGGGGAGACCACCATGGCAAGCATCCACGGGAGCTCGTTGTCGATCGCGCTCCTGACAGCGCTGCTCGATCCCGAGGAGGACGGTCTCAGATCACCTCACGTCCAGGACCTGTTGCAGGAGGCGCTCGAGACGCGCGAGGACGCACGCGACGTGATCGTCGCGCTGCTCGCGTCGTCCGGGTCGATGCTGCGGCAGATCAGCTACCACAACGAGCAGGAACCGCTCGAGTCGCTGCAGAAGGTGGCCCTGGGCTTCCAGCGCAAGGTGGTCCAGCTCCCGAGCTGAGTCAGCCCACCACGGTCCGGGCCGCCACCGACTCCGCGTCACGCAGCACCCGCAGCGTGTTGCCGCTGGTCAGCTTGCCGAGGTCGGCGTCGGACCAGCCGTTGTCCGCCAGGGCCGCGAGCAGGCGCGGGTAGCCCGTGACGTCCTCCAGGCCCTCGGGCAGGTTGGGCGTGCCGTCGTAGTCGCCGCCGAGGCCCACGTGGTCGACGCCGGCGACCTCCCGGACGTGCTCGACGTGCGCGACGACGTCGGACAGGGTGCTGCGCGGCTGCGGGTGCTCGTCGCGCCACCGCGCCATGAACGGCTCGAACGCCCCGAGGTCCGTGTTCGCGATCCCCTCCTCCGCGGCGGCCCGGGCGCCCTCGGCCCGCCACTCCGCCACGGCGGGCGACACGAACTGCGGCACGAACGTCACCATGCACACGCCACCGTTGGCGGCGAGGGTGCCGAGCACGTCGTCGGGCACGTTGCGGGGGACGTCGCAGACGGCGCGGGCGCTGGAGTGGCTGAAGATCACGGGGGCCGACGTGACCCGCAGCGCGTGCCGCATGGTGCCCGCGGAGGTGTGCGAGAGGTCCACCAGCATGCCGATGCGGTTCATCTCGCGCACCACGTCCTCACCGAACGGCGAGAGGCCGCCCAGCACCTCCTCGTCGGTGGCGGAGTCCGCCCACGGCACGTTGTCGTTGTGCGTGAGGGTCATGTAGCGCACGCCGAGGGCGTGCAGCATGCGCAGCGCGCCCAGCGACCCGTCGATCGAGTGGCCGCCCTCGGCGCCCATGAGGCTCGCGATGCGGCCGTCGCTCCAGGCCTGCTCGACGTCGGCGGCCGTGCGGGCGAGCCGCAGGCTGTCCGGGTACCTCTCGACCAGACGGTGCACACAGTCGACCTGCTCGAGCGTGGCCGTCACGGCGGCGCCGCCCTGGAGCTTCGAGGGCACGTACACGGACCAGAACTGGGCGCCCACGCCGCCGTCGCGCAGGCGGGGCAGGTCCGTGTGGGTGGTGGTGAGCCGCTGGGCGATGTCGACCGCGTCGAGGTCGTAGGACGACTGCTCGCGCAGCTCCCACGGGAGGTCGTTGTGCCCGTCCCAGACGGGGTGCTTCTCGAGGAGCGCGGCGAGGCGGTCTGCGGTCGTCATGCGGGCGACGCTACCGCGCCGCCCGGACCCTGCTGAGCCGCACCTGGAGCTCGTAGGTGGTGAGGAGCTCGCCCGCGTGCCGCACGAGCAGACCCGTCCGGGCGTCGACGTGCTCCAGGTCGGTCTGCTGGGTCGCGACGGTCGTGTACCCGGCCCGCGCCTCCCGCACCTGCCGCCGGGCCGCCGACCGGTCGAGCAGGCCGCCCGCTGCGATCCCGGCGACGGCGACCGCTGAGGGCACCAGCGCCCAGGCCCAGAGCCGCGCATCGAGGAAGAGCAGGACCAGCACGAGGACGGCGGCGGTCATCCCGGCCACCGTCGCGCCGAGCGAGAGCCCTGCGAGCTCGGCCTCGGACCTGCCGGGCAGGACGTCGCGCCGGATGCCGGGGTGCCACGTGTCGGCCAACGTGCCTCCAGGTCTCCGTGCGGACGGGTCTCGGCAAACAGGTCAGGCCCGCAGGTCACCCCTCGGTGACCTGCAGGCCTGACGGTAGCGACGTCAGCTCACCCGCTGCCAGGTGCAGTTGCCCGTCTCGAACCCCTTGGCCGTGGACGGCAGCGTGACCGTCGTCGGCTCGGTCACGGAGGCGTACTCCACGAGCTGGTCACGGTTCGCGTCGGCGGTGAACTCCTTCATGATCGCGTAGTAGCAGCCGCCCCCCTCCCCGTCGGCCGGTCCGGTGGTCACGTAGGTGCCGCGCTGGAGCTGGTCGCCGAGCACGTAGACGCCGTTGTTGAACGTGCGCGTCTTCGGCGCCGCCATACCCGAGTAGTACTTGCTCCACGCGCCGCAGTCGTCGGACCAGAAGCCGTAGTCGGTCGACTTCACGGTGGCGATCCGCTGGCCGAACCCGTAGTCCCAGCCCAGGACCTCCGAGCGGGACTCACGCTGCCAGGAGCAGAAGCGTGTGCCCGCCTGGGCCACGTAGGTGCCCGCGGGGACGCTGCCGCTGCCCACGAGGTACCCGCCGTTCGCGGGGATCGTCGCGGCCGGCTTGGCGACGGCGCCGGTGGGGCCACCGGTCCGGACGACGGTCGCGTACCCGAACTTCCGGGCGGTCACCACCACCGAGATCTTCTTGCCGAGCTGCGGGCCCTTGACGGTGTACGACGAGCTGGTGGCGCCCGAGATCGGGACGCTGTCGGCGAGCCACTGGTAGGTGAACGCGGGCGACGGCTTCCAGGTACCGGTCTTGACCGTGAGCTTCGCGCCTACCCGGGCGCTGCCCGAGATGGTCGGCGTGGGCGACGCCGAGAACTTGGCGTCGACCGTGGAGTGGGCCGAGGTCACGGACTTCGTCGAGATGCCCGGGCGCTTGCCCGTCACGGTCACCGTGAGCTTGCGCCCGTCGTACGACGTCGGGATCTTGAACGTCGACCTCGTCGCGCCGGAGATGTTCTTGCCGTCGACCTTCCACTGGTACGTGGTGGTGGTGCGCGCGGGCGTGGCCGGCGGGGCGACCGCGGACACGGTGGCGCCCGGGTAGGACATCCCGGAGATGCGCGGCGCGGCCATCACGAACGCGCCGTAGCCCACCGTGACGGCCGGGCTCGTGCGCGACTCGGGCGTGTAGCCCGCCCGCTTGCCGGAGATCGTGACGGTCAGCTGCTTGCCGCGGTGCGTGCTGGTGGGCACGAAGGTGAACCCGGTGGCGCCGGAGATCGCCGTGCCGTTCGCGAACCACTGGTACGTGAACGTGGTGCCCGAGGTCCAGGCGCCCGACTTCGCGTAGAGGGTGGTGCCCACCTTGGCGGTCGGGCTGATCGTCGGGGCGGTGGAGGCGAGGTCACCGATGCCGATGGTCTCGGTGGGCTCGCTGGTCACCGCGGTCGGGAGGTGGCCGGGAGCCGAGCCGACGACGGTCACGGTGATCCGCGCGCCCGCGTCCGCCGGCTGCGGCTGGTACAGGAACCTGTTCGCGCCGGAGATCATCGCGCCGTCACGACGCCACTGGTAGGTGAAGTCGGCCACCGGGTCCCAGACCGGGTCCGGGTCCACGACCAGCGCGCCGCCCACGGAGGGCTCGATCGCGTGGATCACGGGTGCGGGCGTGGCGGTGAAGCTCTGCGACTGCGCCAGCTCGTACGCCGCGAGGACGTCGAGCTTGCCCTCGCCCCACACGTTGTTGTCGTCGGCGGTGCCGCCGCAGGAGGTGTTGTTCACGTCGGCCGCGGAGCCGTCCAGGATCGCGCGGGTGGCGGGCACGTTGCCCACCAGCGCCGGCACGGCGTCCCACAGGAGCGCGACGGCGCCCGCGACGTGCGGTGCGGCCATCGACGTGCCGTCCCACCGCTCGTACCCGCCGCCGGGGACGGCCGAACGGACCGAGCTGCCGGGCGCGGCGATGTCGGGCTTCACGGTCCCGCTCTGCCCCGGACCGCGCGAGGAGTACGAGGCGATGGTGCCCGTGGGCGTGAACGCGCCGACCGAGTACGACGCCTGCCGCGAGCCCGGGCTGCCGGAGGACTCGCAGCCGAACTCGCCGTCGTTGCCGTTGGACCAGGTGCTGAAGATGCCCGCCGCCTCCCAGGCGCCGATGACGTCCTCCATGAACGGGTCAACCGACAGCGACAGGCCCCACGAGTTGTTCACGACGTGCGGGCGCTTGGCCGGGTCGGGGCCGGTGCCGTCGAGACGGGTCGGCGCCAGGAGCCACTGCCCGGACGCGATGAGCATGGCGTCCGCGCAGTCGTCGGCGCAGCCGTTCGCCGCGATCCACTGCGCACCGGGGGCGACGCCGATGTTCATCGCGCCGTCGTCGGTGCCGACCATGGTGCCCATGGTGTGCGTGCCGTGCCCGTCGTCGTCCCGGGGGCTGGTGGCGCCGGCGCCCGTGGAGTCGAACCAGTTGTAGTTGCTGCCCGACGTCGCGCCGCGGTACTGCGCGGACAGCGCCGGGTGGGTGCGGCTCACGCCGGTGTCCAGGCCGGCCACGACGATGCCGTCGCCGGTGAAGCCCTCGGCCCACATGTCGTCGGCGTTGATCGCCCTGATGCCGTACGTCGAGGTGGCCGCCGCGTCGGGCACGGCGCCGTCCGTCGACTCGGGCTCCTCGAGCGCGTGGCGCGTCGTCGGGCGCACCTCCAGGACCTGCGCGTCCGCCGCGAGGTCGGTCGCCAGCTCGAGCGAGCCGTCCTCGACGAGGATCGCGTTGGTGGCCCAGTACGAGGTGTACTCGGTGCCGGACTCCTCCAGGGCGGCGATCGCCTGCTCCTGGGACGCCTCGGCGGCCGCCTTGAGGGTCTCGTACACGTAGTCGCCGCGCTCGGACCAGCTCGTGATGCCGCCGGCCGCCGACAGGTCGGTCTCGCCGGCGAACCGCAGCCAGAAGTCGGTCTCTTCCTCGGCGCGGAACGCCTTGGTGGCCGCGGTGGTGATCTTGTCCGCCGGGTCGACGGCGCTGCGCGCCACCTGCGGGGCCGCGGCGGGCCGGGACGACGGTCCGCCGTCGTCGGCGGGGTCGGGCGCCGCGACGGCCGCGGCCGGGGAGGCGAGGAACGCGACGGTCGCCGCGGAGGCGACGGCGCGGGTCACTAACGTGCGACGAGACATAGGGCCGCTCCGAAAGGGTGAGGGGTGCCCCGTCACGGGCGGAGACCCCGCCGGCCACGGCAGGGAAGACAGCCGCACACTAGCGGCCGGACCGCCCGCAGACCGCTTAAACTGCCAGAAATCACCCGTTCGGGCTCCCGGCGGGGGGAAGCGCTCTCAGCGCCGTCCGCGCAGCCGGTCGATGTCGCGCCGCTCCCGCTTGGTGGGCCGCCCGGTGCCGCGGTCGCGCAGCCCGACGGCCTCGCGCTCCACCCGCGTCGGCAGGGCGGGGCTGTGGTCCAGGTACGCCTTGACCGCCAGGGGTGCTCCCACGCGCTTGAGCAGCAGCTCGACGACCTCGATGTCCCGGTCCCGGAGCGGGTCGCGCCACGTCACCCGGTCGCCGACGGCGACGGACGCCGACGGCTTGGCCACCTTGTCGTTGATCCGGACCCGGCCGCTCCGGCACAGCTCCGCCGCGACCGACCGGCTCTTGGTCAGCCGCACCGCCCACAGCCAGACGTCGATGCGCACCGCCCCATCCTCCCACCCCCTCGCCCCTCGTCGAGTGCCGGGTATGTGTTGTTCCCAGGGCCGGGAAGCCACACATACCCAGCACTCGACGAACGGGGTCAGTCGGGCTGGACCCGGACCCAGCGGGCGTCGGCCGGGGTGACCTCGTGCACGTCGCCCGTGATCGCGACCACCCGGCGGGCCGACGGCGGCAGGACGGGCTCGGCGCCGTTCGGCTCGTCCAGGTCGGCGATGCCCTCGGCCACCACCCTGACAACGTTGTCAGCCGCGTGCGCGCCGACCCACACCTCGACGTCCCCGGGCTCGACGATCCGGACCATCTTGCGGTCGCTGAACGCGAACCGCGTGGTCGGCACGTCGAACGCGATGGTCGTCGACTCCCCCGGCGCCAGGTCCACCCGGTGGTAGCCGAGCAGCTGCGTCGTGGGCCGTGCCACCGAGCTCACCACGTCGTGCCCGTAGAGCTGCACGACGTCGGACCCGGCCACCTCGCCCGTGTTCGTCACCGCGACGACGGCGCGGAACGTCCCGCCCGCCTCGACCGACGGGTCCACGGACACGAGCTCGCGCTCGAATGTCGTGTACGACAGGCCGAACCCGAAGGCACGCACCGGCGTCGAGTCGGTCGACGTCACCTCGGACGCCCCGCCCAGGATCGGGTGGAGGTACGAGTAGGGCTGCGCGCCCGCCGACCGCGGCAGCGACACGGGCAGGCGCCCGGACGGGTTCACGCGGCCCGAGAGCACGCCCGCGAGCGCCGTTCCGCCCTCCTCGCCCGGGAAGAACGCCTGGAGCACGGCACCCGGCGTCCGGCCACCGGAGCCGTCGCCGTCGAGCGCCCAGCCGATCGCGTACGGGCGGCCGGTGAGCAGCACCATCACGACCGGCGTGCCGGTGGCGAGCACCGCCTCGACGAGCTCGCGCTGCACGCCGGGCAGGTCGAGCGACTCGCTGTCGTTGCCCTCGCCCACGGTGCCGCGGCCGAACAGCCCGGCCTGGTCGCCCACGACGACGACCGCCACGTCGGCGGCCTCGGCGGCGGCGACGGCCTCGGCGAACCCGGAGGTGTCGTCGCCCTCGACGTCGCAGCCCCGCGCGAACGTGAGCTCGGGCGCGTCCGTGCCGCCGAGCTCCGTGGCCAGGGCCTCGGCGAGGGACGGGATCTCGAACCCTGTGGGCACGCCGGGGTGGTGCGCCAGCACGTGGTTGGCGAACGAGTAGCAGCCCATCAGGGCCTCGGGGCGGTCGGCGTTGGGCCCGATCACGGCCACCCGGGCCGGCTTGTCGTGCCAGGAGCCGAGCGGCAGCACGCCGTCGTTCGCCAGCAGCACCACCGACTCCTCGGCGAGCCGCCGGGCGACGTCGCGGTGCGCGGGCGAGTCGAGGTCCACGACGGCGGGCGGCTCGTCCTCGTACACGTCCGGCTCGAGGAGCCCGAGCTCCTCCTTCTGCTTCAGTGCGCGCAGCACGGCCCGGTCCACGACCTCGACCGGCACCTCGCCGTCCTTGACGAGCGCGGCGAGCGGCTCGAGGTAGGCGTCACCGGAGGGCAGCTCGACGTCGACACCGGCCTGCAGGGCCGCCGCCGCGGCGGCACCCCGGTCGGCGGCGATCGCGTGCATCACGGTGAGGAACGCGACGCCGAAGTAGTCGGCGACCACGACGCCGTCGAACCCCCACTGCTCGCGGAGCAGCTCCGTAAGGTACTCGGCCGACGAGTGCATCGGCACGCCGTCGACGTCGTTGTACGAGGCCATGACGGACCGCACCCCCCCGTCGACCACGGCCATCTCGAAGGGCGGCAGGAAGACGTCGGCGATCTCGCGCGGGCCCGCGCTCACCGGGGCGTGGTTGCGCCCCGCCTTGGACCCGGAGTAGGCGACGAAGTGCTTGAGCGTGGCGTGCACGCCCGCGCCCTGCAGCCCGCGGACGTACGAGGTGCCGACCGTGCCGACGAGGTACGGGTCCTCGCCGATGCACTCGTCGACGCGGCCCCAGCGGGGGTCGCGGACGACGTCGAGCACCGGTGCCAGTCCCTGGTGGATGCCGAGCCCCCGCATGGAGTCGCCGATGAGCCGGCCCATCTCCTCGACGAGCTCAGGGTCGAACGACGCGCCCCACGCGAGCGGCGTCGGGAACGTGGCCGCCTTCCAGGCCGCCAGGCCCGTGAGGCACTCCTCGTGGACCAGCGCGGGGATGCCCAGGCGCGTCTCGCGCTTGATCCGGCGCTGCTCGGCCCAGAGCCACGCGGCGCGCTCCGCCGGGTCCACGGGCCGCGTGCCGTACACGCGGGTGTAGTGCCCCAGGCCGTGCCTGGTGATGTCCGGGAGCGCGGTGGACCCCTGGCCCCCGGCCATCTCGCCCTGCATCGGTGCCACGACGTTGCCGCCCTGGTCCAGCCAGTACCCGACGAGCTGGGCCAGCTTCTCCTCGAGGGTCATCCGTGCGTGCAGGTCGCGCACGCGCTCCGACACCTCGGGCATCGCCCTCAGCGCCACCGGCAGTTCGGTCATCAAACGTTTCCTCTCGTGATCAGGCTGGTCGAAGGCGGGTCCCCGGCGGGGACCTAACCCTTGACCGCCCCCTGCAGCCCGTTGACGATGCGCTTCTGCATGGCGAGGAAGAACACCAGGGCGGGAATCATGGCTAGCGTGGTGAAGGCGAAGACACCGGCGGTGTCGGCGGAGTGCTCCGACGAGAAGTCGGCCACGCCGAGCGGCAGCGTCTTCATGTCCGACTGGAGCAGGAGCAGCGGCAGCAGGTAGGCGTTCCAGGACCCGACGAACGCGAGCACGCCGACCGTGACCATGCCCGGCCCGGACAGCGGCAGCAGGATGCGCCAGAAGAACCCGATGCGGGACGTGCCGTCGAGCTGCGCCGCCTCCTCGAGCTCCTGCGGGATCGCGGCCAGGAACGGCCGCAGGATCACCACGGTCACGGGCAGCGCGAACGCCGCCTGCGGCAGGGCGACGCCGAGCCACGTGTTGCCGAGCTGCAGGTTCTGCGTGATGAGGATGAACAGCGGGACGATCGCCACCGTGGCCGGGAACAGCAGGCCGACGACGAACACCATGAACAGCGCCTCGCGCCCCTTGAACCGGTACCGGGCCAGGGGGTAGGCGGCCATCACGCCGAGCACGACCGTGATCGCGGTGGTCAGCACGGCGATGACCGCCGAGTTGACGGCGTACTGCCAGAAGCTGGCGCTGGTCAGCACGCCCACGTAGTTGTCGAGCACCCACGGGTCCGGCAGGCCCGACGGGTCCTGGGCGATCTGGGCGTTGGTGCGGAACCCACCCAGCACGCCGTAGAGCACGGGTCCCAGGGTCAGGGCCACGACCACCAGGGCGATCGCGTAGACGAGGGGCTGGCTGCCCCCGTTCGAGCGCCGCCTCCGGGCCGGCTCGCGGCCGGTGTTCCGGGCGGTCGGGGCGCTCATGAGCACGTTCGTGGTCGGGGCGCTCACCGGGTCACCTTCTTCCTGCTGCGCTTCACCGTCACCACGTCGGAGCGCGTGTCCCGGCTCAGGACGAGCTGCTGGTAGAGCACCGCCATGACGAGCGCGATGACGAACAGGATCACCGAGGCCGCCCCGGCGATGCCGAAGTTCTGGCTGCGGGTGCCCTGGTTGATGAGGTAGGTCGCCATGGTGGTCGTGGAGTTGGCGGGCCCGCCGCCGGTCAGGATCCACACCATGTCGAAGAGCTGGAGCGAGCCGATCATCGACAGGAACGCCCAGGTGCGCATGGTCGGGCCGAGCAGCGGCACGCTGATCTTGCGCTGCGTCTGCCACCACGAGGCGCCGTCGAGCTGGGCCGCCTCGTACAGCTCCTCGGGGACGCCCTGCAGGCCGGCCAGGAAGAGGATCACGGCCAGGCCGAGGTACTTCCACGTGAGCACGATCAGCACGGTCAGCAGCGCGAGGTCGGGGTCACCGAGCCAGCCCTGCTCCGGCGCCTGGAGGCCGACGGCGCCGAGCAGCCCGTCGATCACGCCGTACTCCGGCTGCAGCAGCTGGAACCAGACCACGCCCGCGATGACCTCGGCGAGCACGTACGGCACGAAGATGATCGTGCGCAGCAGGCCCTGGCCCCACATCTTGCGGTTGAGCAGCAGGGCGATGGCCAGCCCCAGCGGGAGCTGGAGCGCGATCGACCCGCCGACGATGATCAGGTTGTGGACGACGGAGTCGACGAAGACGTCGTCGCCCAGGACGGTCACGTAGTTCCGCAGGCCGACGAAGTCGGTCAGCGGCCCGAAGCCCTTCCAGCGGAACACCGAGAGCTGGACGGCCGTGACGATGGGCCAGACCACGAACAGGGCGAACAGCGCCAGGGCGGGCGTGACGAAGAATGCGATCTCGAGACGCTTGCGCCACGCAGAGCTCACTCTGCCGCGCCCGCCCCGGGCTGGTGCCGTCACCTGCTCACTGCTCCGCTTCGGCCGCTGTCTGGATGGCGTCGACGACGTCCTGCGGGCCCGCCTCGCCGGCGAACATGAGGGCGATCTCGTCGTTCATGGCACCACCGATCGACTGGCCGAGGCGCGTGTCGAGGTAGAGCTGCGTCACGCCGCCGCCGTCGCGCACCGGGATGAGCTGCGCGAGGGTCTCGTTGGCGAGCGAGCCGGTGGCCGTCGGGTTGGTCGGCAGGCCCATGTCGCGCTCGGCGAAGCCCTGCTGGACCTCGTCCGAGAGCAGGTAGTTGGCGAAGTCGACCGCCGCGTCGGGCGCGGAGGCCGAGACGGACCAGGCGTCGCCGCCGCCCATCTGGTCGGCGGGGTCGCCGCCCTGGCCGTCGAACGTCGGGAAGGCGAACCAGCCGAGGAAGTCGGGCACCGCGCCGTCCTCGGTCAGGCCGCCGGCCACGCCGGGCTCCCAGTGACCGGCGAGCTCCATGCCGACCTTGCCGGTCGCGAGCAGGCCGGACGCCGACGTCGGGCCCGACTGCGCCGGGGTGGTGAGGAAGCCCCTGTTGAAGGGCTCCTTGCCGATGATCTCCTCGGTGTGCTCCCCGGCCTTGATGAAGCAGGGGTCGGAGTAGTCGGCGCTCTCGATCGCGGCCTCGACCACGTCGTACGGGCACTCGCGGACCACGCTGTAGTACCAGTAGTGCGCGGCCGGCCACTTGTCACCCGCACCCACGGACAGCGGCGTGGTGCCGGCGTCCTTGAGCTTGTCGAGGTAGCCCTCGAACTCCTCGATGGTCGGGTTCGGCGACACGTCGGTGATACCCGCGGCCTCGAAGAGGTCCTTGTTGTACCAGAAGCCGACCAGGCCGATGGAGTACGGCAGGGCGTACACCTTGTCGTCCACGGTGTACTGGTCGGTGAAGTTCGAGATGTTGCTGATCGTGTCGGCCGAGTCCTCGGTGAGGTCGCGCACGAGACCGGCCTCGACCTCGGCGGCGAGCTCGCCGCCGCCGCGGCTCATGTAGACGTCCGGGATCTGCGACCCGTCGCCGGACTGGAAGGCCGCCTGCAGCTTGGTGAGCATGTCCTCGTGCTGCATGGCCTGGACGTCGACCTTGACGCCCGTGTCGGCCTCGAAGTCCTTGGCGACCTGCTCGTAGTAGGCCTGGCCCTCACCCTGGTTGGAGTTGTGCCACCAGGTGATCTCCTGGGCATCGGCGTTCTGGCTCGTCTCCTCACCACCGGAACCGGAGCCGGCGCCGATGCAGCCGGACAGGACCAGGGCGACGGAGCCGCCGAGCGCGATCAGCGCCGCGCCGCGCGTTTTCCTCATCATTGTGGAATCCCTTGTAAGTCGTCATCGACGGTCGGCAGATGGCTGCCGATTGACGGACGACGAGGTCCGTCAAGCAGGAGCGTGACAGTCTCGCCATGGTTTCGTCAAACGGTTTCGATATCGATTTCGAAACAGATCGGCCCGTCGCACACACCACCTCGCCCGGATGTACTGTCTCTTCCGTGCACAGTGGGACAGACTCACCCGGGTCCACCGCCGGACCGGGTGACGGCGTGACGGACGGCCCCGGGACCCCCGGGCCGTCCGCCACCGAGGAGCGCGCGACCGGCCGCGCCACCATCACCGACGTCGCGCGCGTCGCCGGGGTCTCGGTCGCCACCGTGTCCAAGGTCGTCAACGGCCGGTACGGCGTGGCCGCCGCCACCGCCGAGCGCGTGCTCGGCGTGGTCGCCGACCTGGGGTACGAGTCGTCCCTGGTCGCGCGCAGCCTGCGCCGCCGGCAGACCAACGTGATCGGCGTGCTCGTGGCCGAGTTCGAGCCGTTCAGCACCGAGCTCCTCAAGGGCATCTCCGCCGCGATCGCGGGCACGGGCTACGAGCTCCTCGCCTACTGCGGCGACGCCGGCCGCTCGGACCACGTGGGCTGGGAGCGGCGCTCCCTGTCCCGCCTCGCGGGCACCCTGATCGACGGCGTGGTCATCGTGACGCCCACGCTCGCCCTCCCCCAGCACGACGGCGTGCCCATCGTCGCCATCGACCCGCACACCGGCCCCACGGGTCCGGCCACCGTCGACTCCGACAACCTGGGCGGCGCCCGCACCGCCACCGAGCATCTGATCGGCCTGGGCCACACGCGCATCGGCTACCTGGGCGGACGCGGTGACCTGGAGTCGGCCCGCCTGCGCGAGCTGGGCTTCTTCGAGGCGATGGAGTCCGCGGGACTCACCCCGGACCCGAGCCTGGTGCTGGAGGGCGGCTACCGCCCGGACCGGTCCGACCGGCCCACCCACGACCTGCTCGAACGCCCCGACCGGCCCACCGCGGTCTTCGCCGCGAACGACCTGTCCGCGATCCACGTCATCCAGGTGGCCCAGGAGCTGGGCCTGCGCGTCCCGGAGGACCTGTCCGTCATCGGGTTCGACGACGTCCCCGAGGCCGCCGGGTCCACCCCGCCCCTGACGACGGTGGCGCAGTCCCTGCACGAGATGGGCGCCGAGGCGCTCCGCATGGTCATCGCGATGCTCGAGTCCGGCCCCTCGGCCGGCCACCACACCCGCCTGCCCACGCGGCTGGTGCAGCGGTCGAGCACGGCGCCCCCGTCGGCATAGCCCCGCACGCCGTCGATATTCTCTCGCCGCCCGACGGCGTGCGGGGCACCCTGGTCGTATGACCTCCCCGACCGGCTACGCGCCCGAGCCGACGACGTGGCGCATCCTCGAGGTGGCCGCCGCCCCCGCGACCGACCACCCCGACGCCTGGGCGTACCACGGCATCGCCGCCGTGGACCGCGCCGTCGAGACCGCGAACCTCGGGTACGACGACCTCGCCCGCACCGTGCAGCAGCTCGTCAGCAGCATGCTGCACCAGGAGTACTCCGAGAAGCGGTGCTTCGTCGCCGTCCTGGACCGCGCGGACGGCACCGCGCCGACCGCCGACGACGTCGTCGGTTACGGGTACGCCTCGATGACGCGCGACCACAACACGCACACCGCCGACCTCTACCTGGGCGTCCACCCGGACCACCGGCGCCGCGGGATCGGCAGCGCCCTGGCGGAACAGGCGGAACAGGTGGCGACCGACGCGGGCCGGACCACCTTCTTCAGCTGGTCGCTCTCGGCCCGGGAGGCGACCGACGGCGAGGAGGCGCTGGTGCCGGCCACCGGCGCCGGGCGGCTGCCGTCCGACGCGGCTGGTGTCCGGTTCGCTCTCGGCCGCGGGTACACCCTGGAGCAGGTGGAGCGCATGTCGCGGCTCGACCTGCCGGTGGACCCTGCCACGCTGGCGACGTTCGAGGCGGAGGCGCGCGCGAAGGCCGGCCCCGACTACGTGACGCACACGTGGGAGGGCATCCCCGAGGAGTGGCACGAGGGGTACGCCCAGCTCATGACCCGGATGTCCACGGACGTGCCGCAGGGTGAGCTCGACTTCGGCGAGGAGACCTGGGATGCCGAGCGCGTCCGTGTCTACCTCGAGGAGCGCGAGAGCGGCGGCCAGCGCCTGCTGACCACCCTGGTGGAGCACGTACCGTCCGGCGAGATCGCGGCCGGCACCTCGTTCCTGCTGCAGGACGGCAAGCCGGCGTACGTCTTCCAGGAGGAGACCATCGCGCTCAAGGCCCATCGCGGGCACCGGCTCGGGATGCTCGTCAAGGCGGTGAACCTGCGCGAGCTGGCCGCCCGGTACCCGGACACCGAGCGCGTGCACACGTTCAACGCGGAGGAGAACGCGCACATGCTGAACATCAACGTGTCCCTGGGCTTCCGCCCGTCGGGCGCGGAGGCAGCCCTCCAGAAGCGCCTCCCGACTCGTTGAGTGCTGGACATTCGCCCTATCGAAACGGTTCGAGAGGGCGAATATCCAGCACTCAACGGCGGCGGCGGGCGAGGAGGGTGGCCAGCGGGCCGTTCGCGATCCCGAGCAGGTGGCGGAGCCGACGGTGGGTCACGCCCGAGCCCGGCTGGTACGGGAGCCGTTCCAGGGGCATGGCCTGCGTCATGATCATGACGTCGTCCGACAGGCCCGCCGCCCTGAGCAGCGCGGTGACCGTGGGGCCGACGACGGGGTGCGTCATCGCCTCGCCCACCGAGGACCCCGGTGTGAGCAGATGAGTGACGGCATCCCCCGGCACCTCGACCTCGGCCGCGACGCGCAGGTCGCGGCTCGACGCGCCCACCTCGACGCGGTAGGCGCCGCCCTCCACGTGCCACCGGTCGGCGCGCACGTCCCAGAACGCGAGGTCGGAACGGTCCACGACCAGGTCGACCTCCCGGGACTCCCCCGGCGCCAGGTCGACGACGGCGAACGCGGCCAGCGCACGCGTGGCCCGCGGGACCGCGGATCCCGGCAGGGACACGTAGCACTGGACCACCTCGCGCCCGGCCACGCCGCCGGTGTTGGTGACGGTCAGTCTCGCGGTGAGGCCGACGACGCCGCCGGCCGGCCCGGCGGCGACCGTCAGGTCCGCGTAGGCGAACGTCGTGTACGAGAGCCCGTGGCCGAAGGGGTACTGCACCGCCATGTCCCGCGCGTCGTACCAGCGGTAGCCCACGAAGATGCCCTCGCCGTAGGTGACGTGCAGCCCGGTGCCGGGAAACCTGGTCCACGCGGGGGTGTCCTCGATGCGGAGCGGGACCGTCTCGGCCAGCCTGCCGGACGGGTTGACCCGACCGAACAGGACGTCAGCCGTCGCCCCGCCGCCCGCCTGGCCCAGCAGCCAGCCCTCGACGATCGCGGGCACCCGGTCCGCGAACCCGGACAGCCGCACCACCGAACCGTTGGAGAGCACCACGACCACGCGCGGGTTGACCGCCAGCACCCGGTCCAGCACCTCGAGCTGGGCCGCCGGGAGCTCGATGTGCTCGCGGTCGCGGCCCTCGGCCTCGGCCGACTGCGGCAGGC
Source organism: Promicromonospora sp. NPDC050262 (assembly GCF_040655935.1). Classification (NCBI taxonomy): domain Bacteria; kingdom Bacillati; phylum Actinomycetota; class Actinomycetes; order Micrococcales; family Promicromonosporaceae; genus Promicromonospora; species Promicromonospora sp. NPDC050262. Next base: position 25,075 of record NZ_JBFAKX010000006.1, on the reverse strand, counting down.
CCGCGAAGAACAGCACCACCCCGGCGTCGCGGGCCGCGGCGACGGCCTCGTCCGCGAGCGCCTCGTCGGCCGATCCCGCGCCCAGCCCGTATCCCGGTGCGAACACGACGTCGGTCGCCGAGTCGCGGATCGCCGCGAGGGCGTCGTCGACCCGGGTCGGCACGATCTGGGACGAGCCCGCGCCCTGGAACCGCGGCGTCCGCGCGAGCTCGCCGATCACGGCCAGGCGCGTCCGCGGGGCCAGCGGCAGCAGGCCGCCGTCGTTCTTGAGCAGCACGATCGCCCGGCCGGCGGCCTCGCGGGCCAGGGCGTGGTGGGCGTCGTCGTGCCAGGTCTCGGGGTCGTCGCCCCGCTCCGCGAGGGCGGTCCCGGCGGCGGGCCGGGCAGCTCGCGCCGCGAGCGCCAGCGCGACCACCCGGCCTGCCGAGCGGTCGACGTCGGCCGGGTCGAGCGCGCCGGACCGGACGGCGGCGACGATCTCCGCGACCCGGGCCTCGCCGGCCGCGGGCATCTCCAGGTCGAGGCCCGCGCGGATGCCGGCGAGGCGGTCGTGGACGGCGCCCCAGTCGGACATGACCAGCCCCTCGAAGCCCCACTCGCCACGGAGCACGTCGGTGGTGAGCCGGCGGTCCTCGCCGGTGTGCGTGCCGTTGACGCGGTTGTAGGAGGACATGAGCGTGGCGGGCCGCGCCCGGGTCACCACGCGCTGGAAGCCGCGCAGGTAGATCTCGCGCAGGGTGCGCTCGTCGATGTCGGCGGAGACGCGCATGCGCTCGGTCTCCTGGTTGTTCGCGGCGAAGTGCTTGACGCACGCGGCCACGCCGTGGTCCTGGATCCCGGTGACCAGGGCCGCGCCGATCTCCCCGGCGAGCAGCGGGTCCTCCGAGACGTACTCGAAGTTGCGCCCGCACAGCGGGCTGCGCTTGATGTTGATACCCGGGCCGAGCACCACGTCGACGTCGCGCTCCCGGGCCTCGGCTGCCACGGCGGCCCCGACGCGCGCCACGAGGGCGACGTCGAAGGTGCTGCCCAGCGCCACCGCGGGCGGAAAGCACGTGGCCGGGAGCGCCCCCTCGATGTCGCCGACGTCGGGGGCGAGCCGTCGCACGCCGTGCGGCCCGTCGGCGACGTAGACCGGCGGGACGCCGGGCGCCTCGGCGGCGGACCAGAACGAGGCCCCGGACAGGAGCCGGGCCTTCTGCTCGACGGTCAGCTTCCGGACGATCGCCGCCGGGTCGGCCGGACCGGCGGCCGGGGCAGGCGCAGAGACCCCGGCGGCCCGGGCGCGCGACTTCTTCGTCATGCGGTCACGCTAGCGGCCAGGCGTGCCAGGTCCAGGCGCGCCGGGTCCAGCGGTGCCGAATAAAGTCGTGCGCCCCCGGAGCGCCGGGAGCACCCTGGGTCCATGAGCACACCCCCTGCAGCACCCGCCCCGGCGACGTCGGCGTGGCGGCTCATGACCCCGCCCCACGCGACCTCGCTCGACGAGGCCGACGCCTGGGCGTACCGCGGCATCGCGGAGCTGCACGCCGCGGCCGCGGTCGTGGATCTCGGCAACGCGGACGCCGCTCCGACGCCGATCGGGATCCTGGTCGGGATGAACAACCAGAGCTACGTGCGCAAGCTGCGGCAGATCGCGGTGGTGGACACGCCCGCCGGACCGCAGGTGGTGGGCGAGGCGACGGTGTTCCTGCAGGTCCGCGCCAACCCCGAGCTGGCGATCGGCGGCATCGTGGTGCACCCGGAGCACCGGCGGCGCGGCATCGCCTCGGCCCTCGCGCAGTGGTCGCGCGACACGGCCCGGGCGGAGGGCCGGACGTCGTTCATGACGTACGTCGACTTCGGCCCGGAGAAGCCGGCGGGCGAGACGCTGACCCCGGCGTCGGGCAGCGGCGAGGTCGCCGCGGACCTGCCGGGCGTCCTGCTCGCGCAGAAGCTGGGCCTGACGCTCCAGCTCGTCGAGCGCCGCTCCCGGATCGACCTGCCGGTGCTGCCGGAGGCGGTGTCCCGCTTCGAGGCCGAGTCCCGTGCCGTGGCGGGCGACGCGTACCGCGTCCACACCTGGACGGCGCCCACGCCGGAGGAGTGGATCGAGCAGTATGCCGCCCTGGAGCAGGCGCTGTCCGACGACGAACCGCGCGGCGGCCTGGACGTCGAGTCCGACGTCTGGGACGTGGAGCGGATCCGCACCGAGGAGGCGGCGATCGCCGCCAAGGGCGACCAGTACGTGGTGACGGCGGCCGAGCACGTGGCCACGGGCGAGCTGGTCGCGATGACCATGCTCCAGTGGAACGACCTCCAGCCCGAGCACACCAACCAGCAGGCGACCGTGGTGCTCAGGACGCACCGGGGGCACCGGCTCGGGATGCTCGTCAAGGCCGTGAACCTGCGCGAGCACGCACGCCTGCGCCCGGAGGCGCAGCGGATCTACACCTGGAACAACGAGGAGAACCCGCACATGCTCGCGATCAACATCGCGCTCGGGTTCGTCCCGGCGGGCGGCTGCGCCAACTTCCAGGGCCCGCTCTGACCCGGCCGGCCTGACGCCGGGGAGCGGGCCGGGGCGGGTCAGAGCAGCTCGGGGGTGAGGTCCGGGCCGTCGCCGAACGCGGCGTCGTCGTCGAAGGGCCACACCGGCCCGCCCAGGCCGGTGTGGCGCAGGCGGCGCAGGTCCTGGTCCACGCCGCCGGGCGTGAGCACGAGCATCCAGTCCTCGGCCATCTCGTAGAGCTCGGTCTCGAGATTGCCGATCTTCACCACCACCACGTCGGTGCCCCGGGGGTCCAGGCCGATCGCCGTGAAGTCCGACTCCAGGTGGTACGCCCGGCGCCGCTCGGTGAGGACCACCCGCAGGCCGCCCACCGCCACGACGCACACGATCCCCGCGAGGGGGTCGTCCGCGCGCACGTGCTCGACGACGCCCCGCAGCGTGACCGGTCCGTGCGGGCCGGCGTCGACCCGGGCCCCGGCCTCCACCTCGACGGTGGCGCCCACCCCGGCGGCGGCCACCGTGCGGGCGGCGTCGGCGTCGGGCAGGGCGGCGTAGATCGCGGTGCGGCCGCCGTCGGCGGGCGGGGCCGCGAAGGCGGGCTCCGCCAGGAGCCGCGCGAGGGTCCAGGTCACGTCGCCGGCGCCGCCGGCCATGGGGTTGTCGCCCGTGTCCGACAGGACGAACGGCCGCGCGTCGCTCGCCAGCACGGCCCGCAGGCACTCCTCGTAGGACCCGGCGGGCGCCACGAAGCCGAACTCCGCGCGGGCGTCCCAGTACCGGCGGGCCAGGCGCTCGGCCTCCCGGGAGATGACGGCGTCGTCGTCGCCCATGACCACCACGGCGGCCCGGCAGCGCGGCTCGTCCGCCCACGCGTAGCCGACCCAGACGGAGGCGTCCAGCACGCCGTCCAGCGCCCCGACCCGCGCGACGTCCTCGTAGATGCCCTTCGCGGGCTCCTGCCGGGTGCTCGCCCGCTCGCCCGCCAGCAGCACCGGCACCTGCACCCAGGCCTTGCGCGGCCGCCCCGCCCCGTCGACGCGCCGCAGCAGGTCGGTGGCCGCGCGCTCGCGCGCCTCGTCCTCGTCCTCGTGCGGGGCCGTGCGGTGGCAGGCGATGAGGTCGACGGTCGCGGCGAGGTCCCGGGACACGTTGCCGTGCAGGTCCATGGACGCGGAGACCAGGCAGTCCGGCCCGACGGCGGCGCGCACCGCCCGGGCGAGGTCCGCCTCCGCGTCGGTGTACCCGAGCACGGACATGGCCCCGTGGATCTCCAGCAGCACCCCGTCGAACGGGCCCTGCGCCTCCAGCGCCAGGCCGATCTCGGCGCGGACCGTCTCGTAGACGTCCGCCGGGACCGCGCCGCCCGGCAGCGCCCCGGCCCGCAGGATGCCCACCCACTCGGCCTCCCGGCGCAGGGCGGTGCCGTCCCGCAGGAACGGGTACCGCCGCACGAGCTCGTTGCCGCGCAGCAGGGTGAACGCCTCCCAGCCCGAGCGGTGCGGGGAGAACGTGCTGGACTCGATCGCCATGCCACAGATCGCGATCCGCGGTCGACGGTGGGTACGGGTCACGCGCGCAGTGTAGGCGGGTCGGGTTACTACTTCAGTACATGTCATGACATGTCAGAACCTCAGGTCACCGGGGTGACCTGAGGTTCTGGCTCGTGGCGAACGCGGATCAGTCGTCCGCGTCGTCCGCCGTGTCGTCGTTCGGGGTGTCGTCGGCCGGGGACTGGTAGTTCGCGTCGTCCGGCGAGTCCGCCGACTGCGCGGAGCCCGCCGTGTCGTGCGCCGACTCGTTCGGGGAGTCCGCCGACTCCGGCGACGGGTCGTAGTTCGCGTCGCCCGGCGAGTCCGCCGACTGCGCGGACCCGGGGGTGTCCCGCGCCGACTCGTTGGGCGAGTCCGCCGACTCCGGCGAGTCGTCGGCGGGCGCGGCGGTCGTCCCGCCGGCGGGCGCCGTTCCGCCGGACAGCGCGACGGCGGCGGTCGACTCGGCCCGCGGGGCGGGGTCGTTGAGCGCGGCGGCCGTGCTCGCGCCCGCGATGCCGATCACGGCGGCCGTCCCGACGACGGCCCAGCGCTTCTTCATGGTCGAGGGGTTCATGCGACCGACCTCCCGGGTCTCCCGGCACCCCCGTCGGGTGCCTGCTGATGACGAGTCTGCTGCGCCAGGATGAGGCGACGAGGAGAGCCGGATGAGACAGCTCTCATGTGGTGCGGGCGGGCGCGGTACCGCGGGGCGTCATCCCCGGAACCGGTAGCCCGCGCCCCGCACGGTCTCGATCCGGTCCGCCCCCAGCTTTCTGCGCAGGTAGCGCACGTACACGTCCACCACGTTGGACCCGGGGTCGAAGTCGTACCCCCACACGCGCGACAGCAGCTGTTCGCGCGACATGACCTGCCCCGGGTGCTGGAGGAACACCTCCGCGAGCGCGAACTCCCGCGCGGACAGCTCCACCTCCCGGCCGGCCACGGTCGCGGTGCGCGTGCGCAGGTCCAGCCCGACGCCGCCGTGCTCCAGCCGGTCCGACGGCGCGGCCTCCGACGCCGCCCTGCGCAGCCGCAGCCGGATGCGGGCGAGCAGCTCGTCGAACCCGAACGGCTTGGACATGTAGTCGTCCGCCCCGCCCTCCAGGCCCGCCACCCGGTCCGACAGCGAGTCGCGCGCGGTGAGGATGACCACGGGCAGCGTGGAGCCGACGTCGCGCAGGCGCTGCAGCACCGTGAACCCGTCCAGCACGGGCAGGCCGATGTCCAGCACCATCAGGTCGTAGCCGCCCGACATGGCGTGGCCGAGCGCCGAGGCGCCGTCGGACACCACGGTGGGCTGGAACCCGTGCGCCTTGAGGCCCTTCCGCACGAACTGCGCGATGCGCTCCTCGTCCTCCGCGATCAGGATCTGGTTCACGCCGCCTCCTCCGCCGTCGCGCCCCGGGCCGCCGGCTGCGCGCCCTGCCCTGGCCCGGCCGCGGGCCAGGTCATCACGAACCGCGCGCCGCCGCCGTCGGACCGTTCCACCACCACGTCCCCGCCGTGCCCCTGCGCGATGGCCCGCACGATCGCGAGGCCCAGGCCGGAGCCCGGCACGCCGCCCGTCGTGCTCCCCCGCGCGAACCGGTCGAAGATGCGGGCCGCCTCCTCGGGCGGCACGCCCGGTCCGGTGTCCCGCACCCAGAGCCGGACGACGCGGCCGGACGGGCCGTCGAACACCTGCGTGCCGATCCCCACCTCGTCGTCGGCACCGGTGAACTTCACCGCGTTGTCCGCGAGCTGGAGCACGGCCTGGGTGAGCCGGTGCGCGTCGGCGGAGACCTCGACGTCGGCGCGCGCGTCCACCACCCAGCGGCGGTCGCCCAGCGCCCGCGCCTTGTCGTGCACGTCGTCCGTGAACCGGCCCAGGTCCACCGGGGCCGGGGCCACGAAGTCGGACCGTTCCGCCTTGGCGAGCAGGACCAGCTCCTCGACGATCTGCCCCATCCGGGAGGTCTCGTCCAGCAGCAGGTCCCGGGTCTCGCGCACGTCGGCCGGGTCGTCCGGGTCGAGCACCTCCAGGTGCCCGCGCAGCACCGTCAGCGGCGTGCGGAGCTCGTGCCCGGCGTCGTCCAGGAACTGGCGCTGCGTCTCGATGGCCGTGGACAGGCGGTCGAGCATGGTGTTGAAGGCGCCGGCCAGCTCGCCGAGGTCGTCGTCGGTCGCGACGGGCACGCGCTGCGACAGGTCGGTCTCGGTCACCCGGGTCGCGGTGGCGCTGAGCTGGCGCAGCGGGCGCAGCAGGCGGCTGACCACGAGCCAGGCGAACAGGCCCAGGAGCACCAGCGCCACGCTGCAGACGATCGCGTAGGTGCGCATCACCGCGGTCTCGGCGGCGAGCGACTGGTCCAGCGCGGACGCCATGACGTACGCGCCCACCTCCTGCCGGTCCGGCACGGTCACCGGCACGACGACGAACCACACCCGGCCGATCTCGGTCTCGATCTCGCGCTGGACGGTCGTGGACGACTGCGGCGTCAGGCCGTCCACGACGTCCTGGACGAGCTCGCTCTCCACGACCACCCGGCTCGCCGCGGGCGGGTTGGACTGCTGGTGCGCGCCGTCCAGGTAGCTCACGAACATCTCGTTCGAGCCCGGGACGTTCCGCTCCATGGCCACGCTCATGAGCCGGCCCGCGCCGTGGAAGTCCTCGCCCGTCTCCGGGTCCACGCCGTCGGCCGCGAGGCGCTGCAGCTCGCCGATCTCCTGGTCGAAGTCCTCGGAGATGTCGTCCATGATCTGCTGGGACTGGATCGCGTGCGTGAGCAGGCCGGCCCCGAGGAGGCCGATGGCGGTCACCGCCACGACCACGGCCACCACCTTGGCCCGGACGGACGGACGGCGCAGGCTCATGCGCCGCCCACGCCGGCGGTGGCGAGGCGCGACCCGTCGAGCCAGGCCGCCACGACGTCCAGGCGGCGCGACGTCGCCGCCTGCCAGTGCCGCTCCTGGACCCGGTGCGGGCCGGTGGCCAGGGAGAGCAGCACGCCCGCGACACGGGCGGCGAGGTCGCTGCGGTCCGCGCCCCGGGTGCCGGGCGCGGTCACGAACCCCGCCGCGTAGTCCGCCGCGAGCCGGCGCATCCGGGACGCCCGGGCCACGTGCGTGGGGTCCGACCCGCCCACGAGCGACAGCACGTCGATGTGCGCCACCAGGCAGGCCAGGTCGTCGGCGCGATGGCCGGGCCCCGCGGAGTCGACGTCGAGCAGGCCGGTGACCCGCCCGTCGGTGAGCATGATCTGTGCCTCGTACAGGTCGCCGTGGGTCGGGTCGGTCCCGGCGCCGCGCTCCGCGAGGCGTTCGGCGACCGCGCCGGCCAGGTCGTTCGCGCGGCCGGCCTCGGCGGGCAGCGCCGCCCCGATCACGCCCGCGTAGTGCTGCGCCGACTCGCTCCAGGCCGGACGCCGCGGCAGGTCGCGCACCTCGGCGGGCAGCCGGTCGAGCAGGTCCAGGATCGCGGACGGCGACGGGATGCGGCCCCCGTCGCGGACGGCGGTGCGCATCTCGGTGCCGTGCAGCGGGGACAGCACCAGCAGGCCGTCGTCGGACCAGCCGAGCGGGCGCGGGACCGGCAGCCCGGCCCGCGACAGCAGCGCGTGCCGCTGGTGCAGGTCCGCGACCTTGCGCGGCCGCAGCACCTTGAGGAACACCCGGGACGATGCCGCCGTGGCCTCCAGCACCGCCCGCCGGGTGGGCCGGTAGGCGCGCACCTTGAGCTCGGGGTGCGCGCGCTCCCGCGGGCCCACGCCGAGCCCCGCCAGGAGCTCCTCGACGGCGGCGGGGTCGAACGCGCGCGGCAGGGCGGGCAGCGCCGGGTCGCCGGGGAACCGCCAGACGGCGACGGTCGCGGCGCCGTCGGACAGCGTGACCACGCCCGGCTTGCGCCCGTCGCGGGCCCGGCCCACGCTCGCGCCGAGCGTCTCCGAGCGCTCCACCCCGTTCCAGCGCACCGTCGCGCGGTACGCCACCGTCGTCGTCGAGCCGGGCCGGTGGTCCACCTGACGCACCCGCCAGTCGACGAGCTCCCCGCCGGCCGTCGCCACGGCGGCGTCGAGAAGCCCCGCGGCGGACTCGCCGGTCAGCAGGTCGAGGTGGGTGGTCACCACGTCATCCTCGCAGCCGGCGCAGGCAGAAGCGCTCGGTTTCGCATGAGAATCCTCTAACCTGCGGCGATACCCTCCCGGGGAAAGACATGCGCCTGGGGAGGGTTGACGGAGAGCTAGCACTGCTACCTCTCCGTCAACCCTCCCCAGGCGTACGCGTCTCCCCGGGCGTCAGGCCGACGTCGTCAGGCGCGCAGCTCGCGGTACTTCGCGATCAGGGCCGCCGTCGACGGGTCCTGCGCCGCCAGGGCGGCCTCGTCGCCCGCGACCGCCGGGGCGATCTCCAGCGCGAGCTTCTTGCCGAGCTCGACGCCCCACTGGTCGAACGAGTCGATGCCCCACACGACGCCCTGCACGAACGTGATGTGCTCGTAGAGCGCGACGAGCTGCCCCAGCACCGACGGGGTCAGCGCGGGCGCCAGGATCGACGTCGTGGGCCGGTTGCCGCTGAACACCTTCGCCGAGACCAGGTCCTCCGCGACGCCCTCGGCCCGCACCTCGTCCGCCGTCTTGCCGAACGCGAGCGCCTTGGTCTGCGCGAAGAAGTTCGCGAGGAACAGGCCGTGCACGTCGGCCCCGGCGGCGACCGCGCCGCCGTCGCCCACAGCGTCGGCCAGCGGGTAGGCGGGGTTGGCCACGGCGATGAAGTCGGCCGGGATGAGCCGCGTGCCCTGGTGGATGAGCTGGTAGAACGCGTGCTGGCCGTTCGTGCCCGGCTCGCCCCAGAACACCTCGCCGGTCTCGGAGGTGACGGGCGTGCCGTCCCAGCGCACGGACTTGCCGTTGGACTCCATGGTGAGCTGCTGCAGGTACGCCGGGAAGCGGTGGAGCTGCTGCGCGTACGGCAGCACGGCGTGCGTGTGCGCGTCGCGGAAGTTCACGTACCAGACGTTCAGCAGGCCCATCAGCGCGGGCACGTTGCGCTCGAACGGCGTGGTGCGGAAGTGCTCGTCGATCGCGTGGAAGCCGCCGAGGAAGTCGGCGAACGCGTCGGGCCCGATCGCCACGGCGAGCGAGGTGCCGATGGCCGAGTCCACGGAGTAGCGGCCGCCCACCCAGTCCCAGAACCCGAACGCGTTGGCGGGGTCGATGCCGAACGCCTCGACCTTGTCCAGGGCGGTGGACACCGCGACGAAGTGCTTCGCGACGGCGTCGGCGCGCCCGTCCTCGGAGTCCTCGATGGCCCCCGCGGCGACCAGCGAGCGCCACAGCCAGTCTCGCGCGAGCCGCGCGTTGGTGAGGGTCTCCAGCGTGCCGAAGGTCTTGGAGGCGACGATGAACAGCGTCGTCGTCGGGTCCAGGTCGGCGGTCTTCTGCGCGACGTCGGTGGGGTCGATGTTCGAGACGAACCGCACCTCCAGGCCGTCCTGGACGTAGGGCTCCAGGGCCTCGTACGCCATGACGGGGCCGAGGTCGGAGCCGCCGATGCCGATGTTCACGATGGTGCGCACGGCCTCGCCGGTGACGCCGGTCCACTCCCCGGAGCGCACCTTCTCGGCGAACGCGTAGACCTTCGCGAGCTCGTCGGCCACGTCCGCGGTGATGTCCTGGCCGTCGACGGTCAGGTCCTCGTCCGACGGGCGGCGCAGCGCGGTGTGCAGCACGGCGCGGTCCTCGGTGACGTTGATGTGCTGCCCCGCGAACATGGCGTCCCGGTGCTCGGCGAGGCCCACCTCCTCGGCCAGGGCGAGGAGGGCGGCGAGCACGTCGTCCGTGACCAGGTTCTTCGACAGGTCGACGTGCAGGTCGGCGGCCTGGTGGCTCAGGCGTGCGGCGCGAGCCGGGTCCGCGGCGAACCAGCCGCGCAGGTCGGGCCGGAGGTTCTTGGAGAGCTCGGTGAGCGAGCCCCAGGCGTTGGTGGTGGTGGCGTCGACAGGCACACGGGCCGGCTCTGAGGTCATGACTCAACCGTAGTGCGGAGAGCCCTGGCCGCAGCCTCGGCGAGTGTCTGATCCGTCACCTCGTAGCCGGCGTCGCCCCCGCCGCCGGGGCCGCCGGCGTCGGTCACGGTGCGCTTCGCGGACAGGTGGACGGCGTCCACGCCCACGGCGAGCAGGGCCGGGACGTCCGCCGCCGTGACGCCGCCCCCGGCCATGATCTCGATGCCGAGCTCGGCGCTGCGCTCGACCAGGGCGGCCAGCCGGTCCAGGCCGTCGGCCGCGCGGGCCGCGCCGCCGGAGGTGAGCACGCGGGCGACGCCCAGGTCGGCGAGCGTGTCCAGCGCCGCGAGCGGGTCCGCGACCACGTCGATCGCCCGGTGGAACGTCACCTCGGCGTCGTCGGCGGCGGCGACCAGGTCGCGCACGCGCGCCACGTCCACCGTGCCCGACGGCGTCAGCGCGCCCACCACCACACCGTCCGCGCCGGCGTCGACCGACAGGACGACCTCGCGGAGCATCAGGTCGTGCTCGGCGGGCGAGTAGACGAACCCGCCGGGCCGGGGCCGGACCAGCACGTGCACCTCGAGGAGCGGCGCGCTGTCCGACGTCGGGACCACCGCCGCGGCGTCGATCACCGCCTCGACCAGCGCGGCGCTGGGGGTGATGCCCCCGGTGGCGCCGAGCGCGGAGCAGAGCTCGACGCGCCGGGCACCGACGTCGGCGGCGATCACCGCCCCGGCAGGGTCCTGGACAGCGAGCTCGAGCGCGACACGTTGGGGCACGTGCGTCAGCGTAGTCGTGCGCGGGGCGGCCGTTCGCCCGCCGTGACGGGGACCGAGTCGGTAGGGTCCCATGGCATGGCCATCGATCCCAGTGCGATCCTCCAGGGTCGCGCCCCCGGGCGTGCCCCCGTCGGAGTGATCGTCGGGATCGTCTTCGCCTCGGTCTGCCTGCTGCTCGTCCTGGCGTTCGACGCCGTCACGGGCGGGGCCTCGTTCGTCGTGGGGCTGCTGCTGGCGCTGCTGCCGGTCGCGGTGTGGCTGCCGCTGGTGCTCGCGCTGGACCGGCTGGAGCCGGAACCGCCCAACGCGCTGATCTTCGCGTTCCTGTGGGGCGCGGGCGTGGCCGCGCTGTTCGCGAGCATCCTGAACACGCTGGGGCTGTCGCTGCTCACCGAGACCGAGCTCACGGGCGAGGAGGAGGGCTGGTACCTCGTCGCGACCTTCGGCGCGCCGGTGGTCGAGGAGCTGCTCAAGGGCGCCGTCCTGTTCGGCATGCTGTGGTGGCGGCGGCAGGAGCTGAACGGTGCCACCGACGGCGTCATCTACGCCGCGATGGTGGGGCTCGGCTTCGCCGCGACGGAGAACGTCCAGTACTTCATCGACGCCCTCGAGTCGGACCAGCTCGGCTACGTGTTCGTGCTGCGGGCCGTCGTCTCGCCGCTGCTGCACCCGTTGTGCACGGCGATGACGGGGATCGGCGTCGCGGTCGCGGCCCTGGCAGGACCGGGCCGGCTGCGCCGCACGGCGCCCCTGTGGGGTCTGCTCGGCGCGATCGCCCTCCACAGCCTGTGGAACGGCTCCACGAAGTTCGGCCTGGTCGGCCTCGGGTTCGCCTACCTGGTCGGATTTGTCGTGCTGATCGTGCTGGTCGTGATCCTGGCCCGCGACCGGCGCCGGATCGTCCAGCTCATCGAGCACTACCTGCCGCTGTACGGGCCGGTGGGCATCGTGACCCACGACGACCTGCGCATGCTGTCCAGCCTGCCGGGCCGCCGGGCGGCCCGCCGCTGGGCCCGGGCGGCGGGCGGCCGCGGGGCGGAGCGCGCCATGACCGACTACCAGCAGGCCGCCACGGAGCTCGCGCTGCTGCACCAGCGGGCGGGCGCCCAGCGCGACCTGGACCCGCACGGCCTGGAGCAGCAGCGGCAGTACCTGGTGTGGGTCATGCAGCAGGCGCGGGCCACGTTCGTCGCCCGGCTGCCGCGCCCGCCGGCGTCACCCTGGGGCGCGACGGGCTTCGGCCCGCCCGCCCAGCCCTGACGTGTCAGACGTACAGGTCCCTCTGGTGACCTGTACGTCTGACACGTGGGGTCAGGCCCCGACCAGGTCCACGACCAGTGCGCGCAGCAGCACCGTGCGGTCGGCGATCCGGTCCACGAGCACGTGCTCGTCGTCGGCGTGCGCTCCGCCGCCCACGGCGCCGAGCCCGTCGAGGGTGGGCGTGCCCACGCCCGCGGTGAAGTTGCCGTCGGACGCCCCGCCCACGGCCACGCCGGTGAGCGCGGGCAGCCCGGCCTCCTCCGCGAGGCGGGAGGCCCGGGCGAACAGGTCCGCGGACAGCTCCCGCTCCAGCGGCGGCCGGTTGATCCCGCCCTCGATCTCCAGCGCGGCGCCGGGCAGCACGGGCTCCAGCGCCCGCAGGGCGGCGTCGACCCGCTCCTGCTCGGCGACCGACCGCGCGCGGACGTCCACCGCGACCGATGCCTCGGCCGGGACCGTGTTGCGCGTGGTGCCCCCGGCGGCAACCGTCGGCACCACCGTCGTACCGAGCGCCGGGTCGCCCAGGGCCGCGATCGCGAGCACCTGGTGCGCCAGCTCGACCGAGGCGTTCACGCCCTTCTCGGGCTCCAGGCCCGCGTGCGCGGCCCGGCCCTTGACCACCACGCGGTAGATCGAGGTGCCCTTGCGCTCCAGCTTGAGCGCGCCGCCGTCGGCGGAGGCCTCCAGCACGAGCGCGGCCACCGCCCCGCGCGCCTCGTCCTCGATCAGGGCCTGGGACGACGGCGAGCCGAGCTCCTCGTCGCCCGTCACCAGCAGCGTGACGCCGGTGCGGTCCTCCAGGGACGCCAGCACGTGCAGCGCCATGGCCAGGCCGGTCTTCATGTCGAAGCAGCCGGGACCGCGCAGCACGCCGTCCGCGATGCCGAACGGGTGCGTGCGCAGCGTGCCCAGCGGCCACACCGTGTCGTGGTGCGCGAGCACCAGCACCCGGGTGGGGCCGCCGAGCCGCCACCTCAGGTGGATGCCCAGCCGTTCGGGCGGGACGCCGAGGTGCGCCGTGCCGAGCCGGGCCACCAGGTCGGCGGACCGGGCCAGCGCGGCCGGGTCCTCCGACGGCGACTCGCACTCGACCAGGGTCCGGAGGTCCTCGATCAGTGCGTCGGTGTCAGGTCGGGCGGGAGTCTCGTGGAAGGGCATGAGGGCACGGTATCCGCCGGGCCTGATCCGGCCGCCCGCCGACTGGCGGCTCAGAGCGGCGGCTCAGAGCGCCGGCTCGGACCGCCCGGCTCAGAGCGAGAGCAGCCGCAGCACCAGGGCCGCCGCCGAGAGCAGCATCAGGGCACCCGTCGGGCCCACGCCGGCCCAGTCCTTGGCGCGGACGTGCGTGACGACGGCGCCGAGGAAGTACAGGACGAAGCATCCGGTGGCCGCGATGCCGATCGGCGCCCACCAGATCCCGGCGAGGGTGCCGAGCGCTCCGGCGACGAGCAGCGAGCCGAGCACGGGGATGAGCCGCCGCGGCACACCGAGCTTGGTGGTGAGCGGCTCGACGACCTGCGGGTTGCCCGTCAGCTTGCCGTACCCGCTGAACGCGGTGGCCAGGATCAGGAGCGACGAGACGATGACAGAAGCGACGAACACGGGTCCTCCGGGGGACGACGGCCGGGTGGTGTCCGGCGCGACCAGGGCATCCGTCCGGACGCCTCCCGCATCGTCCGGTACCCGGCGGGCCTTGCCAAGGGCCGGGTTAGCGACTAACCATTGGTAAGTGACTTCTGGGACGACGACCGACCGGAACGTGTCCGAGGACGAGTGCGGGCTCTTCCAGCGCACCCTCGAACGCGCGGGACGACGCTGGTCGGGGGCGATCCTCTACGCCGGGGTCGCCGGCGCACGACGCTTCGTCGAGTACCGCCGCTACGTGCGCGGCATCTCCGACCGGGTCCTGACCCAGCGGCTGCGGGAGCTGGAACGGCAGGGGTTCATCACGCGCGAGGTGGTGCCGACCATGCCGGTGCAGATCCTGTACACGCCCACCCCGGCGGGGGCCGAGCTCGTCGCCGCGCTCCGGCCCCTCGCCGAGTGGGGAGCCCGGCACCCGTCCGTCCTCGACCAGGAGGACGACCACTAGGCCCTGCGCAGGCCCAGCGCGATGACGGCGCCCACCACCACGTGCTCGGCCACCAGGAGCGCCACCGACGCCGGCGTCGTGCCCGAGGCTGCGCCCAGGAGCGACACCAGCAGGGCCACGCCGCACAGCACGAGCCACGCCACCTCGCCGCCGCCCTTCGCGACGCGTCCGACGACGGCCCGCGCGCCCCAGCCGGCGAACCCGGCCACCAGCGCGGCGGCCAGGGCCGCGACGACGGTCACGGGCTGGACGCTCGCCCCGGTCCGTGCCTCGGGGTCGACGCCGAGCGCCGTACCGATGAGCCACACCACGACGGCGGCCGCCGCGGCGGCGAACGGCACCACCCAGGCGGGCCAGGGACTGCGGGTCACCAGGTTCTCGGCCATGACGTCTCCTCACTCCTCGGCGCGTCCGTCGCGCCTGGTCACAGCCTTCTCGACCGGGGCGGTCGCGACATCCGTCCGTGGTACCGAGCCGGGTCACCCTTCGGTAGCGGCACCCCCGACCTTGGTCGGTGTCCGGCGCCGCGCGCCGTGCGTAGTGTCACCGCCATGACAGGCGAACCGCGGGACTGCCTACCCGACGACCCAGTGCGCCCCCGACGGCGTTCCGTGGTCGGGGCCATGCTGCTGCTCGGGACCCTGACCCTCGCGACGGTGCTGTCCCGCCGTCCGGGCGGACCCGAGGCGCTGCCCCTGGAGCTCCTGGACCTGGCGGTCGCGGTCGTCTCTCTGGCCCTGCTGCCGCTGATGTGGGCCCGCCGGTCGGTCCCCGTCGCGCTCACGCTGGCGGCGCTGTCGGTGCTCTCGCCGGGCGCGACGCCGGCGGCGACGTCGGGCGTGCTGCTGATCGCCCGGTGGTCGCCGCTGCGCACGGCGGTCCTCGTCGCCGGGGCGAGCACGGCGGCGCATGCGGTGCAGGGCCTGTGGCGGCCGCCGTCGTTCCCCCTGGGCTGGTGGCTCCTGTGCGACGTCGCCGTGCACGCCGCGCTGCTCGGCTGGGGCGCCTACCTGCAGGCGCGCGCCCAGCTCCTCGCCGACCTGCGGGCCCGCGCCCGCCGCGCCGAGGCCGACCGCGAGCAGGCGCTGGAGACCGCCCGGTCCGGGGAGCGCAACCGGATCGCCGCCGAGATGCACGACGCCCTCGGGCACCGGCTGTCGCTGCTGGCCGCCACCGCGGGCGCCGTCGAGTACCGCCCGGACGCGCCCCCGGAGCAGCTCGCCGCCGCGGCCGGGCGGGTGCGCACCGGGGCCGCGGAGGCCCTGGAGGACCTGCGACAGCTCGTGCGGCTCCTGCGCGGAGGGTCGGACCGGCTGGCCCCGCCGCCCACGCTCCTCGACATCCCGGGGCTGGTGGACGCGGCCCGGTCCGTGGGCGCCGCCGTGACGCTCGACCAGACCGACGAACGGGCGTCCACCACGCCCGGCGACGCCGAGCCCTCGCCCGCGGTCGCCATCGCCGCCTACCGCGTGGTCCAGGAGGGCCTGACCAATGCCCGCCGGCACGCGCCGGGCGCGGCCGTCCGGGTCACGGTGACCACGCGCGCGGACGAGGTCCGGGTCGTCGTTGCGGACGACGGCCCGGAGCGCGCCCCCGACGGCGCGCCCGGGACCGGCCTGGTCGGCCTGCGCGAACGGATGGAGCTGCTCGACGGCACGCTCGACGCAGGCCGCTCACCTGCTGGTTTCACGCTGGAGGCCCGGATACCGTGGGCCTGATGGAGACCCGCCTCGTGATCGTCGACGACGACGCGCTGGTCCGCGCGGGCCTGCGCCTCATGCTCGACGGCGCCGAGGGCATCCGCGTGGTCGGCGAGGCCCCCGACGGCGGGGACGTGGCGGAGGTGCTCGACGCCCACCCGGCCGACGTCGTGCTCATGGACCTGCGCATGCCCGGCGTCGACGGGATCGAGGCCACCCGCCGGGTGCGGGCCCGGCCCTCGCCGCCGGCCGTCGTCGTGCTCACGACCTTCGACACCGACACCGAGGTGGTGGGCGCGCTCCGCGCCGGGGCCGCGGGGTACCTGCTCAAGGACATGCCGCCCGCGCGGATCGCCGCGGCGGTGCGCGCGGCGGCCGACGGCGAGCCCGTGCTCGCGCCGGACATCGCCCGCCGCCTGATGGAGACCGTCGCCGCCGGGGGTGGCGAGGCGCGGGACGCCCGGAGCGCCCTGGACCGGCTCACGAGCCGGGAGCGCGACGTCGCCGTCGAGATCGGGCGGGGCTCGTCCAACGCGGAGATCGGACGACGGCTCTACCTCAGCGTCCCGACCGTGAAGGCGCACGTCTCGAGCGTGCTG
This sequence comes from Promicromonospora sp. NPDC050262, assembly GCF_040655935.1. Taxonomy (NCBI): domain Bacteria; kingdom Bacillati; phylum Actinomycetota; class Actinomycetes; order Micrococcales; family Promicromonosporaceae; genus Promicromonospora; species Promicromonospora sp. NPDC050262. The sequence goes on along the minus strand of NZ_JBFAKX010000006.1, from coordinate 8,636 downwards.
GTGAAGCTGGGCGTGGAGAACCGCACCCAGGTGGCGCTGCTCGTCCAGCAGGCCGGCGCGGCCTGAGACTGCCGGGTCAGGCGCGCAGCCCCAGGAACTCCGCCACCCGGTCCGACGCCGGCGCGGTACGCAGCTCCTCCGGCGCGGCCACCTGGAGCAGCCGCCCCCGGTCCATGACCCCGACCCGGTCGGCCACCGCGGAGGCCTCGGCGTGGTCGTGCGTCACGAACACGGCGGTGGTCCCGGTCTCGACGAGCGCGGCCCGCACCTCGCCCGCCAGGCGTTCGCGGAGCTGCCGGTCGAGCGCGGACAGCGGCTCGTCGAGCAGCAGCAGCCGGGGCCGCGGCGCCAGGGCGCGCGCGAGGGCGACCCGCTGCTGCTCCCCGCCGGACAGCGTGGGGACCGCCCGCTGCTCGTACCCGGCGAGGCCCACGAGCTCCAGCAGCTCGGTGACGCGCGCGTCCCGTTCCGGGCGGGTGAGCGGCAGGGTCTCCAGCCCGTAGGCCACGTTGCGCCGCACGTCCCGGTGCGGAAAGAGCTGGCCGTCCTGGAACATCAGCCCGAACCGGCGCCGGTGCACCGGCAGCCGGCCGACGTCGGCGCCGTCGTACAGCACCTGCCCGCCCGCCAGCGGTTCCAGCCCCGCCACGGCGCGCAGCAGGGAGGACTTGCCGCACCCGCTCGGCCCGAGCAGCGCCAGCACCTCGCCTGGCGCCACGGTCAGCGAGACGCCGTCCACCGCCGTCACGCCGGCCGCGCCGGTCCCGTACCGGACCGAGACGTCCCGGATCTCCAGCCCCGCCATCAGAACTCTCCTCCCGCGCGGTCGTCGCGCAGTCGCTCCGCCACCATCATCACGGTCGCGGTCAGCGCGGCGAGCACCACGGACGCCGCGAGCGCCATCCCGTAGTTCTCCGCCCCGGGCCGCCCGATGAGGCGGTAGATCACGACCGGGAGGGTGGCGCCGTCGGGCCGCGCGAGGAACGACGTGGCGCCGAACTCGCCGAGCGACACCGCGAACGCGAACCCGGTGGCCAGTCCGACCGACCGCAGGGCGATCGGCAGGTCCACGGTACGCAGCACGCGCCCCGGGCCGGAGCCCAGCACGGCGGCGACCTCCCGCAGGCTGGGGTCGATCGCCCGGAGCACCGGCAGCACGGTGCGCACGACGAGCGGTACGGCGACGACGGCCTGGGCCACGGGTACGAGCAGCCCGGAGGTGCGCAGGTCCAGGCCGAGCACGGGCTGGTCCATGGTGATCAGGAACCCGAAGCCGACGGTCACCGCGGACACGCCCAGCGGCAGCATGAACAGCCCGTCGAGCGTGCCGATGGCGCGGCGCGCGCCCACGGATCGGGGCCGCCGGGACACGACGAGCGCCACGAGACCGCCCACGACCAGGGCGATCAGGGTGGCGGTCAGCGCGATCCGCAGCGAGGTCGCGGTGGCCTCCCACACGGTCACGACGAGCGCGTTCCGCTCGCCGGTGGTGCCGAGCGCCAGGTAGTTGCCCGGGCCCCAGGACCCGTCCGGCTCCCGGAACGAGCGGACGACCAGCCCGGCGAGCGGCAGCGCGACGAGCCCGGCGACGATCGCGGTGCCCGCGAGGGCCGCGCCCACGTCGGCGGGCGAGCGCCAGGACAGCGGACGTGCCGAGCGCCGCGCGGAGACGAGGTGCAGCGCGGCCTCGCGCCGCCGGCGGGCGCGCGCGGACACGGCCAGGGCCGCGGTGATGACGACGAGCTGCAGGATCGACAGCACGGAGGCGGACCGCAGGTCGAGGAACTGGGTGGTGCGGGTCCAGATCTCGGTCTCGATGGTGCCGTACCGCACGCCGCCGAGCACCAGCACCACCCCGAACGCCGTGGCGCAGAACAGGAACACGACCGACGCGGCCGACGTGATCGCGGGCGCGAGCGACGGCAGCGTGACCGTCCGGAACACGCGGGCCGGACCGGCGCCGAGCGAGGCCGCTGCCTCCTCGGCCCGGGGATCGAGGCGCTCCCAGAGCCCGCCCACGGTGCGCACCACCACGGACACGTTGAAGAAGACGAGCGCGACGACGATCCCGGCGAGCGACTCCTCCAGCCCGAGGAACCCGAGCGCGCCGCTCGGCGCGAACAGTGCGCGGAACGCCACGCCGACCACCACGGCGGGCAGCACGAACGGCACGGTCACCAGCCCGCGCGCCAGGCTGCGCCCGGCGAACGACCGTCGGTACAGGAGGTAGGCGAGCGGCAGGCCGAGCAGCACCGAGAACGCCGTGCCGAGCACGGCCTGGGTGAGCGTGAGCCCCACGAGCCGCCACGTGCGCGGGCGGGTGAGCACCTCGACGAACCCGGTGAGGTCGAGCGCGCCGTCGGGCACGAACCCGCGGACCACGAGCGCCGCCACCGGCCACGCGAAGAAGACCGCGAGGAAGCCGAGGGGGACGGCGACCGCTGCCCCCCAGAGCAGGGGCGCGGGCCGGAGGCCGTGCCCCCTGCTCCCGGTCAGGCTCGGGCTCCGGCTCCACCCGTGGTGGGCTGAGCCTGCGGCTCCGCGCCTCCGGCTCAGCCCACGACTGTCTCGGTCCACCGTTCGATCCACTCGTCGCGGTGCTCGCTCACGTCGGCCGGGTCCACCTCGAACGGGGCGTCGGCCTGGGGCGCGAACTTCTGCCAGTCGGCGGGCAGCTCCACGGCGGCGTCAGCCGGGTACATGTACATCGACTCCGGCAGGGCGGCCTGGACGTCGTGCGTGAGCAGGAAGTCCACCACCGCCCGGGCGCCCTCCGGGTTGTCCGACCCCGCGAGCACGCCCGCGTACTCGACCTGCCGAAAGCACGTCTCCAGCAGCGCACTGGTGGTCGACTCCGAGCCGTCCTCGCTCACCGTGAACGCCGGCGACGTCGCGTAGGACAGCGCGAGCGGCCGCTCGCCGCCCTCGCCCGCCCCGGAGAAGTCGACGTAGTAGGCGTCCTCCCACGAGTCGGCGACCTTGACGCCGTTGTCCACCAGCGAGGCCCAGTAGTCCTCGAACCCGTCCTCGCCGAACGCCCCGATCGTCGCCAGCAGGAACGCGAGGCCCGGGGACGACGTCGCCGGGTTGGTCACCACGAGCAGGTCCTTGTACTGCGGGTCGGCCAGGTCCTCCAGCGTCGTCGGCACGTCGAGGCCCGACTCCTCGAACCAGGCCTCGTCGGCGTTCACGCAGACGTCGCCCTGGTCGACGGGCGTGAGCGCCCCGCCGAGCTGCTCGGCCCCCTCCGGGAGGTCGGCGGGCGTGTACTCCTCGACCACGCCCGCCTCCAGCGCGCGGGAGGCGAACGTGTTGTCGATGCCGAACACGGCGTCCCCGAGCGGGGCGTCCTTGGTCAGCACGAGCTGGTTCACCAGTGTGCCGGCGTCGCCCGCGGCGCTGACCTCGACCGTCGTGCCGGACTCCTGCTCGAACTGGTCGATCAGCTTCTCGTCGAGCGCCCAGGAGTCGTGGGTCACCAGCGTCACGGTCCCCGGGTCGCCCGCGCCGGACGCGTCGTCGCCGGAGCCGGAGCCGCCGGAGCAGCCGGCGAGCAGCAGTGCCGCCGACAGCGCGACCGCGACGGTAGGGATGGTGCCCCCGTGGGCACCGGAAAGACGCGACATCGTTCCTCCGACTTCCTCCGCCGGTGTTACCCGGATCAGGTTCAAGGGTCTGCGGCTCTCCGCACTCTCAGCGCCATCGGGGCGCTCCCCTGTCGTTTCCATGCAGCCTAGTCGGCCCGCGAGGGCTACGGTGTGGAGGTGGCCAAGATTGAGACGGAACAGACACTCGCCGAGAAGGTCGGCACTCTCGCCCTGACGCTCGCGGCCGGCTGGGTCGCGCAGAAGGCCGTCAGCATGATCTGGAAGGGCGTGACGGGCAACGACGCGCCGAACAAGCCGGACGACCCCGAGCTCGACATGGTGCAGGCGACCGTGTTCGCGGCCGTCGCCGCCGGGACCGCGGTGTTCGCCAAGCGGCTCGCCGCGAAGGGCGCGCACCGCGCCGCGGTGCGGATCGCCGCACGGCGCAGCGCCGTGTGAGGGCATGACACCCTGGTGCCGTGAGCTTCACGCACCTCGATGACCGCGGCCAGGCCCGCATGGTCGACGTCACCGCCAAGCAGCCGACCGTCCGCTCGGCGACGGCCTCGGGCCTCGTCCGCTGCGCCCCCGCCGTCGTCCAGGCCCTGCGCGACGGCGCCGTGCCCAAGGGCGACGTGCTGGCCGTGGCCCGCGTCGCGGGCATCGCCGCGGCCAAGAAGACGCCGGACCTGCTGCCGCTGGCCCACGTGATCGGCGTGCACGGCGCGGCGGTGGACCTGGAGGTGACCGACGACGGCGTCGTCGTCACCGCGACCGTCCGCACGGCCGACCGCACCGGCGTCGAGATGGAGGCGCTCACCGCCGTCGCGGTCGCCGGCCTGGCCGTGATCGACATGGTGAAGGGCCTGGACAAGTCGGTCTCGCTCGCGGACGTGCGGCTGGAGCGCAAGACGGGCGGCAAGTCGGGCGACTGGGTGCGTGCCGAGTGATCACGGTCCGCTACTTCGCCGGCGCCCGGGAGGCCGCGGGGCGCACCACCGAACAGCTCGACGGCCCGACGTCGGTCGCCGCCCTCCGCGGTGCCCTCGCCGCCGCCCACCCGGCCCTCGGTGACGTGCTGCCGAAGTGTGCGCTGCTGGTCGCGGGCGCCCGCGCCACGGCGGACGAGGCGACCGTCCCGGACGGCGTCACGGTCGACGTGCTCCCGCCCTTCGCGGGCGGCTGACGCCCGGCCGGCGGGCCGCTGGCGCCTGACGGCACGAACCCGGCGGTGCTACCCCGGCACGGGAGCCGGGTGGTCGCCGCCGTCGAGCTGGGAGCGGACGTGCGGCCAGAGGCCGAGCACCACGTCGAGGCCGTCCCGCACGCCCCCGGACGACCCGGGCAGGTTCACCACGAGCGCCCGCGTCCCGGTCGCGGACCGGGCCACGCCCACCAGCCCTCGCGAGAGCGCCGCGGTGGGGATGCCCGCGCCGGTGCCCCGCTGCCGCACGGCCTCGGCGACGCCCGGTACCTCGTAGTCCAGCACCTCGCGCGTGCCCTCGGGCGTGAGGTCGCGAGGCGTGATCCCCGTGCCCCCGGTGGTCACCACCAGACGAGCGCCGGCGTCGAGCGCGGTCCGCAGCACGTCACGGACCGGCTCGACGCCGTCGGGTACCAGATGGGTGACCAGGTCGGTGAACCCCGCCTCACGCAGGATCCGCGCCGCCGCGGGACCGGAACGGTCCTCGGCCTCGCCGCGGGCACAGCGGTCGGAGACGGTGATCACCGCTACCTGGTCGGACGTCATGCCGACACGCTATCGGCCTCCGGCTTCTCGCTCACGGCGGCCTCCTCGGCCAGGGCCTTGCGGTGCGCCCGCACGGACCAGACGACGGCGGCGGCCCAGCCCAGCCAGATCACCACGTAGATCGGGATCTTGACCGGGTCGGAGGCGGCGATCCAGTCGCTGTTGAGCAGCGTGCGCGAGTTGGTGAGCACGATGACGCCGCCCACGAGCGAGCCCAGGATGCGCGGCGGCACCAGGCGGACCAGCCAGGCCGCGATCGGCGCCGCGATCAGGCCACCGATGAGCAGGGCGAGCACCCAGGTGAAGTCGATGCCCTCGCCGCTGAGGCCGACGAAGAAGCCGACGCTGGCGGCGACCGCCACCAGGAACTCGCTGGTGTCGATCGAGCCGATCACCTTGCGCGGCTCCAGGCGGCCGCTCGCGAGGATCGCGGGCGTGCCGACGGGGCCCCAGCCGCCGCCACCGGTGGCGTCGAAGAAGCCGGCCACCAGGCCGAGCGGAGCAAGGAACCGCTTGCGCAGCGGCTTGTCCGAACGGGTCGGCAGGCCCTGCACCGTGAAGCGCAGCAGCACGTAGAGGCCCAGCAGGAGCAGGATCACCGACATGACCGGTCCGGCGACCTCCGTCGACAGCGACGAGAGGAACGTGGCGCCGGCGAACGCGCCGATCGCGCCGGGGATGCCGATCTTGGCGACGACCTTCCAGTCCACGTTGCCGAAGCGCCAGTGGGAGGCGCCGGACGCAAGGGTCGTACCGATCTCCGCGAGGTGCACGGTCGCCGACGCGGCGGCGGGGTTGGTGCCGATAGCCAGCAGAAGCGTCGTGGAGGTGACGCCGTAGGCCATGCCCAGACTGCCGTCCACCAGCTGCGCGCCGAGGCCGACGAGCGCCAGCAGGATCAGGGTTCTCATGGTCGTGACCTTCCAGGTCCGGGGGGATACGACACAGGGCCATGGCAAAGTGAGGCCCGCGTCAAGGTAACCACCTAACCCGGTCGGAAACAACAAGCATCTCAGAGATCGGATAACGGCGCACGGGAAGGTCGGGTGAAAGTCCCGCGGTCCGTCGGAGTTCAGCCAGACCGGGTGCGGCCGAGCGTCAACGTCCGGTCAGGTTCAGGAGTTCGACCAGGCCGAGTCGCCCTCGGTCAGCGCGCGGACCTCGTCCGGCAGCGCGCCGCTCACGAGGTCCGCGAGGGACACGGCCTCCAGCACCGCGCGCACGTTGGCCCGCAGCGCCACCCACACGTGCAGGAGCGGCGCGGCCGCCCCCTGGAACTCCAGGTCGGACGGCCGGTTGCCGCGGACGAAGACCAGCGGCCCGTCCACGGCACGCACCACGTCGGCGATGGTGATCGAGTCGGCCGGCCGGGCGAGACGGTACCCACCGCCGGCGCCACGGTGGCTGGTGACGAGCCCGTCGCGACGCAGGTCGCTCAGGATCCCCTCCAGGAAGCGGTGCGGGATGTCCTGCGCCCGGGCCAGGGCCTCGGCGCGGACAGGCCCGTCGTGATCGGCCGCCGCCAGCTCGGCGGCGGCACGGACGGCGTAGTCGGCTCGTGCGGAGATCCTCATGGCCCCATTGTCTCCCGCCCGCCGCGCCGACACGCACGACGCCCTGGACGCGCCCCGCCCGCGCGCCGTCGTCAGGCCAGGATCCGGCCCGCCTTCTGGGCCGACGCCGCGAACGACCCCGTGAGCGGGAGCTCCGGCAGGATCACCGCCTGGGCTGCGTGGTAGACGTCGGGCTTGCCCACCCAGGTGAGCCCGGACGGGCGGTTCTCGGTGTCGAGCTCGTGGTGCCACGACCCGTGCTCGGCGTCGACGAGGTGCTCTCGGATCCAGGCCCACCACTCGCGCTCGAGCTCGGCGTAGCGCTCGTCCCCGGTGACGCGCGCCAGCACGTTCGCCGTGGCGGTACCCTCGGCCGCCACCCAGTGGAAGCGCCGGGGCTCGACGGGCGTGCCGGCCCAGTCCGTCGTGTAGACGAACCCGCCTCCGCCCTCGCCGTCCCAGCCGTCCGTCACCGCACGGTCGAAGAGCGCGGCGGCGGCCGCGGTCCGGCGGCCGGGTGTACCCGCCTCGGCGTCGATCTGCAGCAGCAGGCGGGCCCACTCGAGCCCGTGCCCCGGCGTCGCGCCGTAGGGCTTGAACTGGTCGCGGGGCCGGTCCGCGTTGTACTCGAGGAGCGGGTTCCAGTCCGCGTCGAAGTGCTCGGGGATCCGCCAGTCGTTGGCCTCGGCCCAGGCGACGACCTGGTCACCGATCGCCGACGCCCGCTCCAGCCACAGCCCGTCCCCGGTCGCGGCGTGCGCCGCGAGCAGGGCCTCGACGGAGTGCATGTTCGCGTTCACGCCCCGGTAGTCCGACGTGGACACCCAGTCCCGCGACCGCTCGTCCAGGTGCAGGTTCCGCTCGGGCTCCCAGAACCGCGCGTCGAGCACCGCGAGGGCCTCGGTGAGCAGCTCCGATGCGCCGGCGATGCCGGCCACCTTGCCGGTCGAGGCCGCGAGCACCACGAACGCGTGCGCGTAGGCCTCCTTGGTGCCGACGAGCTCGTCACCCTCACCGCGCGCGGCCAGCCACCCGCCGAACTCGGCGTCGGCCAGCACCTCGCGCAGCCCGGTGAGGGCGCGCGTCGCGTACTCCTCCGCTCCGCTCACGCCCAGCAGGTGCCCGACGGCGAAGGTGTGCGCCATACGTGCCGTGATCCACGTCTCGACAGGGTGGGAGCCGTCCGGGCGACCCTCGTCGTCGAGCCAGCACGCGGCGCCGTCCGCGCGGATCGAGGCCTCGGCGAAACGCAGCAGCGAGACGAAATGGTCGCGGCGCCACGCCGCGTCGGCGCTGCTTGCGGGCTGGGTGCTGGTGGAGCCCGCGGCAGTGCGGGTGGTGTCTGCGTTCACACCGCCACGATAGCCGCGGCCGCTGTGCGGCCCGCAACCTGCCTGAGTGCCGGACGGCCGGCTGCGGTGGTCGTGTGTCGTCCGGGAATGCCGACAGGGGGTGGGAGTCGGTCGCTGTTGCGACTGCTCCCACCCCCTGTCGGGAATGGTTGTCCGGCGGCGTCCTACTCTCCCACCCCGTCACCAGGGCAGTACCATCGGCGCTGTGGGGCTAAGCTTCCGGGTTCGGAATGGGACCGGGCGTTTCCCCCACGCTATGACCACCGTAACCTTATCGAGAACCAGGCAACCCCGACCCAACCACACCCACCAAACACTTGGTGGGGGTTGAGGGGGTTGGTGCCCGTGACTCGGGAACCGCATAGTGGACGCGTAGCAATCAATAAACTCTTTT